>CAZHZL010000011.1:0-49298 GCA_964537245.1 uncultured Oscillospiraceae bacterium
AATCGTCCTCATTTTTCTTTAATTTTAAGCTGTTATTTTGTCACAGCCCCTTTTTCTATGCTTTTTTAATTAAGAGCTTTACCTCTTACAATAACATTTTTTATATTCAGCTATCATCATACAAGCCTTCTCCAAAAGAACACCAATTGAAACAAGATTTCTGACGCCGTTTATTTCCCCGGAAATTTTTTCTATCGTTTCACCGTTTGTCTTAATGTCGGCGTCAATAAACTTAAAATTTTCATCTAAAACCATACCGCCTTTTATAATCATGGTTATAACTCCTTTTTATATTTATTCTTCAGTTATCAGATACGATTTTATTCTTCTGACTCCGCTTCCCTCTCCGCTTATATAAACAGTGTTTTCGCCGTTTTTTATAGTCGGATGTGTACCTTTAACCTCTGCTTTTCTGTTTTTGCCGCAAATATCGCAAACATCAGCTTCATTACCGCCGCTGTATTCAATATATTCAGACGGTTTAAGCTCGCAGATAAATGTGATTTTTTCACCGTTAATTTCAACAGACGGATTTTTTACATTTTCCTTTTCAGGCTTTATTGCCATAATGTCTCCGATATATACATCTTTTCCCTCGCCTGTAAAGCCGATAAACATTGCATACATAGAATCATAGCAAGGTATAGGCTGATAAAATGAATGATAGCCTAAATTATTAATAATTTCAGAAGCTTTTTGCGAATAGTTAAATTTCATCGACAGCGCCTCCTCGGCATCCTTTTCACAAAGTGTAAAATATCTCCAGCCTTCAAAATCGAGATGAATAACATTCTGTAATAGTACCTTTGTATGTGGAGAGCCAAAAAGACAGATATTCATACATTCGTCAGAATTATTTCCTTTTACCCATAAGCCTAACGCTTCGTTTCCTCTTAAATCAGTATAGATGTCCTTCCCTTTTTTCAAATCTATGATTTCCATCTGCTCGTTTGCAGGGATATCCTTGTCAAATTTTGCAACAACAAAGGAGACTTCTGTTTCTTTTGCTGTATGTGTACAAAGAAGGCGGATAAACGGCTTCTGAGTTTTAAATTTATTTACTGCCTTATATGAATTTTCACCGTCTTTAAATGAATAAGGATAACCGAGTATTCTTTCCCATTCTTTAAAATAGTATTTTCCGTCTTTTTCACAAAGCTTATAGCACTTATCCTCAGTTTTAAGCATATCTTTTATTTCCTGTGAAAAATAATTCTGCTCTTTAAGGTTACAGTATTTTGATAAAACCATTTCATTTTCAGTTCTCTTTTTATTCATTTCAGGATGCTTTTTTGCACCGTAGGAAAGAGATGAAACAGCAGAATCGTAGGCAACCACCTTCTGTCCGAGATAATCTATATCCTCCGCAAATTCATAAGAAGAAATATATGTACTGAAATAAGGTGTGTCATACTCAAAAGACATCGGATAAAAATCATACCATCCAAGCTGTGAGGTAAGAAGCTTATCATGAACATTTTTTTCGTTGTATCTGCAATGGTAATCGATACCTGATTTATATGCAGTAAAGAATGTGTCATATGTTCCTGAACGGGATCTCCCTGCCCATACTGCCGGGAAAAGCATACTGTATTCCAGCATCGGAGTTTTTTTACAGCGTTTTAATATTTCCTGCACAAATTTTGCAGTGTAATACCAGTTTAACTCATAAGCTGATTCGTCCATCCAATGAAGGCTCTCAGGACTGTTAAGCACATATGAAACATCAAGACCGTCAACATAAATAAGGTCAAAGTCACATTCATTGTAAAAATCTGCTGTTTTTCTCGCAATTTCCCAGAAAAGCTCACTTCCCGGAGTTGGATTGAAGTGATTAAAATTACGTGCAAGGTGTCTTATTTGGGTATCCTTTTTGTGAGAAGCCTTCTTTGTTCCGAACGCACCTCTTTCCAAAGAATAAACTCTTCCGTTTTCGCCTCTTTTTTCAAATACAATAATCTCATCGTCAATAGCAAAACAGCAAGGCTTATTGTCAGCGTGCTGCTGTACCATCACAATATTATCGGTATCCTCATTTATAAAAAGCTCATCAGCATTTTCCGATAAATCTTCCTTTAAGCTGTAATAATCCACAACAGCAAGGTCCTTATGCGGTATCGGTGTAACATAGTATGAATCAACGGCAATCATTGCACCATAAATATGAAGACCAACCTTCATACCTCTTTTATGAAGCTCATCAACAAATTCTTTTTTGAATTTTTCAGCACTCCCTGCCAATACTGTCATATCGCCCTGACGGAAAATTTTTCCGTGACCTATATCAAATAAATTTATTCCGAGGTGCTTATGAGGCTCTAAAAATTTTTCAAGGTCATAAACATTCTCACCGTTTACTTCAGCGTAATTCAAGGTTGCCTCGACACACGCATCTGAAAAAGCTCCGCCTTTTTTTGAAACAATAACATCTTCAATAGAAAGTCCTTCGCAGATTTTCTTAATTTCATCACGCATATTATCATTTTTACAAATCACAAATTCACAGGCTTTATTTTTATCTCCGATAACTTGTGTTGTATATGCTCCGCACCTTACACAATATCCCGGAACCTCAACTGCCTGTATTTCTAAATTGTGAGTAATTGCAGATGAATATGTATCACCGTGATTTTCATTAAGCTCAAAACAGCCGAAGAAAAATCTTCCGTAATCATAATCTGAAGGAGAAACATCTGTCACTTTAAAAATAACTGTACTTTCTTTTTCTTCTACATCAAGCGTAAATACCAATGTCGGATTTTTAAATTCAACTTTCATGGTATTGTTTTCCCTTGAAATTCTTTCAGGCAAAACCACAGCTTCCTGAGGTACTTTTACATATGCGTCTTTCGGTCTGAAGCTGGGAGGTACTGCTCTTTTTCCCGATACACAAATATATGCAAAATACTGATTTAAAACACATATATTAACATTTTCATCTTTTTTTGTAATGCTTTTATTAATACCGCTTTCGTCTACTTCCCATTTCCAGTTTTTCGTTTCAAATATAACGCTCATCTCATTTACCTCCGAAAAATTATTTCAAATTGTTTGAGACATATTCCAAAAAATCGTTTCTTTTCTTTTCAAGCTTATTTAAGAAAATTTCCGAGCCTGAGTCTCTGTTTTCTGTGTTCCATAAGCCTTTGAAATTATCGGATATATCTGAAAAGCAAGCGTTTATACTGTCAACCAAAGCTTTAGCAGTATCATAATCCTTTAAAACAAGCACACATAATTTGAAGTATGAAAGCCTTATAGCAAACTCAAACATTCTTAAATTAAGAGCAGCCTTTCGTTTTATTAAATCTGCATTTTCGCAGTCAACCGCCTTTAAAGCTTTTTTTGAAGCTTCGACATGTTCAAGCGCTTTTTCACAGCCGTATACATCAACCATATCATAAATATGGATTTGCTTTATACCGGTATGTGCGTGATATCCGTTCCATAAAAGCGTTGTATTATAAGAACAGTTTGAAGCAAAAACAAACTGATTTGAATCAGGGCATTTTCCTTTTGTATACCATGCCGCGTCACCGAAGCCGGCAATAGTTTTTGCAAGACTTCCTTTTTTTGTTTTATAGATATATTTATCCATATACTCATGAACATAAGAAAGCTGAAAATCCTTATAGTTCCACGCAGTTGCACCAAAGGTAAACAAGCCTCCCAGCTCCATTACAAAAAACTGTGAATTTCCGTCATCTCCCCATGTTGATGTAGAAACTCCATAGCCACCGTGTTCATACGCCTGACGGCAAGATACCTCAGCATTTAAAGTCTGATTATATGTTCTTGGAACATACTGTGAAAATGTTCCCGTACTTGCCTTGTTTTCAAATTTCAGTCCCATTTCCTGACAAAGTCTGTTGTTTCTTTCAAATCTGTGATATTCGTATTCGGATTCATAACCCCAATCCCCTACTATAGCACCTTTTGGGAAAAGCTTCAGAAGCTCACGGATTTCGTCGTCAGTCGCTGTTCTTTTTAAATACATATCGCCTGAAAATCTGGGTGTTTTATGATATTTTTCCGTTACGAGCTTATAAAGCTTAGTAACATACTCCATATAAACAACCATTTTTCCTCTTTTTTTAACTTCGTCCTTTGATTTTCCTGTTTCCAAAGACCCAACCTCGTCAACACTTACTGCAATAAAATCAGTATCGCAGAAAGGCATTACATCAGAAAGCATCATATCAACAAATTCAAGTGAGCGCGGGTCAAGAGGATTCAAGTCCATTCCCGGATTATTTTCATCCAAAGAATTTGACAAATGCTTAAAGCGGTCGTGTTTAAGGAAGTTACCAAGATGTCCGAAGGCTTCAACATTTATATACATTTTTATAAATTTTTCGTTACACCATTTTTTTATCTGCCAAAGTTCATCCATTGTGATAGCGTCTTTTTCCCATAAGCCTTCAAGGCTCGGAAACTGAAAAACAATTCTGTCATAATATAAGCACAAAACATCGTATCTTGCCATTGCGACATAGTCAATTATTTCCTTAAAGTGCTTCATTGTAGGAATTTTTCCGCGGCTGATATCAAGTGAAAACTGCCTGTTTTTTAAAAGCGGCTTATCCTTTATTTCAAGGTGATTTACTTTTTTCATATTTATAAGCTGACAAAGCGTCTGTGTGCCGTAGAATGCACCGTTTTCATATGAATACAAAATTTCAGAGCCGTTTTCGTTTATAATAAGCTCATATTCCTGTTCCGAAAGTCCGTCTTTTTTGGTGTAAATAACATTTGGTGTTTTATCTTCAGATAAAACAATTTCTCTGTCTTTATATTCACCCAAAATAATTTCGTTTTCAATTCCTTTTATTGCCACATAATTAAATTCATATGTACCTTCTTTTTCTGTGATATTCACAGGCATTGGATATAATCTAAGCATAATTTTATCTCCTTTATTTTCTCAGTTCTCTGATTTTTTTAAATTAAATTTTCGGAAACATACTTTTCAAAAGCAGCTTGTTTTCTTGCAAGACCACCGGGGAAAATTTCTCCACCGCCCTCACGATTTTCTGTGAGCCAAAGTCTGCTGAAATTACCGCTGATTTCAGAAAAACAGAATCTGATATCTGAAATCAGCTCTTTTGCCCTATCAAAATCCTTTAAAACAAGTATACAAAGCTTAAAGTAAGAAAGTCTTATTGCAAGCTCAAACATACGAAGATTTAAACTAAGCTTTTCTGTCATTAAAGCATTGTCGTTACATTCAAGCTTTATCTTATTAAGCTTTTCTCTTGAAGCAGCAACATGCTCAAGCGCTTTTTCACAGCCGTATATATCGACCATATCGTAAATATGGATTTGCTTTATACCGGTATGTGCGTGGTATCCGTTCCACAAAAGAGTATTATCATAGGAACAATTTGAAGCAAAAACAAACTGATTTGAATCAGGGCATTTTCCTTTTGTATACCATGCTGCGTCACCAAATCCTGCAATAACTTTAGCTAATCTTCCCGAAGCTGTTTTAAATACATATTTATCAAGATATTCATGTACATATGAAAGCTGAAAACCGTAAACATTCCACGCAGTTGCGCCGCAGGTAAATATGCCTGTGTATTCCATTACCATAAACTGAGAGTTACCGTCATCACCCCATGTTGTCTGAACAACACCATCTCCGCCGTATTCAACAGCCGCTCTGCAACCCACCTCTGCATTTAAGCTCTGATTATATGTTCTTGGGACATACTGACTGAAGGTTCCCGTGCTGACACAAGTGAAATATGGAATTTCTGACTGTTGAAGAAGCTTGCCGTATTCAGAAAACTTGTGATATTCATATTCAGACTCATATCCCCAATCTGTTGTTGCCGCACCTTTAGGAAATTTTTTGAGATTTTCAAGTATTTGCTCACTTGTCATTGTTCTTTTCATAAACATATCATTTGCAACAACCGGTATCTTTTTATATTTATTTATAACAAGGTCGCAAACCTTCTGCATATGCTCCATATACACTGTGTTTAAACCTTTTTTCAAAACCTCGTCTTTTGATTTTCCTTTTCCCAAAGATACAACCTCATCACCGTGAACCTGGAGAAAATCAGTATCAACAAAAGGAATTACATCAGAAATCAACATATCTACAAATTCAATTGAACGAGGGTCAAGCGGATTAAGGTCTCCGCCAGGATTTGCTTCATCAAGCGAATTTGAAAGGTGACAGAATCTGTCGTGCTTCAAAAAGTGATAGAGATGTCCGAAGGTTTCAACAGAAATACTTAATTTTATAAATCTTTCGTTACACCATTTTTTTATCTGCCATAATTCCTCAATCGTTATTGCGTCTTTTTCCCATAAGTCTTCAAGCTTCGGAAACTGTATTATAATTTTGTCATAATATAAAATAAGAGTGTTGTATCTTGCCATTGATAGCTTTTTGATAACATCTAAAAAATGCTCCATTGTAGGAATTTTTCCACGGCTGATATCAAAAGAAAGACATCTGTTTTTCAGAAGCGGCTTATCCTTTATTTCAAGGTGATTTACCTTTTCCATATTTATAAGCTGACAAAGCGTCTGTGTGCCATAGAATGCACCGTTTTCATATGAATACAAAATTTCAGCGCCGTTTTCGTTTATAATAAGCTCATATTCCTGTTCCGAAAGTCCGTCTTTTTTGGTGTAAATAACATTTGCTACTTTATCTTCAGATAAAACAATTCCTCTGTCTTTATATTCACCCAAAATAATTTCGTTTTCAATTCCTTTTACTGCCACATAATTAAATTCATATGTACCTTCTTTTTCTGCGATATTCACGGGCATTGGATATAATTTCAGCATTTTACTTTTCTCCTTTTAGTTAAGTTCAGGCATATTTTTTATATATTCGTTAAATTCTTTTACCCGTCTTTCAATATTACCGATAAATATTGAGCCAAGCGCCGGTCTGTTTTCTGTTACCCAAAGCTTAAAGAAATTTTTTTGTATATCATCTGTACAGAAATTAATCTGTGGGATAAGCTCACGCGCTTTTTCATAATCCTTTGTAACAAGCATACAAAGCTTGAAATATGAAAGCTTTATTACCCATTCAAACATTCTTACATTAAGAAGGAGTTTTTCTTTTACTTCAGTCGCTTTTTCACATGAAAGCTGTGCATTTTCGAGCTTTTCTCTTAAACAAGCAACATGTTCAATTGCTTTTTCACAGCCGTATATATCAACCATATCGTAAATATGAATTTGTTTTATACCTGTATGTGCATGGTATCCGTTCCACAAAAGAGTATTATCATAGGAACACTTTGAAGCAAAAACAAACTGATTTGAGTCAGGGCATTTTCCTTTTGTAAACCATGCCGCGTCACCAAAGCCGGCAACAATTCCTGCAAAATTGCAATCTTTTGCTTTATAAACAAACTTATTCATAAAGTCATGAACATAGGAAAGCTGAAAATCCTTGTAGTTCCATGCTGTTGAGCCAAATGTGAAAATTCCGCCAAGTTCCGATACAAAAAACTGTGAATTTCCGTCGTCTCCCCAAGTTGTTGTTGCAACACCGTATGCACCGTGTTCATAGCCTTGACGGCAAGCTACTTCTGCATTTAAAGTCTGATTATATGTTCTTGCAACATACTGAGAAAAAAGACTTGTGCTTGCATAGTTGAAAAACTTGAGTCCTGCTTCCTTACAAAGTCTGTTGTTTCTTTCAAATTTGTGGTACTCATATTCCTGCTCATAGCCCCAATCTCCCGCTATGGCATTTTTCGGGAACAATTTAAGAAAATCAAGGACTTCTTCTTCAGTTTTTTTCACTCCGAAAAACATATCGCACCAGAATATCGGAATTTTATTATATTTTTCTGTGATAAGATTATTTATTTTATTTAAAAAGTCTATATATACTCTTGCTTCACCTTTTTTGGCAACCTCATCTTTTGTTTTTCCTGTCTTTAAAGAAGCGACCTCGTCAAAACCTACATTCAAAAATTCAGTATCAACAAAAGGTGCAATATCCCCGATAAGCATATCGACAAATTCAACACTTTCAGGGTCAAGAGGATTCAAATCTCCGTTAGGCTTATTTTCGTCCAAAGAATTTGAAAGATGTTTAAATCTGTCTGTTTTTAAGAAGTTTGCAAGATGTCCGAATGCCTCTGTGTCGATAGTAAGCTTGATAAATTTTTCATTACACCATTTTTTTATCTGCCAAAGCTCATCTGTTGTAATTGCGTCTTCTTCCCAAAGGCCTTCCAAAGACGGAAACTTAAAAACAATTCTGTCATAATAAAGAGCAAAAATATTATATCTTGCCATAGCGGCATAATCTATTATCTCTTTAAAATGCTCCATTGTAGGAATTTTTCCTCGGCTTATATCAAGATGAAGCTTTCTGTTTTTATGAAGCGGATTATCTTTTATTTCAAGATAAGATACCTTTTTCATATTTATAAGCTGACAAAGCGTTTGAGTGCCGTAGAATGCACCGCTTTCACAGGTATAGACTATCTCCGCGCCGTTTTCGTTTATAATAATTTCATATTCCTCTTCCGAAAAATTGTATGTTTTTGTGTAAATAACATTCGATGCTTTACATTCAGACAATATAATTCCCATACCGCTATATACATCTAAAATAGTTTTATTCTCAATTCCTTTTACAGATACATATAAAAATTCATATGTTCCTTCTTTTTCTGTGATATTCACAGGCATTGGATATAATTTTATCATTTTAATTTTTCTCCTTCGTCAAATTTTTGTTTTTTTTATAAATATTGTCCAGAAGCGTATCATCAAAAGAGTAGTAATTGCCGCTAATGCTATTGCTCCTGCCCAGACAGCTGTGACAGTGTTCCAGGGAAAATGTTCAGCCATTTTTGAAAAAAGATATGACGATAAAACATTTCCCATAGCAAGCGCCGCGTTTAATATTCCTGATACAGTTCCGCTTTTACCGCAATATGTAAATCTTGCCGAAGCAAATGTGTTTGCAAACGGTAATGCCCCCTGTACAAACATCATGGCAAAGGAAAGAAATACAAGTATAAACGCATAATGAATTTTTTCGATAAACACCGAAAGTATAAGCGCAGGAACGCTTATAAAAAGAAGTATTGACGCACCCTTCATTTCATTTTTTGTTACCTTACTGCGAAAAATATTTGAAAGAAACATTCCTAAGGTTGCAAACACAATAAGTATTACTCCAAGTCTGTTTGCGATTGCTGCAGGAAGTGCGTCATAGGATTCCATAAGCATAACAGGTGTAACTGTTTTCATTCCGTTTGCCGTTGTATTGATAAGAAAGCTGATTAAGAAAAGTACAGGCAGTCCTGATTTTAAAATCAGCTCCTTCATTCCGATTGTTTCTTTTAAGGGAATTTCCTTTGTTCCTGTAAAATGCTCGCTTCCGTCCTCCATTTTTATCTCAAAAGCTTTATATAAAAAGCTCCATAGAACAAGTATCACCGTTAAGACTATTGCAGAAACAATAAAATTCTGTTGCCAGAAATTTACACAAGAAGCAATAATCATACTGAGAGCCTGCCCCACGCTTGTGGAAAGCAAAATCCAGAAAATCGCTGTATCTCTGAATTCAAGCTTCATTTGCGTTGAAACGATTTTAAAGCTTCCCGGCCATAGTCCGAACTGAAATGCTGCATTTATGCACCAAACAGCCATTACTACAAAATAACTCTGATTGTAATAAATAATAAGATTTGAAACAATTCCGCTTATCAAGCCTATCATTATAAGCTTATACGGAGAAAATTTATCTGCCGCAAATCCGCCTAAAAATTGAAAAATACCGTAAACCAACCAAAAGCCTGCACTTATCGTACCTGTTTGTGATTTTGTCATAACGCCTTCCTCAACAATGAAAGCCATAGCCGCCGCAAACATATTTTTTGTCATGTAAACGCATGCGTTTACAACAAAAACAAGTATAAAAAGCATAATACTGAGTTTCAGACTTTTTAAGCGTTTAGTTTTCATTTTTTGTTCTCCATCTATTATAAAGTTTTATTTATTGTAAAAGCCGTACTGATATACAATGGAATCTTCTGCTATTTCAAATGTTTCTGTATTAACCTTCAAATCCCCCACATATGACATAAGGTCATATCTGTTTTTATTCCATTCCTCCCAGGTACTTTCAGAATATCTTTCCATAGTTGTCATACCAAAGCTGTTAAATATCTGATTTCCCGATACATCATAGATAAAGTTATTTTCTGAAATAAGATAATTTGCGCTGTGGTCAAATTTATCTTCGCCCTGATAAATTGGCTTTTTGTCTGTAATATAGATATTTTTTATAAACATTCCCTGGAAGTATTTTCCGTTTGAAGATAACCCAACAACACCGCCGTCAACGGGAAATGCAAAAATATTATATCGTACAGTATTTTCTTTTGCCCAATGAGAGAAGAAACATTCTGAGGCTGTGTGATGAACAATATTTTTCTCAACAATTATTCCCATGCTGCCTTCATCTAAGTATATTCCCCAACCGCCGTAGTTGGCTTTTTTGATGTTATGTATATGGTTATGTGAAACCACTGTTCCCCCCTGAGGTCCAAGCAAATAAATTCCGCCCATATCGCTCATCTGACCGTCACCTAAATTATAAATATGGTTATGCGAAATAACATTGTCGCATGTTCTTGATTTGAAAAATCCCCATACCCAGCCAACTGAAATTCCTGAATACATCATATCGTGAATTTCGTTTCCTGTTATATTCATCGAAAAACCGTTTCGTACATATATTCCGATTGCGCTGTAATACACAAGTGTATTATGATGTATATGATTATTCGTAAAGCTCATATATCCGCAAGCGTCTTTTTCGTCTCCAAAGTAGTCTGAGCCCATTACCTTTATTCCGCCTGCGCCACAGAATTTTATTTCTGAGTTATTTACTGAACAGTATCTACAACCGTCGCCAAATTCAACAGCATAGTTTCCGAGATTTCTGAAAGTACAGTTATCAAAGCTTACATTCTTTGAGTTAAATGCTCTTATTGCCCCCTCTATCATTCCTGCCGCCTGACCAAAAGCTGCCATTTTGGAATCATTAAAGGAAATGGCATTTTCAAATATTATATTTTCAAAATGAACATTATCAGCCTTTATATTAAGAAGCTCTTTTGCATTTGGTGCTTCGATAACAATATTATCTATCGTTTCTCCGTCTTTTAATATGTAATACAAATAGCCTGTTTTTCTGTCTAAATACCACTGTCCCGGCTCTTTAAGCTCTGAATATACATTTTCAACTCTGTATTTCGCAAATTTACCCGAATAATCGTCAACAAGAGGTTTTGCAGGTGTTCTTGAAGAAGAAACGAGATTTTTTTCCTTCTCAAATTTTTCGATAGGCATTCTTTCATCAATCCAATAATGCGTAACGATTACTTCACAATCCTCTATATTATAGTCGATAGTATCAAAGTCGCCTTCATTTATAAAGAAAAAATTTGACCTTTCAGTACTCTGCCCCTGCATACCGCCCGGAACATCTGCAATTCTCAAATGTCCGCTTGCAGGATATACAGGTCTAGGACGAGGCTCTTTATTAACATAAAGCTCCTTAAAATTCCAGTGTCCTACATGAACGGAGGTTATATAAGCTTTAACAGCCTTATGTCCGTTTATAACAGTTTCCTCTAAGTTGTCTATAACCTTTCCTCCGCTTACAATGACAGGCTCATCGTTAAGCGGTTTAAAAGTAACTGAGCCTTCATGCTGCTCGTTTATTGTTACAGGTCCTCCTAAATACAGCGTTCCGCCCTCTATATATACTGTATAATCGTAAACCTCACCTCTTACCTTATCTCTTTTTATCTGCTCTAAAGCGTCTAAAAATGCATATCCGAAAGGATTTTCCTTTGTTCCTGCGTTTTGTCCGTGACCGTTTTTTGTTAAGTAAATTTCTTTTTTCAGCATACCTTTTCCCCCATTATTACATAAATTTCTAAGTGAATTTTAACATAATTTCTCAAAATGTCAATGCTTTTTTTAAAAATAAAAAAAGTTGTATCAAAAAGGCACAAATATATCAAAAATGCACCCTAAAAAGCCTTTTCAGGATGCATTTTGTTAATCAGTTTCTTTCGTAAATACAGCCTAATGAAAAATGCCCCTCTGAAGCAGGCAAAACTTTAATAACAACACGGTGTTCTTCTCCGTCGTTAGGAAGCTCTATCCATTTTGAAATATAGTTTATCGCACCGTTTTCGGTTGTATTTGTAATTGTATCCACTTTAACATCATCAATAAGAATATCTGCCTTTAAGCCTATTGTTGAACCAAAATAGGAAACGCAGAATGCCTTGGCTTTTGACATAAAGCCTGCCTGAACTAATGTTGACGGACTGACTGCCGTACGAACACCTTCAGGGAAAATCCAATAGCGATTTGTAGGGTGAGATGACCCGCTCTTTGTTACATACGGATTTGAAGCAGAATATATTTCCCAGCCCTTTGTATAATGCATTCTTGAATGATTGATGGGAAGTCTTGTATATTTTGCAGTTACATTGCTTGAGTCAGCAGTATTATATACGGCTCTTTTTTTAGGAACAGACATCATTCCTTCAAAATCTTCCTCAAAAGCCGCAAGGATTGCTTCACCATACAGCTTATATCCGCCGTGAACATCGTATTTATCGCCGGATTTATTATAAAATTCATCTAAATAATCCATAAATGTAAGCTCAGGATTTTCTTTTTTCTTTTCCTGATATGCCACATTATATGCATAATCGTAAGCATTTACCGTTTTGACTCCGTAAGCGTTTGCAACCAGATTTTTCAAGTTTACACCCTTAAACCATTTTTCATAATCTTCTGTGCCTTTGTCAACAGGATAAACTGAATGAAAAACAACAACAGCAGGCTGTTTTTTTGCGTTAGCTGACTGACGAAGCATTGATTCAAGCCCTGTTTTCTGGAAGTTGTCCGAATGGTGCATATTTCTATCGTTAGATGAAAATTCAATAAATACCATATCAGGATTTTTAGATAAAACCTGTGACTCATATCTTACCATACCATAGTCCGACATTGTTCCGCCGATACCTGCGTTGAATGTTGTTACTTTTCTGTCGGGCATTTTTTCCTGAAGATATTCTTTTACTGTTTTTATCCAGCTCATTGTGCCGCCTTCTGTAAGTGAGCCGCCGATAAATGCAACAACAAAAGGCTCTCTTGTATCTTCTTCAGTTTCTTCTTTTTCTTCTTTTACTTCCTCGTTTTCAAAATATTTTTCAAATATACGAAGTGCAATAATTACAGACGCTTCTCTTGAAATATTGCTATTCGGTGAAAAATTGTTATTGCCTGTTCCCTTCAACACTTCATTTTCACTCATAAAATAAACTGCGTTTTTTGCCCAGTCTGAAATTTCCGAATCATCAGCAAATTTCGCTTGTGATGCAAGCTCAAAGCTGTAATCTGAAGCTATGCTCCAGTTTTCGTCTTTAAACTTTTTATAAACACGGGAAATCATTGTTGAAGCCTGTTCACGAGTAAGAGGCTCATTTATTCCAAATTCTGTTTCACTCACACCTGTTGTAAAGCCCATGTTATATGCTTTTGTAACATCAATATCATCAGTATCGGAAAAAGGAAGATTTTTTGTTTCATTAACTGTTTTTCCGGATAATTTTTCATACAGTCTTACGCTTAATGCCGCAAATTCAAGACGGCTTATGTTATCTGTAAAATCTGTCTTTAAAAGCGCGTCGGGAATAAGTCCTGCGTCATTAGCAGGATTAAGCTCGGGCAAAGCCCAGTTTGACGCATTCTTCCAGATATCGTTTCCTTCCGCATAAACTAAAAAACTCGAAAAAATCAAGGATAAAATAACTGAAAGTATGCTGATTTTTTTCATCATATTTTATTACCTCACTTTATAAATATTTTAATATTGCTGTTCCAACATCGCTTGTAGAAGCGTTGCCACCCATATCGACAGTTAAACATTCTTTTGAAACTAAAAGCTTTTCTATCGCTTCAAGCACCCTCTTGCCCCAATTTTCATAACCTAAAAAGTCTAGCATCTGACTTACAGACCATATAGCAGCTAAAGGGTTTGCAATTCCCTTTCCTGCTATATCGGGAGCTGAACCGTGAACAGGCTCAAACATTGACGGATATCTCTTTTCGGGATTTAAGTTTGCGCCTGCCGCAAGTCCCATTCCGCCTGCTATCGCCGCGCCTAAATCTGTTATAATATCTCCGAATAAGTTTGACGTTACAACAACCTGAAAACGCTTAGGATTTTTAACGAAAAACATACTTGCCGCATCAACAAGAAGAGATGATGTTTCAACATCGGGATAGTCTTTTTTCACTTCTTCAAAAATACTGTCCCAGAATACCATCGAATAATTAAGCGCATTCCCTTTTGAAATGCTTGTTAAGGTCTGTTTCTTTTCTCTTGCAACCTCAAACGCATAGCGAATAATTCTTTCTGTACCTTTTCTTGAGAAAACGCCTGTCTGAAGTGCAACCTCGTGAGGCTGCCCCTTATAAAGCCAATCTCCTGCACCTGCATATTCGCCTTCGCTGTTTTCTCTTATTACAGTCATATCAATATCCTCACAGGATATATCCTTCAAAGGACAGCTTGCTCCCTTTAATAATTTTACAGGTCTTAAATTTACATACTGGTCAAATTCATGTCTGATTTTTAAAAGTAAATCCCACAAAGAAATATGGTCAGGCACACCAGGATATCCGACTGCACCAAGATAAATTGCATCAAAGCCTGACAGTGTTTTTATACCATCTGAAGGCATCATAACGCCGTTTTTCAAGTAATATTCACAGCCCCACGGAAAATATGTAAAGGAAAATTCAATTCCTCCGTCAAGCTCTGCAACCTTTTTTAAAACCTTTATTCCTTCGTTTATAACCTCCGGACCTATTCCGTCACCCTGAATTACCGCTATATTATATTTCTGCATTTTTCTCGTCCTCCATCATTTTTATAATTCTTTGCTGACATTCGGTTACAAATTTTTTCCATTCGGTTTTGTCAATAAACGCATCCGTTTCGCCGTTAATAAGTCTTTCATATTTTCCTTTTGTATCGTTGTTCCATGTGTGGTTACCGATGAAAATATCTACTTCCCTGTCTTTTATTTTGTCAATTCCGGAAACAAACTGCTCCTGTAATGAAAGCGGGAGACCATATTTTTCCAAGAAATTTTTTTCGAGTGAATTTTGACCTACGCCGCCGTGCATAGCAACCTTATATGTTTTATCGTCATCGTAAATATCAAAAAAGAAAGAGACAGTACCGGGAGTATGACCGGGAGTTGAAACAATCTCTATTTTTGTATTTCCCAGAGTAATTATATCACCGTCATTCATTATAACATCAGGCTCAAAGGCTTCATGATATTCATACCCAAGCTCACGCGCCCATGTTAAATCAAGCTTTCCGTTTGCGTAATCCTCGTCACCCTTTCCGATAAAGGTTTTTGCATTTGTAAGCTCACAAAAGCCTTTTGTTCCGCCAAGATGGTCATAATGTCCGTGTGAATGGATTACATATTTCACATCATACGGTGAAAAACCAAGCTTGTAAATTGAATTTATTAATAAATACAAATTCTGAGGATAGCCTGTATCAATAAGAATAAGTCCGTCACCTGTGTCAATAAGGTGTGATGAAGCTGCATAACAGCCAACAAAATAAAGATTACCTTTTATTTTAAAAGGCTCCATATATGATTTCCAAGGCTCTGTCATAAAAATCCCCTTCCGTAAAAAAGATATTTTCTTTATTATATCACCTTATAAAAATATTTTCCTTGATTACATTGTCGGAAATTAGAACAATTTTGCTTTTTTTAAAAAAAGTCTGACTAAATTATAAATTTAATCAGACTTTTCAAATTATTTTTTATTCAAAGATAAGTCTTGTTTTTGTAAGAGGTCTCAATAATTTCAAGTCGTCCCACATAAACAGCTTAAATTCTGTTGAGTCAGTATAATTTTCAGGAACAACAACAGGAACAGAAATAACACCATCTGAATTTGCAGAAATTGGAGTCTGATTTTCCACAAACGCATCTTTAAGTGCACCTGATTCATAAACTCCAAGATAGCTTTCAGGCGTAATCGTTCTTGAAGTTCTGTTTTTAACACTCATAGAAAGTGTAACTGTTTGTCCTTTATAGGAAGAAAGTGTTTCTTTTGTGATTGCTTTTCCTGTGCTGTCAGACATTGTAACATCAGAAAGCTCAACAGTACCATAGGTATATGACTCTTTAAGGGTATTACCTTCTGAATTTGTAATATATATTTCATAGGCGCCTGTATAGTCAATTTCATTTCTGCTTGTATCAAACGCAAGTGAAATACAGCCCTTATCATCAGCTAAAACTGTATCCATATAACGCATTGTGCTTACAGATGCATTTGTTAAAGCACTGTCAATAGTTGTTTCAGGATTTGTTACAACAACAGAAGCAAGTGAATTTGCAGGTAAGCCTTTAGCCTCAACATATACTGTTGTTGTATTCATATCAGGCTCAAAGCGTGTGATTTCCATTTCAGGAACAACAAGATTACCTTCAACCGCCATAAATGTTGTGTAAATCCATTCCTCTGCGTTGTCATAATCCTCCTGACTTGAAAGAGAAGATGTTGTGATACTGTCATACACACTCTGTAATGATGCATCTGACTCTCCGTAAGAATAATTGCCTGCTTTTATATTTGCAAGCTCATTTTCTAAAACAGAAAGTGCATTATCAAATGAAGCTGTATACGCTGAGCCAACAGTAAACTGTCCGATTTCACTTTCAAGCGCAAACATATCTTCGCGGCTGAGTCCTCGTGCTGTCACTTTGTAGTAGTATGTTCCCTCACCGTCCAAATCAAAGGTATAATTATTATTAAAATAAGTGTTATTTGATGTTTCAGAATATATCGGTGAAGATAAATCTGCATTTTTTGATACAACAATATCATATTCAGAAGCTTTTTCTGTCTTTTCCCATGATATTACAGCTTTTTTAGTATCGTATGAAGCGTCATAAAGCTTCAAGCTGTTTTTCTGATTTTCAAGTATTTTTGGATTTGTTGTTGACAAAACACCTATTTTTGTCATATCAATTTCATGAACTGTTGAAACATCTGAAATCTGTGATGTTAAAGTATAGTTCTTTTCAGAAGCGTTAACAAACAAATTATCTGAATAAGCAAGCTTAGGATTTCCTGCTGATGTTCCATTAAGGTCTGTACCGTCAGCAGCGGTATATTTAAGACCGTAAGCCTTGAGCTCATCTACATAAGCCGTAATACCGCTGTAATATATAGCGTCACTTATTCCGGGAACCTTATTTTCTCCCTTAATCGTATAGCTTGTTAATCCTGAACGGTATTTATGATATGGTCTTGAAGATATTGCGTCTGCAGAGCCGATTGAAACATTACCTGTAACAACAGTATTCCACGGTGCAAAGAACGGATACCCCTTATTAATATGATTATCAACAGCTACTTTTATCTGAGGATATTTTGTGTTATATGTCTCACTTATCAAAGGATTTGAATTATATACCACATTATAAGCTTCCTCATACATCGTTCCATTTTCACCGTAGGTAGCTGTATTCCAATTCATTCTTGTACCAAGCCCCATACCACTTGTTACATTAATCATAAGGTTATCGTAAAACTGATTATTCATACCTAAGCCTGAAATCATAGCTCTGGACACATTTTCGATAACATTATGGTGTATAACAAGTCCAGAAAAACCGTCGTCAGAATAAAGCGCAGAAAAATAGTTTTCTTTGTTAAAATCGTGAATATAATTGTATGCAACCTCAGAGCCATATTTTGTTGCAGCTCTTCCCATATAGATAGCACCGCCGTCCTCAATAATACGCCCCTGATTTATAATTTCGTTATAACGGATTACATTGTCGTTACCTGTAACATTAATAGCTGAAGCTGTGTTACAGTCCTGAATGATATTATTTTCGATTGTATTACCGATACAATACCAGTTTTCATGTGAGTCAATACCGCCTTTTATTGTACCGACAATAGAATGACCCCAACTTCCTGCACCGATGATACGGTTATTTTTGATAATGATATTACCGGGTACAAGTCCTTCCTTTTTACCACTTCTGAACTCGATAAATCTTGAACCGCAGCCATAAGAATAGTTATCTGAAATTGTGCAGTCAAAGCCCCTTATTTCCAAAGCTGTGCTTATAAGATAATTAAAATTACAGTTTGTAATATTTATGTCGTTTGTCCACGCGTCATCCGGAATAATAATAGCGGAAGAATTTGATTTTTCAAAGGTAATTCCGTCAAAATTAATATATTCTGCGCCTCTTATCTCAAACATAGTGCTTCCGGAAAAATCAATAATTTCCATATCAAGATTTTCCAAGGAATCTAACGGATAGTAATATAAAATATTATCTTTTATAACATATTCTCCTGGAGCGTCAAGCTCTTCTATAAGATTTAAAACATAAAAGTATGCTCCGTTACGGATTGTATCTGATAATGTAAGAGTATTTTCTGAAATACTTTCAACATTTGTCACAGTCCATACATATCCGTTTTTCAAGCTTCCCTTCAAAAATACATTTTCCGCTTTCCAATTTGCAGCGTTTTCATAATCAATCGAAAACTCATTTGTTCCCGAAGCAGTAGCCACTGCGTAATCGTTATTCGGATATCTTGCGATAGTTGCCTGTGCGTCATTTACATAAAGCGAAGGAAATGTTGATGTAGCTGAAAGTCCCTGCTTTGTAAGGTCAAGCATTAAAACCTTCCCTCTTGCGTTCTGAGGCAAGCGTTTTAAAATGCTCACATCTGTTATATCCTGAAATAAATCTTTATTAACTGTAACAGCACCCGTAAACACAACATCTGCGCCGTCCTCTGCCATATATGTTACAGGAGCGCCTTCAACGCCTGAATCTCCTTCCTTGAAAACAATTTTGTTATTAATACGGTATGTACCTTCTTTAAAAATAACATTAATCGGTTCTGATTTGTCAAGATCTGCAACATATTCCTTAGCTTTTTTTATTGAAGCAAACGGATTTTGCTCGCTTCCGTCACCTGTTAAATCACTTCCGATTGATGATACATATACATTTATACCGCTCTCACCGGCAGCAAAAGCTGCCGATGAAAGCATAAGTACGAAAATAATTAATAATGAAGTAATTCTTTTCATTTTTTTACCTCTCTAAGATTAAAGTCCTGCTATTGCAGTCTCTATTTGTTCAACGATTTCATCCAAAGTACGCTCTGTTGTTGATGAAGCATGAATTATTGCATTAACGGCATTTTTACCTGCTGTATCAAGAGCAAGATACTTATCAATATTAATACCTAAGTAATCTGCATTTTCCTTTGTAAGAATAGTTGTGTAGTAACCGTTTTCATTTGCAAAAGATCTGCCGCAGGAGTTGATTGAAACTCGCAATATTTGTCTTGCAAATTCTTTTCTCAGATCTTCAAAGCTCTTAAAGCCTTTATTCATTGCACTTGTATGAATATCAATTCTGTCAAGGTCCTTAAGGTCATTTTTATAAAAATCATACAGATTTACACCGTTTTCGTCTATCTTTTCAAGCTGAAGTATCTCCTGATAATACGGAATTACTCTGTTCTGGAATATATAGTCCTCAAGACCTGTGTTATAACCTGCAAGCACCATAGCTTCCGTTACAGCCTGTTTATAAGCAGAAATGTCTCCGTCCACTGAAATCTGAACTTCTTTTGACTGCACCTTCGGATATAAAAGTCTTGCAATTTCATTTTTATCCGAAACACCGTAGAAGGTTGTATTCATTTCAAGTGCGTCTCCGCAGCCGATAAGCATCGCTTCAAAATGGTCCTCGCTCAAAGGCTCGTTGAAATCTTTCAAAATTGCGTCATAAATCGTTCCGTCCGCAGGAAGCTGTTCAACCTTTTTAAAGTGAGTCTGTGGCTCTCTGTGCTGTACCCAAACTCTGCCCTCGCTTCTTGTCTGTCCTCCTGTTGTATCAAGCTTTGCAAAAACTGTCTTGCCGTCAATCTTCCAGAACTGAAGAACACCGCCGGGAGTATTGATTCCGCCAACCTGCATTTCGTGCCACTCACCCTCTTTTATAGAGTAGTTAGGAAGCACGAACATTGTTTGATTAACGCCCTGGAACTCTAATATGTCAGGCTTAATAACAGCAAGATAGCCTTTACCGTCTTTATCATATTTGAAGTACACACCTCTGTAACCGCCTGCTGAAAGCTCATCAAATTTAATCTGGAAGCAAAGAACAGAGTTCACTGTATTAACATTAGCTCTTGAAGCTGTACCTGCGTCTGTATAGAAGGTAACAGAGCCGTCATCGTTATGTTTTATTCCCGCTGTTTCTCTTCCGTGAGTCCAGGTCTGTTCAGGTCTGAATATATCAAGGTGGTCATAGTGAAGAAGCTGGAAGTAAGGTGATTTATTTACTGTAAGGTAAATTTCTTCTTCAAGTGCGTCAATTTCATCCTGTGATGAAGATGATTTATATGCTTTGTTTGCAGTGTCAAGAAGTGTTCTGAATTCTGCAAGGAAGCTTTCGTCATATTTATATTCTTCTGAAGCATTAAGTCCGTCAAAGAATTTTGTTGCAGTTTCGATAGCAAGCTTTAATCCGTCCTTTGAAAGCTCATTTTTCTTAGCTGTTTTGAATGCAAAAGGTCCTACACTCTTAACAGTAAACGGATTTTGTCTTGCAATACTGATTGCTTCAACCTGCCAGTAGTAAACTGTATTAAGGGTAAGACTGTCAACAACAACGTGATTATCGCTATTCATTTCCCATACAGTATTATCATAAACAAGGTTAGTCATTTCCTTATCAGTTGCTATCATAACTCTGTATTTTGAAGCACCTCTTACCTGATCCCAAGCGAAAAGTGTTTCCTTTGTCTGAACTGAGCCTTCTCCGTTCATAGGGGCGCGAAGTCTGAAGCCGTCCGCCGGTGTGAGCATAACATCTTCAACCTTCTCCTCTTCAATACCGATTTTTGTCATATCAATTTTAAGAATTTCAGGAACTGCCTTTGCAACCTCAGAATCAGGCTTAATGCTGTAATTCTGATTTTGCGGGTCTACAAAGTAATCGTCACTGTATGAAAAATGAGGATTACTTTCCGGTTTCGCATTTGTTTTTGTAATGTCAACTGTTTTACCGTCGTAGGTATATTCTTTTGCGAAATATATATATTCATCCTGAGGATATGATGAAACCGTCTTTCCACCTACATTAATACCAACATTACCATAAGCAACAGCATTCCACGGTGCTGAATAAGGCTTTCTTGTTACATATTCCGCAACAAACGGATATTTCTTTAAATATTCGGAGGCGAAGCTTGATTCAAGAATCTTAACAACCTCCTGATAAAGAGTACCCTCATCTCCGTATAATTCCGGATTCCAGGTCATACGGGAGCCAAGACCGATACCGGTTGCATTGTTAATAGTAATATTAAAATTCATATTAAAGTCTGCGCCAAGACCTGTGATTGAATGTTTATTTACATCTTTAGATACATTGTAATCCCATTTTACGCCTGCCTGACCGTCGTCGTTGTAGTACGCACAGTAGGAATGTTCTTTATTAAGGTCGTGAACATAGTTATACATAACCTCAATTCCCTGATAAGTATGTGATTTACCGAAGTAGATAGCTCCACCGTCGTCAACATTTCTTGACTGATTCATAACCTCGTTGTAATAAACCTTAACATCTTCACCAGGAGTTGAAATAGCATAAGAATTTGAACAATCCTGGAAAACATTGTTCTGAATCAAAAGACCAATGCTTCCGTTTCTTTCGGGAGAGTTATAACCGCCCATTATCATACCGGTGATTCCTCTCGGATAATAGTTGGAGGCGATACAATGGTTATTTGAAATCACGCAGTTACCGCTTTCACCTGTTGAGGTATTACCTGATTTTATAAAAATAAGTGAGCCTTCGCAGGAATAAATTCTGTTTGAATCAATTACACAGTCATAAGACCTCTGACTGAAATTTATTGTATGTCGTCCCTGCATTAAAGAAAAATCACAGTTTCTTATTTCTACATTTCTGGGATATGTCGCATAAAACGCACTGCTTCCCTTTGTGAAATGGATTCCATTGAAGGACATTTTCTGAGCGCTTCCGAGAGTAATCATATTAACGCTCGGTGAAGCAGCAATCTCAAGCTTCGATTCCTTTATGCTGTACGGCGGATAGTAATACAAAATCTCTTCATCAATATCAACATACCATTCGCCCGGCATATCAATTACCTCAAGCATATTAACAGCATAATATCTTGCGCCTGCTCTCGTTGTTTTGAAGTTAGGTCCATTAATAAGCTTATTTACAGGGTCAACAGATATTATGTTTGACGGAAGTAAATCGTAGTCTGTATTATAATAGCCGTAAATTTGACCGTTTTTAGCTTTTGTCCAGGTTGTAGGCTCTATCTCCGAAAAACCGAAGGTGTTCGGCTGCGGAACTGATTTTACATTAGCAAAACCGCTGTTCGGCCAACGAGATAAGCTTTGCTTCATATCATCAAGATAGAGATAATGGAAAAACCCACTCTCATTTGTTAAAGTTATATTATATTTTGATAAATCCATATAAGCAACATTTCCTCTGCCCGCTTTTGGAATACGAGCAAGCGTTGCCGCGTCTGTTACAGGCTGAAGCTCATCCTTATTAAGCTCAACTGAGCCCGAAATAATAGGAGCGCTATCGCCATAAGCTTCAAAATATACTGTCTTATGGTCGGCTGAAGTGAATGTTGCCGTTGAAAAATCAAGAGTCTGATAAAGCCTATATTCTCCGCCCATCAAAAATACAAAGGTCGGGAATACACTTCCGTATTTTTTCACAATTTCTTCTGCTTTTCCCGGAAGAGCTGTCAAGGTAATAGGAGCATCAGGAGTTCCGCCTGCTGTCTTCTTAGATTCAGGTGAAACATAGATACCAAACAAAGGCTTTACATCATTTGCTTTAACCGATACATTTTTATTGTTATCGGAAACAATAAGTAAATCATCACTTACGGAATAAGTAAATCCTAATTTTGCAAAAATTTCTTCCGAGACAAACCATACGCCGTCTTTATTCACAGTGTTGACGGAAAGATTAGATTTCTCTCCGTCAACCGAAATTTCAGCGCTGTTATCGGTAAGAATAACTGTCTTTTTTCCTGTTGCAGTAAGAGTAGCATCCTCTTTAGCAACCTCATATTCAAGATGTGAAAAAATGTACTGTACCGGAAGCATCATTTTTTCGTTTTCCATATAAACAGGGCTATCTAAAATTTCAGGAGTATCATCGTATATTCCCACCTTTGCATTATTTAAAAATGCAAATGCCAAATCCTCCGGAATATAATCATCAGCGCCTGCTGAATATGCACATAAAGGAAAAGCGGCAGTAATAAGACTTATAATAAGCAATATAAGAATACTTCTTTTCATTTTCTGCTACCTCCTTATGTTATTAGTTTTCCAAATCCGCAGAATAGTTTATATAAGCATAACTGCTTGATGGTGAACCAACACGGCTTGACAAAAATACTCTGTCACAACCGTTTTCTGTAAGCTCGTAGGTTTTAAGCTCACTAATCGGAATTGATTTAACCGTAACTCCGTTTGCGCCGATTGTTATCGCATTAACACTGCTTAAAACATAGGAATCTGTAACAAACACATTTCCTAATTCGTCAAGCTCATATTTTTCACCATCTACACCGAGCGGCTGTGTAGTTAAGCAGATTTCGTTTCCGTTTCTTGTATATACTGCCCAGTAAAGCGCGTTTCTCATATAACCGTTACCTCCGTCTGACCAGAAACGACCGCCTGAGTAGAAGCTGTTTACACCTGTTGATGTATTTGTCTGAACGCCGTATGGGTTAGTTGTACCTTGTGCATAATTGTCATGCCATTTACCTTGAGTAAATGCAAGGTTACCTACCTTGTTTGTATAATCAGAAGCAGGGTTTGAAGCATTTTCATCAACTATAAGCTGTAAGGTCTCAACCTTTCCGAAAGCGTCTAAGGCATATCTGAATATATCGCCCTTTTCAAGTTCAAAATTCTTTTCCGTACCGCCTTCGTTAACCTTAAGAACAACGCCCGGATTCATAATTGACTCAACACCTTCACATTCATCTGAAAGAATAGCTGTTTTTTCCGACGAGCCGGTAAAGAAGCTTATAACTGTGCATGGCATTCCGTCGCCGTCAATACCCTGATATTGCCTGTTGAATACATGGAAGGTTCTTGTTTCGTGTCCGATAACAGTTCCTGCAACAGTTTTCTGATTTATAAGGTATTCTGCAAATTTTGAATCTGCTGTTGTTGTATACGCTTTTACAAGGTGTTTACCGTCATCGGTGAAGTTATCGTTCGGGATTGAAACCTGATAGTAGTCTTCATCAATAACCTGCTGATTGTATATTGCCAATGAATTTTCATAATCTGTGTCTGTTGTGCTTGGTTTTTTAGGACAAACAAATACTTTTGAAGCAGTTCTGTTTACAAGCACCTGACCTGCAAAGCCCTGTCCCGGTTTATAGTACCAGCCTCTTACATTACCGCTGTTATCAAAATAAAGGTCTCTGTACTGACCGTTTGAAGCACCGTCTGTATCAGGCAGGAAAATTTCAGTAAGTCTGTTATCAGGATTTCCGAAGGTTTTCTGTTTTATCGGAAATTCAAGATAGTTTATTTCGCCGTCTTTATTAAGTGTAATTCTTACAATGCTGTGATAATCCTTGATTACAGAATAAAAATCGTTTTCTGCATAAGTGCTTTCAATGTTGTTTTCATCTGAAACTTTGATTTTTGAAGCGATGTCATAAGCTCCTACAACACCGTCGGAATTTATTATTTTAATTGCTGTTTGCTGATCTAAGCCTGTTGTCTGCATTGAGTTGATAACAACAGCAGTTATATATTTATCAGCTGCTGTGCTTCCAAGCTTAAAGTAAACAACCTCACCAAAAATATCTATATAAAGTGTATAGGTTTCGCCTGCTACAATGCTGCTTGCGCCTTGTGCTTCAACAAATTTTTCTGAAAGAGGATATGTGTCTTTTTCGTTTGTAACATAAGTTACGCCTTCAACGGATGAAATCTCATTTACAACAAAGTTGTCAGCCTTTTTAAGTGAAGTAATTACTGTCATAGAGTTTACACCCTCAGCAACGCTTATAACGCATCCGCTTGTGATTTCAGTGATGTCAGAAGCTTCACCGCTTTCTTTTTTAACAATGAGATTAAAGTTATCGTTTCTGTCAAGGTCAATTGCATCTGTTGCATATGTTCCATTGACAGTTTTTTTGCTGTAAGCAATTTTATTTACATAATCAACATAGTCGATATAGTAGCTTTCAAAAGCTTCAACTATAAGCATATCAGCCTTGCTTGCTCCTTTTGGAGTAACAACTGAAATTGTACCGAGTGAAAAATCAAAGGTTGCTTCATTGTAGGAAGCTGTACCTGAGCCGTTTAAAATCATATAAGCATTGTCATCAAAAGATACTGTCTTCGTGCCTTCTCCTGCTTTATATGAAATACTGCCCTTCTGGTATGCTTTAAAATCCTTAATATCAATGGTTATTACTGTATCAAGACCGTCAAGTCCTGCATAAACAAGTGTATAATCTCCGTTGTTATCTTCAACATACGCGTTTACAGTTCTGCCGAGATAGCCTCTTGCATAAGCTTTTTCATCACTTGTTCTTACAGTAATTCCGCCAATTGTCATAAATTCAGTCGCTTTAACCTGATCACCGATAAAGTTTGAATAGCCGTTATCAGTAACTCTGCCTGTGATTTTTCTCATACCCAAAAATCTCTGTAAGAATGTATCGGTATTTATTGCAGAATATTCAACATTTTCACCGATTGAAACTATGTCAAGCATTCTTACGTCAAGCGCGTTATAAATAAGCGTTGCCATATCGCCTTTTGTAATATTGCCTGTTGTTGCTGAAAGACCGTTTAAAAGCTTAAGGTCGTTTGCCATTCTTATATATCCTGTCGGGAAACCGCCGTAAACCTCTGCTCTCGCTCTGTAACCGAGCATTGTAACCATAACCTTGATTGCCTGCTCATATGTAAGCTGAGCTTCAGGACCGAATGAACCATCTGTGTAGCCTGTCATAATTCCAAGCTCACTTACTGTTTTTATAGCGTCATAGTATTCTGATGTATCGTCAACATCTGAAAATATCTCAACTGAGCTTGAAAATGAGTCTGCTGTTTCAAATTCTTCATCAAGCTCTTTAAAGAACTTTTCTTTCCATTCAATAAGAGCGTCGTCACCTGATAAGTACATGCTTGAAATTATCGACGCAAGCTCCCCTCTCGTAAGCTGAACTTCAGGAAGGAAATTTCCGTCTGTATCAACATTCATAAGTCCTACCCCAACGATTGTATCAATCGCGGTCTGCTGAGTTGAAATCCCCTCAGCAAACCCCAATGTCATAGGAATAAGAGTACATATCATTACAAAAACAGTTAATAGTGAAAGTATTTTGTTTTTATTCATTTTTTATTCCCTCCTACTGCTGTAAAAACATACTGATTATCTTAGCGCATTGTGCTCTTGTGCAGCTTTCAAAAGGTCTGAAGCTTCCGTCCTCAAAGCCGTTTACAATTCCAAGACCTGAGAAGCATTTTACAGCGTCAAGTGCATAATCAGAAATGCTTATATTATCTGTGAATGAAATTTCGCTTGTTGTTTTTTCATCAAGCAATCTGTAAAGAACAACACACAAATCCTGTCTTGAAACTTTTTCGTCAGGCATAAAGACAGTATCTGTAACGCCTGTTACGATTCCGTTTTCATATGCTGCCGCAACATAAGGCGCATACCAGCTGTCAGAATAAACATCTGTAAACGGTGTATTGTAATCTGTTGCTGTAAGTCCTTTTGCTGTTACAATAACCTTGACAAGCTCTGCTCTTGTTAAGCTATTTTCGGGAGCAAATGTTCCGTCTCCCTTGCCCGACAAGATGCCCTTTTCATATAATTCCATTATATAATCGTATGCCCAGTGGTCTTTTTTAACATCTGTAAATACAGTTGCGCCATTTGCTTCGTTATTCTGTGTTGTAAGATTATCAAGATAATTTTGTTCAACACCGAAGCTTCCAACACTTGAGCTTCCGCTTGAGAAGCCGCCGCTTGATGAGCCTGTACTTCCGCCCGGTGTATATGATATACCGCCAAAGCTGTTAACTGTGCTTTCAATAGAAGCCTTTGAAGTAATTACAGCGCTTGTAATAACTGCGTTTATAGCTGATTTATCTGCAAGTGAGAAGTATTTTGGAATATTTAAGCTTACTTTATCTGCGTTTGCCTGAGTAAGAACATCTGAAACATAACCAACACCGTTTACATTCGGATATTCAACTTCGTTTACAAGCATATTTTCAGTCATCTGTGAAATAAGTGCGTCAATAGTTGCAAAGTTCTGATTCAGAAGTGAATCAACAGTTAAAGCTCTGCCTGCGTCTGAAATTGCAGTTTTGTATAAGCTGTAAATTGTAACACCATTGTTATCTATTGCAGAATAGTTCATTACATCTTCATATGTAAAAAGTCCGTCTTTTGAAACTATATCCTTTTTACCCTGATTGAAGGCTGAAAGAATAAGAAGTCTTCTTACATTTTCTCTTGAGCCTGTTACATCTGATGCTGATAAAAGTGATTTATTTGCAGAAATTACAGCTGCTGCTTTATCCAAATCAATGTTATCATAAACCTGTGAATCAAGTGCAAGAATATCTTTCGTTGTCTGTTCCTTTATTACCGACGCATCGTCTATAAGTCTTCTGATAACATCTTCTCTCTGAGTTGTTATTGAGAAATAAACATCATTTAAGCTTATCTTGCTTGAAAAATCATCACCGCCGAGAGTGAAGCTTAAATTCGTTCCCGAAGGAATGATGTATTCATTAAGAGGAACAACAATTTCAAAATAACCGTCTTTATTAGTTAAAGCTTCTTTCCTGATAAATGAAGATGTTCCTTTTAAAATATTAAGCGTAATATTTTTGCCTTCCTCTTTTGAAGGAGTGAAACCTGAAACTTTAAGCTCGTTTGTTTCAAAATCAAGTGATGGATACATATAATCTGCTGTTGCAACTGTCTGTGCTTCTGTCGCTGTTGCCGCACCTGCTGCATTAGCGATAAGCTTCTGATTTTCGTCCCATACGCTTATAAGAAGATTTCCTCTTCCTACTATTGAAAAATTGTGCGTATTTGGACTGAGGTTTGTAGCTGTGGCATTGTATTCTTCATTTGTATATATAATAGTATTATCAGCTGAAATTTCATTTGCAAATGCTACATACTTATAGTCAGTCTTAGTATTATTTATTACAGTAAGAGTATTTCCGCTTAATACCGCTTCCATATATACAGGAGAAGTATATGAAAATTCATATGCTTTTGAAATTTTATATGCAGGATACTCTTTTAATGTAAGTGCGTCGGAAACGCTTATTTTGTAAGAAGCTCCGCCTTTTTCTGAATCATCAAAAGTAAGAACTGCGGTTTTGTCGTCTTTCATTGTAAATGTATATTCTGCTTCAGCATTATTTTTTGAAACTGTCAGATTTTCTTTAAGCACGCTTTCTTCTACAGCCTGTGAGAATTTTACAGTTGCGGTAACAGTGTCTTTATCAGTTTTTTCAAATATACCTTCTGCTGTAAGAACTTTTCCTGTAATTGCTTCAGCTGCTTCTGCGTCTATTATATCTTCGATATCAAGACCTCTTTTTTCAGCCTCCTGACAATACTGAGAGAATTTTGTTGCTTCAGCCACATCAAAGGTTTCTTCTGTATAATCCTTAACCTTGTTAAACTGCTCTTTCAAAAGTGCTTTGTATTCTTCGTTTGTAAGCACCTGTTCACTTACACCAACCAAGATTCCCTGCGTACTGCCGCTTGTTATAACAACATTGTCAATAATTTTGCCTGCTTCAATCGGAATTGAGTATGCACGGAAAACAAATGCAACAGTTGCGTTATCGTTACCCTCAGTTGCAACACCGTTTAAATTATAAAGGTTCCTTGCATTATAGCTGCCGAGTGAAGGGCTTACAGAAGAACCCCAATATCCGTTCCATACGACTGTAATTATCTGATTCTGAACTGTTCCATCGGTAAAGTTGATTGTTAAGCTTAATTTTGGATTACCGTTATTCTGACCACCTACTGATAATATGTCAAGAGTTTTTGCAAGTCTGCCGCTGCCATTTAAGGTAATTGCGCCTGCGTCCAATGCAACAACATTCTTATCAGTTGATTTTGTATCTGTGCTTATTTTAAAGGTAAGCTTGTTGTTGTTGGTTTTATCATATACAAGTGCAGGTGTATGCACAACATCTGAGCTTGACCAGTTTATTTGTGTGGTAGCCTTTACAATTCCGTTTGTGTGTGAAGCATTCCACTTGCTTGCCTGAATACCTGTTTTGTAGCCTGTTTTCACATCGTTCTCAGTAATATAAATACAGTTGTTTGAGCCCCAGTCGTCTGAAACCAAATCTCCTTCATCAGCAATCATACCAAGATTGTAGTATGATGATAAATCATAGTGAATATTGCTTTCAGATGTCTGATATTTTGCATAATTTTCTTTTAAAGCTTCAATTTCTTCGCGTTCCTCTGCTGTATACACAACCTCAAGTTCATCTGCTCTGTTATAAGCTGCGATAAGCTCGTCAAGCTTTGTCAAATCAGTATCTTTCAAATCCTCTGCCGTCTTATCGGCATACTGGGCATATAAGGCTTTAATCTGTGAATCAACTGCTCTTTTTTCCTTAACGACCTGATAATCAGCTTTTAAGGCTTCGATTGTTTCTTTTTCAGCTTCGTCAACGAAAATAGCGTCTGTCATTTCAAAATAGTCCATAGCTGTCTGCAATGCTTCTTTGTCTGAAGCTGCCTGCTTTTCATATAAAGCTATAAGACTGTCGAGATTTGTTTCATCTGAATCCTGAAGGTCATCAGCAACAGCTTCAAGATAATTTTTCACATTCATTATCTCATCATAATCAGCTTTTAATTCCTTCTGAGCATTATACAACGGATAACCGATATAAAGATTGTTCATTCTTTCGTAATCAGCCTCATAAGCTTCTCCGCCCTGCAAAAGCGCGTCTGTCAAATCTCCGATGTTAGCCAAATCGTCCTCTGTCAAATCATCATATAAGTCTTTATCCTTATATATATCAAGATATGCTGTTATTGTTTCCTGAAAAACAGAATCAAGCTCCTCCTGTGAATATGGAATTTCAACGATTGCTATAACATGATATCCGAAATCAGCAGGATTAAACTCAATCGCTGTTACATTTCTTTTCTTATCTGTTGAAAGCTCAACAAGGTTTAAGTATGCTGTGCTGTCGCCTTCTGCAAATTTAGGCAAAAGTCCTGTTCCTTTTTTCAGCGTTGCACCAAATTCATAGTTATATACTGCCGCCTCATTCATTGCAGACAATGTAACATTACATTCCTGATTACCGCTTTCATATAATATATTAAATGTCGCGCTACCGCCTGTCGTATTACCGCTCGCAATAATACCGATATACTTAACAGGGTTTCCTGAAAGTGTAACGGTTGTTTTTTCGGTAACATCAATAACATCATTTGTACCTAAACCCATACCGCCATCAACAGTAAACTCATAAGTATCATTAGCCCCTGTGATACTTACCACACTGTCTGCCGGAAGTTTTAAACCGTTATACAAGTATGTAGGATAAACGCCTGTTCTTGAACCGGTTTCGTTTAATTTTACAAAATAGTCGGCATTATAAAGAGAAGAAAGCTCTTCCGCCGCTGCTGAAATTGGGAGCATTGTCAAAAGCATTAATGACAATACAACCGCGATTACTGATTTGATAGTGTGTTTCATCGCAAATTCTCCTTTTTTGTTAATTGTTTTTAGCGTTTGCTAAATTAAATTACAATTCTTTTTCCTTTTTTCTTTTCCTTTTTTAATTGTAATTTAATTCGGCAAGCGAGAAAACAATTGTTATACTTTCGCTATGCCAAATAATATTGGCATAGCGAAAGTCAACTTTTTTAGTTTATAATTATAATTGTAATTTTGCTCGGCTTTTTACTTCTCAGTATATACGATAGGTCTCATTGAATCAAGTGACTGCCATACAAATGCTTTGTATGAAACTGCGCCTGTAACATCGTCACAGGAGATTTCCATGTAACCGTTTGTTGTACCGTCGGCAAATGTGTAAAGCGTTGAAGCGTTTACATTAAGAAGCTTGTTGTTGGCGTCATAAACTGCAACACCGATAACAGCTGTCTTTTCTGAGCCGATATTATTTACAACTGAAGCTGTTGCTGTTACTTTACCGCTTTCTACATTGATAACAGGAGTAACCTCAAAGCCTTTATCTTTTAAACCATAATATTCTTCGACTTTATCAAGCATATTCTGAGCATAGTTATAATACTCTTCATTAATGATATTTACATCATCAATACCTCTTACAGTATAAAGCTCAATACCTGCTTTTGCGCCGTTTTCAACTAAAGCAACATTCTCATCTGTTACTGCTTCGCCTGCTGCAACATAAGCGTCAAAGCCTGATAACCAAGTATCAACAAGCTCATCTGTTGTATAAGGAATTGCTGTGATACCGAGGATTGTGTAATTAGCACGACTGCTCGGCATAAATGTTACAGAAACGATTTCTTTGTTTTCCAAAACTGTATCATAAGTAAATTCAGTTGAAGTTTTAGAAGGTGACTGAGTTGGATTGATTTCTGAAGCAAAGAATTTTGCTCCGTCATATGTCGTAACCGTTTCACCGTCACTTTCTCTTACCTTATAGGATACACCAAATGTATTATTCTCAAGCGGAGAAAGGATATTGCCCATATCTACATAAGCGTAGAACTGATGTCCATGATATGTTGTATTATAGAAAAGGTTTGTTGTTGCCTCAGTCGCTGTACCGTCTGAATAATTAATTGTAACATTAACTCTGAGCGGTAAAATCTGTTCACCGTTTGGTGAATCAAGAAGGAAATATATATCCTTATATTTTCTCTTTTCTGTTTCCGAAAATTCAATTGTTGTTCCTGTTTCTGAATCCTTTGCTACTAATACAGCATCGTTACCAACAGAATTAAAGTCTCCTGAAAGCTTAAATGTTGTTCCTGTAAGCGCAGACGGGAAGTTATCCTTCACCCATTCTTCAATTACAGTCTCTGAAGTAGCTTTCGGCGCTACCATTTCAACTATACCGCTTTCTGAAATTGAATTTGAATTATAAATTTTATCATTTCCTACAGTTTCGTCGTTTCTTCCTGCAAACTCTTCAGGAACTTCTGTACCTAAAGGAATGATTACATCTGTATCAGCCTCCTGTGTAAGGTCAATATATACAGGTGCGTTGAAAGCAATCTGCTTGTATTCAGTATATATATCTTTGTAATCAGCTTCATTTCCGCCTCTTAAAACAAGCTCATCTGCACATTCTTTAGCAAATGCGATTTGATTATCTGTTGCTGTAGAGAGGTCGATTGAAACAGCTTTTTCAAGCGCATCGTTTGTTAAAGCAACTTCGGTCATACCTAAGAAAGCAAGGTTACTTCCATAAGTATACACGATTGAATAGCTTTCAACAACTTTATTTTCAGGGATAGTAAGAGCCATAACCTCTAAGTCGGTTTCACCTCTGTTAGTATCAACAAGCTTTCCTGTTTCAACATCAACAGTAGGTCTCATCCAACTGCCAATATTTGAATACGAAGCAACTATATCGCTATAATTTGTTGCAGTAGTATAAAAGTGATTCGGGAAATTAAGCGCAATATTCTCCGAATTACCGTCAGTATATTTCAATGTAACGGTAGTATTGTTAGAACCGCCTTCTACCATATACAAAATATAAAGCTGTGAGGCAGGTCTTGAAGAACCGGGAACAACTAAAGCTTCTGCGTTTTTCTTTAATGCATAACCGTCCAATACCTTACCTGAATAAGTTTCGGGCAACAGCTTAAAGGTAATTCCATTAGGTGAAATATAGCTTGAATTAGAAGCATTCAGATATTTATTGTTACCGTTAATACCGCTGTAGTTAGAAATGCTGTCTCCTGCACCACCTACCCAAGTTTCTGTATTAACTTCATCTCCGATATAACCGATAAAATCTGCGTTTAAAGGCATATCAAGCTGGTACTGTGCAACATCATCCAATATAACCTTATTTAAAATTTCTGAATAATCTGCTGTATCTCCTCTTTCCTGCAGTTCCTTAGCCGCTTCTTTTGCAAAAAGGATTTCATCATCAGAAGCAGTTGAAAGGTCGATTGAAACAGCTGTCATAAGTTCAGAATTGGTTAAAGGTTTTTCAGCCATTTTATAAAGAACTGTATCACCTGCTGAACTTACAGTTCCGATAGCATAGTTACTTACCCTTTTTCCGTCAGGAATATCAACCTTAACGATACCAACACCTGACGCTGTACTACCGTTTTTGCTTGCTACAACATTATCTGCAACAGTTATATAAGAAACAGAAGTGTTATACAATACATCCGCTGTATAGTCATCTTTTCTATACATTACATCTGTATAACCATCTAAACGAGGTGTAAACACATCGGTTGTTCCGTCGGTATATGTAACATTAACTGTAAGCTTCGGCTTACCATAAGATTCAAAGCCGAAATATACGGCTGATGAAAGCTTTCCTGATCCTGCTACATTTTTAACTGTTGTATCAGCAGGGATAGTTATTTTAGTTCCGTTAGAATCGGTATAACTTTTTTCTCGGAATCTTTTTATTGAATCGAGCCCTTTTCCGCTTGCTTCATTATCCGAAAGCTTAAAAATTATACCATCTGCCGTCCATGTTCCTGAAGTTAATTTTGTAGAATCACCGTCAAGAGGATATATTTCGCTATATGACCAATTTGCACTTAGACTACCACCAACCCAAGTCGCAGGGTCAACTTCATCGCCTACCTTAGCAACATAGTCTGTGTCATACGGAAGTATTAAATCATACTGTGTAGGCGCTGCTTCAAGGTGAAGAAGTCTCTTCTTATATTCGGTAGTAATAGCTGAATAATCTGTTGTATCACCGCGAGCTACAAGCTCATTTGCACATTCATAAGCAAAGCTTATCTGCTCATCAGTTGCAGCAGAAAGGTCGCTTGGAATTGCAGCCTGTAATTCTTCATTTGTAAGCGCTGCTTCTGTTGCGGCATAGATTGCTACAACTGTATCGCTTCTTGAAGCTGCACCTAAAGTAATTTTTGAAACTACTTTGTTTGCATCAACTTCTACATAAGAAACAGAAAGATTACTCTGCAACCCACCATAGTTTTGTGTAACAAATTTATCTTCGTCTGTTTCCTGATATGCGCCTGAAGCTGTGTATGCAACATCTCTTGTTGTCCATTTACCTGTAGTTTCGTTATATGTTCCAACCTGATTGTGACTTTTTGTTTTATATGTCTGAATATATTCAGCTTTTCCTTCATCGCTGATTTGTAAAGCGGTGTAAGAAGGACAGCCTGATGTACCGACAAAATTCTGAGCTTTTGTCTGCCAGCCTGAATAATATCCCGGAGTCCAAAGTGTTTTCACAGCTGTTGTTCCGTCCGTATATGTCAAAGTAACAGGAATAGTCTGTTCAGTATTCTGACCTGCCATAAATGCAAAGTAAATTTTGCTTGATGGACGACCTGAAGCGTCAAAGGTTACTTCTGCGTCATCATTCCATCTTGAAATAGCGTCATTTACTTTACCTTTACCTAAATCGTCTGCAAGTGAAAATTCAATACCACTAAGTCCTTTGTTTGTCATTAAAGCAGTTAAGTTCTTAGCAATATCTGCTTTTAATGCCATATTACCGTTTATTGTATTGTTAGTCGGATTTGATATGGTATAACCGGTAGTTGTAATGTCGTTTCCTTCATCATCTGTTCCAATAATAACTTCGTATGAACTTCCGGAAAGCGTTGGTCCTTGTTTATATGAGCCAATGATTTTTGAGTAAGCTGTTCCACCGCCAAGCCATGTGTTTACATCAAGTTCATCGCCTACTTGCGCATTAAAGTCTGAATCAAGCGGTAATGTAAGCGGTAAGCTTGTTACTTCTGTCAACTCTGTTGTTTCAGTTGCAAAAGCAAAGGTGCCCATTGAGAGAAGAAGTGAAAAAGTAATTAAAAACGCAATAATTCTTTTCATAATTTTTTCTCCTTTTTGTTTTTTATTTTAGCTCCGTCTTAAAGGGAAGCATTATTTTTGTGACGCTAAATGTGCGTCAACCTGCTCCTGAATAGCCGCTCTTACCTTATCCAAACCTGCAATTTCGAGCTTGTTCATAGCTTCTTCATATGTAGCTTCATAGTTAGGCAATGAGCCGCTTGCAAGCTGGTCAAGATATTCGCCTGTGATTGTAGCAATCTGAGCTGCTTCTGCTTCAAAGTCTTCTTTATTAAGATTGAAGCCTGCGATTTTAGACTGTGTTGCGCTTGGATTCCATTCGTTGAACACATAGTCGTTCCAGCCTTCTGATCTGTTTGGTGTTTCAAAAGAAAGTGCAGAGTTACCAACAATCCATTCATTAAGTCCGTATGGAGCGTCAGCAGCACCCGGAGAGCCAACATATCCGATAGGCTCAATTCTTACATCTGAGCCTTCAACTCTTGTGTAGTGCTTTCCTTCGATACCGTAGGTAAGAAGTCTGTACATATCCTTACCCTTCTCTGTATACATCATATTAAGGAATTTGAGCGCTTCTTCGGGATAATCAGTTGAAGCAAGGATAGCGTTACCGCCTGAGTTTGAAGTATGCTGGATAAAGAAGCCTTCTTCGGGCTCGATAATTTTTACTTCCATTCCGTATTTTACAGCTAAAGCTTCTTCTGCACCGTCAAAACACTGTGAATGCCAGATATCATAGCCGTTTGGTAAGCCTGTTTCTTTACCGAGTTCAGCAGACAAAACATCTTTTCTGATAAAGCCTTTTTTGAAGAACTCATCAGCTTTTTTGATTAAAAGCTTATATGTATCTGTTTCCATATAATGCTCAACCTTAACGCCGTCGCCTGCTCTTTCAAATACCCATCTGTAGCCTTCAACAGCGTCATAGCCCTTCATCATACCCCAGGTTGTTCCCGGATACATACCGAGGTGCAATTCGCCGTTTTCTTTAAGCTTTGTAAGATAATCCTCATAAACATCATACATTGCTTCACTAAGCTTAGGTGATGAAGCCTGCGCTTTTTCAAAAGCTTCAAAGTCAAAATACTTTGCAGCTTCGTCTGCCTGAAGTGTGGTACCGTATTTCGGGCTTGCCATCTGCTGATAGTTTGTTATAGCATACTGTCTGTTATCAACCTGACAAAGCTTTAATGCCCATTCAGGAATTTCCTTTAAGATGTCAGGTGCGTGTTCTTCCATCATATCGGTGATGTCAAGGAAAGTACCGTCTCTAACTTCACCCGAATATCCTACATTGTAGGTAGCAACGATATCAATCTGTTCGCCGCTTGTCTGGAAAAGCATAAATTTCTGTGCAAAATCCGCAAAAGGAACGAGAGTAAAGTCAACTGAGTAGTTTTCAAAGCCTGGTTTTTTCTTTAACTCCTCATTGTACTTTTCCCAAACTATTTTGGAATCTGCCTGTTCAGAACCGGGCATCATCCATACCAAGTCTACTTCGCCATTTGAGGAAGAAGATTTTTTATCTCCGCAGCCTGCAAATGATGAAAGAGCAACGATGAGACCCAATACCAAACAAAGTTTCTTTTTGAAGTTTTTCATTTTTTCATTTCTCCTTTTTTATATAAATTTATTTTTTTACTACTTTTGATTCCTCCTGTGAGGAAGGCTTTTTAGCCCTTGACTGAGCCAATTGTTAAGCCCTGTGCAAAATATTTCTGGAAGAACGGGAACACAATCATCATCGGTCCTGCAGCTAATACTGCCATCGCGTAACGCATTGTTTCCGTTGGCGGCTCCTGTCCCATTTCCTGTCCTTTTTCCGCCATTGCTTTTATGAAGTCTGCTTCACGGAGTATTTTCTGAAGCAAATACTGAAGTGAGAAAAGCTTTGCGTCATGGATATAGATAAGCGCTGTATTCCAGTCGTTCCACTTTCCTACCAGGTACATAAATCCTAAGGAAGCAAGAACAGGCGTTGAAAGAGGAATAATAATTTTATAATAAACTGTAAATTCGCTTGCGCCGTCAATTTTTGCAGCTTCAACAAGTCCGTCAGGCAATCCCTGGAAGAAGGTTCTCATTATGATTACATCCCATGCCGCCATTAGTCCCGGAAGAATATAAATCCAGATTGTGTTACCCAAATGGAGCATTTTTGTGTTAATAATATAGCTTGGTACCAAACCGCCGCCGAAAAGCATTGTAAAGAATATGTAGTATGTTGTAACTTTTCTGAAGCGGTATGTTCTTCTTGAAAGCGGATATGCATAAAGTGATTTTACAATAAGCGTAAGAGCAGTTGCCGCTACTGAGAAGATAATTGTTACTTTATATGAGTTAAGAAGCTGCGACGGGTTTTTAAAAATCATCTTATAGCCGTCCAAGCCGATTTCCTTCGGGAAGAACGAATATCCGTACTGTGTGATTGCACTTTCTGATGAAATTGAAATTGATATCAGAAGTATGAGCGGTAATATATATGTCAGACAGAGAACTATAAATATAAGATTTAATATCAGCTGTCCTTTTGTAAATGTCTTTTTCTTGTTCATTTCTCTTTACTTCCTTTCTCTTAAAATAAGCTGTCTTCAGGGCTAATCTTTTTAACGATAAGATTAACTGTTACTATCAGGAACAAGCCGACTAACGACTGTACAAGACCGATTGCCGCCGAAACCTCAGGACGATTGTTTTCCATAAGGAGACGGAAGGTGTATGTATTGATAATATCGGTTGTTGAATAGAGCGCAGAAACATTTCTTGTTGTCTGATAGAAAAGTCCGAAATCACCGCCGAAGATACTACCGAAAGCAAGTATCGTCTGAATAACCATAAGAGAAACAAGCTCAGGAATCGCGATATACCATGTTTGCTTCCATTTTGAAGCGCCGTCGATTGTTGCCGCTTCAAAAAGCTCAGGGTTAATTCCCATAAGTGCCGCATAGTATATAATCGAGCTGTATCCGCAATGCTGCCATACATACACTATGGAAAGAATTACAGGCCATGCACCCGGTCTTGCGTACCAGTCGACAGACTCGCCTCCCATAGATTCAATAAGCTGATTTACAACACCTGAAGCCGGATTTAAAAGAGCGTATACTATGTAAGCAATAAGTACGGCTGATAAGAATCTCGGTAAAATCATAATAGTGTTATATGTTTTAACGAGCCATCTCTTATAAAGGTTATACATCATAAGGGCGATGGTAACAGCAGCAACAAGTCCGATAAACATAAACCAAAGGTTGTAGCATACCGTGTTTCTGATGATTATGAATTTATCCTGTGATTTAAAGAAAAATTCAAAATTCTTAAGTCCTACCCACGGACTTCCCCAGATACCTTTGTTGGGATTAAAGTTTTTGAATGCAACTATAATACCGTACATAGGTAAATATGAGAATAAAAATACCAGGATAATACCCGGCAGCTGAAGTAAGAAAAGCTGTAAGTCGTCAATGCCCTTTCCCTTCATTTTGTTCTGATTTTTTGTTTTTAGTTTGTTCATAAGTTTTTCCTCAGCTCCAATTTTATATTTTTTATGATTAAATTATAACATTTTTTTTGTATTTTTTCTACTCTAAATTTGAAACATTAGTGTACATTTGATACTTCTTTTCCATTTTTTAATGTTTTTTTATAACATTCTCACATTTTTTCAACGAATTTTTATTATAAAAGTTCCAATCAGCTTTACATTTTTGTTACAATTTTAAAAAAAGTGCAAAAATGAAACTTTTGTGCAAATTTGATACTTCTTTTGTGTTTTTGGTGTGAAATTGAAGGTGTTTCACTTGACAAAAATTTTGTTGTGTGATATTCTAAAATTGGTTATATATTATATCAAAAGGTATTAAGAAGGAGAATGATATTTCTATGTATAATCTGATAATTGTAGAGGATGAAGAATTATCCTGTAATCTTATTAAAAAACATATAGAGAGCAATGCAGAGCTCAACATAAATGTGCTTGAAACATTTGAGGACGGTCTGGATGCAAAGAATTATCTTGCACAGCAGACAAATGTTCATATTGTTCTTACTGACATTCGTATGTACGATATGTCAGGTATTGAGCTTGCCGACTATATAAACAGCTATTTTCCGCATATTGCTGTTATAATTATGAGCGGATATACAAACTTTGAGGATGCAAAGCTTGCTATTAAATATAATGTTAAAGATTATCTTACAAAGCCTTTTGATATGAGTGACCTTGATATTGCACTTAAAAAAATAACCGATGAGCTTGATGAAAAATATTCGCAGAAGGTGCTTTTTCCGAAAAGAACTTTATCGGAACAGCAAAGCTTTATTGCCGACTTAATAAAAGAACAGAATTACACAAAAGAAGAAATTAAAAAAAAGCAGTCTGAGCTTAAATTTCCGTTCTCGTTTGAAGATACCTGCTGTGATGTTATCAGAATTGAAATGAGCAATTTTGAGAATTTTTTGAAAACAAGATGGAACTATTCAAAAAACGCATTCTCGGTTTCTATGTATAACCTTATTGCGATGTCCTTCCCTGAATCGTATGTTTACCCTGTTTTTGACAACGACGGAGTTTATGAATATGTCGTATTCCGCGACCAGCCTATTTTTTATCAACAGCTTAAGCCTTCGTTTCTGCTTGATTTTGATATAGTCATAAATATTGCAAGCGTTAAAGAATTTAAGAATATTTTTGAGCTGTTAAGAAATGCTTCCGAAACAATTGATACTGAAAATATAGGCGATAAACGCGAAATTATGGAAAAAGCAAAGCAATATATCAACGATAATTTTCAGCATAATATCACAAGAGAAGATGTTGCAAAAAGCGTATATTTAAACCCTGTTTACTTTGCAAGAAGCTTCAAAGCATACACAGGAGAAAAGTTTAACGATTATTTGCTTAAGGTGAGAATGAAAAAGGCTGCTGAGCTTCTTTGCGACCCTGAAATCAAGATATACGAAATTGCAAAGCTTACAGGCTATGAAAATTCAAGATACTTTTTCAGAATTTTCAAAAAATATATGGGAATGACTCCAAACGACTACCGAAAAAAGAAAATTAACAGCGAGGACATCTAAATGCTTTTTAAAAAAATCATACCGAGGTTTGACAGGTCGGAAAACTTTTTTTATAAAAACCGTTCGCGTTTTCTGGTGCTTTATATTTCGATAATTGCTGTACTTGCCATAATAGTATTTTATGCAACCGTCCAGTATATTAATATTGAAGAAAAACATTCTTCAGAAATCAACTGTGAATATGTTCAGAATATCTGCGACACAACGCTTGAAAGTATAGAATACAAGCTTTATCAGCTTGCGGCTGACATTGATATTTCTTCTTATTTCGGAAATATGACAAACGAAAGCTTTTCTATTACAAAAAATGCTGTTATAAAGGCTTTAAACGCTATAACAAGCGGCGAAAGATATCTTACCTCTGCTTATCTTTACAACAGCTTTACCGATACCGTATTATATGCTCAGAAAACTTATACGCTGAACGATGAAAACGACGATTTTACAGATACAGGCTGGTATGAAGCTTTTGAAAAAATGGAGCATAATGAATCGTTATGCTTTGAAAGAAAAAGACCTTACACAGACGATTATTATCTGACAATTATCAGAAAAATAGATAAAAAAACAATTAAAGGCGGAATCATTTTAAATGTCGATATAAGCAGATTTATGGAAATTGCAAAAGGAAATTATAAATATACAGTAGCAACAAAAGACGATGAAATTCTTTATTCTTCCGACAGCGTTGCTGCAAAGCTTATAGGTGATACAGGACTAAAAAGCTATGATGGTAAACACTATTCTGTATCATCAATGAAATCTGATTTTTCCAATTGGGTATATTATGTTGCAAATCCACTTGAGAATTACACCACAAAGCTTTTTATTATTTTTCTTATAATTTGTATCGGAGGCGGTGTATTTGTACTTCTTGGCGTTATGATTGCTTCATACCTTGCATTTCAGTCGTATAAGCCTATTATAAATATTGCAATGCTTCTTAAAAATCCTGCTGACAGCGTTTCAAGAGAATATTTGGAAAACGATGTCAATACTAAGTTTATAGCAGAAAGAATTATGTATGTTGTAAATTCAAACGAGAAGCTGAAAAATCAGCTTAATACGCAAAACGAGCTTTTTGATTCTGCTCAGATTACAGCCTTGCAGACGCAGATAAATCCACATTTTATATATAATACGCTTACGCTCTTTTATCTGACAGCACAGGACGCATTAGGAAAAAATCACGCGCTTTCATCAGGGCTTATTTCCCTTTCAAGAATAATGCGCTACTGTCTTTCTTCCGATAATTCAATAGTAAACATAAAAGAAGAAATTGAAAGCACAAACGAATATCTGAATATAATGAAAAGCAGATATCAAAATCGTTTTGAAGTTTATTGGGATATTGACGAAAGCTGTGTCGACAAGAAAATTGTAAAAATGACAATGCAGCCTATTTTGGAAAATATCTTCAAATATGCTTTCAAAAAAGAAAAAAAAGACGGTATTATTTCTATAAAAATATATAAAAATGAGCAGAATATTGTCATTTCAATTAAGGATAACGGTCTTGGAATAAAACCTGAAAAACTGTATCAGATAAGACAAAAGCTGCAAAACGGTTCTTATAATATGTCACGCCATATCGGGCTTACTAATGTTGATAAAAGAATAAAAATCATATACGGAGACAACTATGGAATCACCGTATTTTCAACACTTGATGTCGGAACTGAGGTTGTTATGACCTTCCCCGACCAGATGGATTGAGGTGTAAAAAATGCAATTTAAACTTAAAAATTTCAACACACCGATTGTAGTATCAAAAATTGCAAATATACATTATTTTGAATTTACAAATCAGTATCATACAAACGATGACGCTCACAATTTTTGTGAGCTTGTATATGTTGATAAAGGTGCTGTTTCCGTAAAATCAGAGAATTTCACGGGAAGGCTTCTTGATAATCAGCTTATTATCCACCGTCCCAACGAAGTTCATGCGCTTAAGTGTACAGACAATATTGCACCGAATATTATAATTATCGGCTTTGAATGTAAAAGCGAAGAAATTGCAAAATTTGCAGAAATGCCTGTAACGCTTGCAAGCGAGCAGCAAAAAATGCTTGCAGAGATAATGAAGGAAGGAATGAGCGTTTATGCCCCTCCCTACGACCTTCCCAACACAACAGATATGAAAAAACGAGAAGTTTATCCCTTCGGTGCCGACCAGATGATAAAGCTTAAGCTTGAAATTTTTCTGATTACGCTCATCAGATGTTTTTCTTCTACTGAGCAAATCTCAAAAAAAGAAATCTCAAACGATGGTGAGCTTCTTAATGTATATCAGTACATAAACGAGCATTATACAGAAAAAATCACATTGGATAATCTTTGCTTTTTGTTCGGGACGAATAAAACTACTTTGTGTCAATGCTTCAAAAAGGAATACGGAGACACTATTTTAAATTACATAAATAACTTAAGGATAAAAGAAGCAAAGGTACTGCTCAGAAAAAAAGAATTGTCTGTAACGGAAATTTCCGAAAAGCTGGGCTTCAGTTCAATCCATTATTTTTGCAGAATATTCAAAAAAACAACCGGTAACTCACCGAAAGAATATTTAAGAACGATACGCTCAAAGCTGGAAATATAGCACAAAACGAGGAGTTTTAGCTCCTCGTTTTTATTTACCCGTTGATTTTTTTTATTTTCTTCTCTATTTCATCTGCTTTTTCTTTATCTATCCAGCCTGCTTCAATAGAGAAATTAAGCTTTGCATACGGCGGAAGAATTTTCATCTGTCCATTTCTTTTTGCATAGCTGTATCCGAAATGCTCTGCTGTTGCAGGAAGCACCATTCCCATTGAATCCTCATCGCCTGTTCTCGAAATCCATCTTATTGCAAGAGGAAGAACATCAACAGGGTGACTTACATAGCAAGCGCCATCAGCAGTTTTCTGCATAGTGTAAGCACGGTTTTCTTCATCTCCCTTATATTTAACCGTAAAGCATATTTCAGGCTGATAGCATTGCGAAGCTTTATCAACCTTATGATGAAGAGGAATGTTTTCCTGTACAGCGTCCATATAGCTCTGAAGCTTTTGTTTCTTATCCTCATGCAAGCTGTCGGGAACAATTCTATGCACCTTAACATGCTCGCTGTCATACGGCGCAGAATACATAAGCTCCGCCCCGTCAATCGGATGAAAATTGATATGACAAAGATACATATATTCCATATCCTCGTCTCTTCTGTTTTCAAGCTCAATATTAATCTTGAGAACAGTTTCGTTTTTATACAGTCTGCATTCGGGGGAGAAAGTATAATTCTTAACAAAAGACCTGTCAAAGCTGTAGCTTCCGCCAACAGAAACATAATCGTCCGTCACATCAATATAAGCCTTCTGGTATTCAACATTCGGTATTTCACCATGCTGAACATGGTCGTCGTCACTCTGCGGAACACCAAACGCATTTATACCGCAATGAAGCAAAAAACCACCGTATGTTCTTAAGTATTCCAATGTCGGCTGAGGCTCTGCAAACTTTGTTTTCATAACAAGCTCTCTGCCAAGAAAATTCGCTCTCCATATCTGTTGTCCCTGATAAGGAAGAATTATAAAATATCCCTTATCGTTTTCAACCTTAAGCGCCTCAACACCCGTTGAATATTTAAAGGCTGTAACCTTGAAAATATCAGTTTCGCAAAGAACAAATTCTCTGTCCGAGAAAAATTCTTTTTTCAAATTAAATTTCATTTTTATTCCCCTTTCGTTTAATATTCAATGTAAGCCATATTATGACCGTCAATTTCAGGAATATTGAATTTAAGATATCCGTTTTCATATAAAAACTCAATATTTTTCATATCGGGAACTGTATAAACAGCTTTTGGCTTATCACATTTCACTTCAAAATGCGAATTGTAAAGCTTAATTCTTTCGTCGATTATTCCCCTCTTGTTTTTCTTTTCAGGACAATATGAAACAACCTGCAAAAGTGTGCCGTTACCGCTTTTTGAAAGAGACGCTCTTGCAAAGGTAGGTAAATCTGTTTTAAGAATTTTATCAGCATACATAAGCTTAATGCAGTTATCAACAAAGGTCCTGTAAACCTGGTAGGAATAATTATAAAACGCTTCAAATATTTTGAAGTTTATATGGATAACATTACCATTTTTCAAGCATGAATAAAGGCTATCGCTCTTTTTGTCATATGGAATATAGCTGTAAAGCTGATGACCGTCCCAATGTCTGTTAAAATAAGGCTCCCAATATTCAGCTAAAACCTCATTACCGTCATTTTTTCCAAGCGAAATACCTTGAGAATAAATTGCAGAAACCATATCGGTCATACCTGCTTCCGCTCTGCCAACAGCTTTAAAATACGAAATATTATAAGGCTCATCCCCCATATATTTAAAGTTCCAGTAATCCTTGAGCGCAAAATCGGATAAATCCTTTTTCAGACCCGACTGACCGCTTGAAATAACCTTACCACCGTTTTTTAAATACTCGGAAAGCTTATTTTGTGAATTTTCGTTAAGCACCATAGCGTCGGGCAATATGATAACCTCATATTTTGAAAAATCCATTGTATCGTCAATAACATCATACTGATATTTCAGCTCAGCCATCATTCTCACACAGCCTTTGAAGGAATCCATAAGTCTTTCACAGGATAAATGTGCAGGAGTATCCTCAATTGAATATTCGATATCAAAGTTAAGCGGATGAAGTATTGCAATTTCAGGGATATATTTTGCTTTATGAGTCCATTTTTCTGTTTTTTCTATATCAGTATAAAGCTTTTTCACCATTTTGTGAACAGCGTCCTCCATTCTGCCTCTTGGGTGCAGATGGTCACCTACTGAAACCTCAGTACAGTTGAGAAGTCCTGAATACAAATCAAACTCCAAGCCCTCAATTTCTCTTATTCCGCCAAAATCTCCCCATGTATCGCGGAATCTTCCGCTCATAAATACAGTATTTTCAAATATATTTCTTTCGTAAGCGGCTTTAACAGGGAAATAGTCATAGCCCCAGATATTATCGCAAACAAGACATTCTATTTCAGAATGTGTATCGAGCTTTGTTCTTCCGTCGATACAGGTCCCGTTTCTCAATGCGCTGTTAATTATAAATTTTTTGTCTTTTGGGACTATTGCTCGGATTTTTTCCGCCATACGCATTTTTTTTCTTTCATTATAATTTATAACTGCTCTTTTATCGTTTATATCTATATTTTCCGCCTTCATTTTATCCATACATACAGGACAGAAGCAAGGCGGCGGAAAAGAAAAGCAGTCAACAAACACGCCGTCTGTTTCAGGATACAGCTCTAAAAGCTCCTTTATCTCGGAAAGTAGATGCTCTCCATAGGGGGAATCATAGCACATAGTACGAAAAGCATGTCCCATATTCCCTTCCAAATTCATTATTCTACCATCGGCGCGCACAACATTCCAGTCTCTGTGAATATCCGAAAACGCGTGACACAAAGACGCATTGAGATATGCAGTTACACCTATCCCTTTTTTGTGACATTCTTTAAGTAATTCTCCGTATATATCTCTACCTTTTAAATACGGATGCATCATACCGACTTTTGTCGGGTAATATGTATAACCAAGATTACATCTTGCAAAAAAGTTTATATATTCGACCTTTGCGTCACTTAATCTTTCCGCAAATTCCTCTGCTGAAAAATCATCTCCCAAATCAGGAAGCGCAGGCAGGTTATGAAAATCAAAATGCAACGCTCTTTTTATGTAATTTCTCATGAAAAATCTCCTTTTTTACACAGCAGGCTGTACCAAAGCAAAAGTTTTGGTACAGCCTTTAATTCGTCAGATTATTGTTTTTCTCAAATGTTCAAGAGAAAGCTCAACCATCTTGTCGCCAAGCTCTTTATTTGCTTCTGCAGCACTCTTTGTAAACCAATGGTCTATATCGCCGAGTCTGTCAAGCTTAACAGCGTCGGGATAAAGTGACATAAGAATTGAACATTCATATTTACCTGCGTGGTCATAGCCTGTTGCATTCTGAACAGCAGTGCTCATTGTAGGCACAACCTTAATCCATGAAAACGGATCGTCATCATTGCCGAGATTATCATAATAATCCTTATAGCTTTCGCTGCCCCACCAGCCCTGACCTTTTGTAGCTTCTAAGTATCTCATTGTTGCACGCTTTGCAGCCTTCATATATGAAAGAGTCATAGGCATAAGATTTTCCTGTTCAAACTGATGGTGAATAACAACATAGATATTTCTGAGACCTGCTGATAACATACTCATAAATATATTAAAAACATATTCCTCAAAAACAACCTCGTCAATATGAACAGTTCCGCTTGTTGAATCTCCAACAGCCCAGCTTGACGGACTGTAACTGATTGAAGGAGCTATTATGATATCCTTTTCCTGTGCAAGCTTTTCTATAAGCCCCTGTGCTACCAGAGTATCACAGCCGTATGAGCAGTGAGGACCATGATATTCCACAGTTCCGCCCACTATTACAACAGGTGTATTATTTTTCTTTGCATTATCTGTTTCTCTAGGAAAACACATATCAAGCTTCATAATTTTCCACCTCTTATTCCGAATATGCCATAGTTGTGTAGTATGCAAGGTTTGTCTGACGATTGTCAAGTCTGCCGTACTGAACAACAATATTGCAGTTTGAAACAAGCTTCATAGCGTACTGCGTTTCCAACGGTACCTTAAAGCCGCACATATCGTCTAAGTTGTTCATTCTGAAGCATCTTACTCTGCCTGCACCTACAACCCATGTTATATCCTCATATTTATCTTTATCTGCAAAATATACAGTAACTTTGATTTCAGCGTCTGTATCGCTGTCGTTTACAATTATAACCGACTCGTGTCCCTTAAGCACGCCTTCGCCTTCAGGCGGAAGCTCGCAGTCAGGAATAAGCCAGAGTTTTTTTCCTATTCCTTTACACATCGATTTCTATAATTCCTTTCTTCAAGTAATCTGTCATAGATTCACAGCCGTCTTTTGTTACAGCAATACCTTTTTCCCATCTGCATCCGAATGTAGGACCTGAGATAAATGTATCAACCTGGAAGGTCATATTTTCCTGAAGGAGATAATCTGTTGTAGTTTCCATCCACGGAGCTTCAACCTCAATCATACCTGTTCCGTGACAAGGTCCGTAAACAAAGTTATCCTTCATTCCATTATCAACATAAAGCTGATAAAATTCTTTTGCTATATCGCTTGCCATAACGCCTGCTTTGATTCTCTTTGTTGTCCAGTCATGTGCTTCAAGACAGAATTCAACGATTCTTCTTCTTTCGCCTTCTAATTTACCCATAACAACAGGAAGACCGATAGCCGGTGAATAACCGTCGATTTTTGCAGATAAGTTAAGCTGAACTATATCACCTTTACCGATTGTTTTATATGTAGAACGGCTGATTGCATGACGAGTTGAAGATTCTGAGAATACATACATAGGAAGTCCTTCGTATTCCGCACCTTCTTCATAAATAACCTTCTGAGCAACACCAACCATCTGAAGCTCTGTTACACCCGGTTTCAAGCATTTAATTACTTCATCTGTCGCTTTTTCAATAATTCTGAAGCCTTCTCTGATACAAGCAAGCTCATTTTCACTCTTAATCTGTCTTAATGTAATCATAATATCATTACACATTACAATTTCAGCTTCAGGATAGCTGTTTTTAAGACCTTCAAAAATAGGAAGTGTACATTCAACATAGCTTCCCAAGCCGATTTTAATTTTTTTGCCGCTTACGCCGATTGCCTTGAATACATCGTTAAATGTGTCAGCATGAAGCTCAGGATATGAAGGGTCAGCTGATTCTCTGAATTCTCTTAATACGAAAACCTTATCAAGCTTTCCGAAATCCTTTGCAAAAATTGCTGATTCAGGTCCGCAAAGAAGCGCTGCGTCACCTGTTGCTGAAATAGCAACACCTGCACGCTCGAAAAGTGGCCAGAAGCCGCTGAAATATCTTGCGTTTGCGTAGTCTGATTCGGTACTTGAAACAACCATTACATCAAGACCTTTTTCTCTTATTAAAGCCGCCGCTTTTTTGATTCTCTCCTGATATTCCCAATCAGGAATACATACTCTGTTTGCCATAGTTAAAAACCCTCCGTTTTTTTGAATTTTAGTTTTATGTGTATTTAATTTTTTCTTTTTTTACAGTATACCATAAACTATGTTTTTTGTCTTTGAACAATATTTATATTTTTTTGCACAATATTAAATTTCTTTATTTTCATTCAAAAAACTATCTTCCGTTGTATTCAAGCTTTAATATTTCTGACATTTCTTCAGGAGTCTCTTGGCAGCCGCCTTCAAGCCACATTTTCACAATTGAATTAAAACCGCTTTTAAAAAATTCAATATGATATTTTATATGTTTATTATCAAAATCCTTTTCTGCTCTTTTTATGTCATATATCAGATTTTCGTGCTTTGTATCGTATCCCAATTTAAAATAAGTTTTATAAAACAGTTGATTTTCGTATATGTGTCTGAACATTTTTTCTGCGCCTGCGCTTTCTTCCGCCTCATTAAAATCCGAAAACAAAGAATGAAATTCACCTTCCAGCTTTTCTCTTATTTTATCTGCAAGGTCATACACATCAATAAAATTCGCATAAAATGTACTGCGGTTTAAGTTTGCTTCTTTACATATATCCGACACAGAAATTTTATTCAAGTCCTTTGTCATAAGAAGATTTATAAATACGCTTTCAATCTTCCTTACTGATTCTCGTTTTCTTTTGTTGTTTTTTACATTCATACCATAACCTCTTTTTTATTAAACCAACACTTGTTGCAAAATTGATGGTTGATTTTTTTCTTCAGATATATTATACTGTAAATGTATTAAAAACACAAGTGTTGTTTTAATAATTTTTAAATTTAAGGAGGAATTTTTCATGAAAAAAAGTAATTTTGTTGCACTTGTTCTTGGAACGGTAAGCGGATGTTTGTTTTCGCTTGGAATG
>CAZHZL010000012.1:0-44703 GCA_964537245.1 uncultured Oscillospiraceae bacterium
TTAATTTAAGATAGTTTATAAGTTCGGGCTTTTCTTCTTTATTTATCTTACTTACAAAATCACTCCAGCTCATTCTTTCAAAATCGTAGTCATTCATATTTATTGCAGATTTGCATATTTCATCAACCAACTGAAGCGTAGCATAAAATGTATTTATATTAAGTGTGCCTCTGAATATACGAAGCTCTACTGTATTGCAGTTCAAAAGGTTTACTGCTACATATCTTCCTAAATTACCTTTTTTGGTTTTATCATAAGTATTCTTAATATTTTCCATAATTCCGTACTTACTCGCCCAACGCATAATATTATCCATATTCCTTCTTGAAAATTTAACAAGTTCATTCCAATGTGCTTCAACAAAATATACTATCCTTGCAATAGGTATTTCCTGTTCATCAAAAGTTTCACCAAACGCATTACGGTTAATATGAATATGAAAACCACAGGTTGATGTATTATGTGATTTATATCCCATAGAAATAGCTTTTTCAAATATTTCTTTCCAGTTCATATCGTTCTGGTGATAATCAAGTGTCATAGGATGCGATACAATTTCAAAACCATTATTAATACTTCCATCGTGTTTACAATATATATGGTCTTCTTTTTGATTTGCTATGTTTTCTATTTTATCTGCATTATCTGATATTTCACCACCACAGTCTATTTCAAGCTCAACACCAAAATACATTTTATCGTTACCATAGAATATAGGGTCAGGCTTATAACCGTAATCGTGAATAGTTGAACTGTCTTCCATTTCATCAAAACATTCATTACAATACGGTAAATCGCTTCCGTTAAAATAGTTTGCATCATCTCTGTGAATAAGGCAATCGCATCGTTCACAGCGGGTATAATAGTTGTTGTAACAAGTTTTACATAACACTACATATTCATCGCCATGACTGTCATCATTCCATATTCGTGTATGACAGCTTTCACATATTGAAGTTTCATTGTCTAAGCAATGTTTGCATAAAATTTTTCCGTCAAATTCGTGTGTTTCTTCCTTACTTAATTCTTTTCCGCAGATTGAACATATTTCTTTTTCTTTCATTTTTTTAAAATCCTTTCATTTAATATTCTGATGCAAGCAGCATCGTTGAATGGTCTCCGTCATCTATAACGAAGATTTTGCCAATAAAAATAGGAGTATCCGCTAATTTTAGCAGATACTCCCGGTTGTAGTCAGGCTCTTCCTGAGAATGTATTATTTTTTGTTTATTATCCTCAAGTGTAAATTCAAACACCTGAAGATAATCTTTTGGTGGCGGCATTTCATCAATACACTTCCACATAAAAAGCTGAAGGAGTAAACTCACCTGCGAGCTTACTCCTTGTGTAATAAATCTTTTGTTTTTAAACATTTTTTCATTTTCACCCTCTTTTTCTTAGTATATTTTTCTATGAACCGATGCCAATCGGAGATATGTCATGCATATCCATAGTTATAATATATGGGTGAAAGAGTGAAGTTTTTCAGCAAATATGTAAAATACGATAAGTTGAGTTTGCGTTGATAATGATTAAAGAAAAGAGGGCTGCTATCATTAACAGACCACTATCTAAAAATACATACCGAAATATGAATTGAACCGTTATATGCCGAACGGCACATATGGTGTGTGAGAGGGGGGAGTTCATTAAGAGTTAGCCTCTACTCGATTATAAAAGAGATTTATTTTCCTAAACATGCATAGATTACATTACGCAGTCGTGGTTGATAGTATTCTTCTCTTGGATTAAGGCAATGCTGGGCATAAAATACGGATAGTCCGATTTCGGGATCAATTATTGCACTTGAACCTGCTACACCGCCCCAACCAAATTCTCCGATATTACCTAATGAACCTGATTTTGCTTTGTCAATAAGTGTTCTGACTCCCAGACCGTAGCCATAACCAGTCAGTTGTTTCCAGTTGAAATTTTTAAGCTGATTTTTATTAAGGATGTTTGTCCGCATAAGTTCTATTGTATTTTTTGATAAAATTCTTTCACCGGTTTCACCCAAGCCAAAATTTGCAAGTGCTTCTATGAGTTTGATATAATCAGAAATTGTTGTTGTTATCCCAGCGCCGCCACTGTCATATTCTTCTCCTAAAATGAGTTCAACATTTGTTCCCACATTGACAAAGGTTCCGTTATCACTTTTTCCATATTTTTGGGCTTCAACTATATCTGTAATTTGCTCTCCATCATTTGGGATGAAGCGATATTGAAAAGCCATATTTTCTTTTATTTTATCTGTCATATGATAAACCTAATTGGTCATACCGAGGGGATCAAAAATGTTTTGTTTTACATAATCTCTGAAATTCTTTCCCTCAACGATAGAAACAACTCCTGCAAGAACATCATGACATAAGCTATATTGCCAGCTTTCTCCAGTTTCAAAGCTTAGTGGATCACCGGCAATACAACGGGCAACAATATCCGTATTCATTTTACCGGTTGTAAGGTTTCTTGCTTTTTTTATTCCATCAGAATCAGTATCATATCCTCGAGCCATCTTGCATATAAATCAGAAATTCTGTTTCCGCTTATTCCTCTGTTGTAAAATTTAATATTTTTTTCTGGATTATCCCCCTGAAGCCTTGCACCTATAATATACTGATAACCATGCCCCATAATGTGATTAAGATCTTCATTTCTTCCTCTGGCACCGTCAGTAATTGAATCACCCTGAAACAAAATTACAGTATTTTCTTTTAAATTGTTCATTCTTAAATACCCATAATAACATTGTACGTATTTTAATTCAATTCTTTCAAAAAATCAAGATGTTTTTTGAAATTTGTCCTATGAGGCTTTGCAACAGCAATATTTTACACAAAAAAACGCAAAAATCTGCCTTGAATAAAATTGTTGTTTATGCTATTATATGGTTACAATCGGTGATTATACAGAATTGCGAAAGGAATTGATAATGTTTATGAATAAGAAGAAGAGAAACGGACGTTTTTTCGGAACGAATAATATCGAATTTAATTTAATGGTTTTACCCGGATTACTTTTGATCATACTTTTTAACTATATTCCGATGGGAGGCTTGGTTATAGCCTTTCAGAATTATAAATTTAACAAGGGGATTTTCGGGAGTGACTTTGTAGGTTTCAAAAATTTCGAGTTTTTCTTTACCTCCTCTGATGCTGGAAGGGTACTTAAGAATACACTTTTGCTTAATTTCTCGTTTATTATATGCGGAATGGCAGTTGCTATAATTTTAGCTCTTTGTATGTTTAAGCTGACCAGTAAAAAGCTTATAAAAACTCTTCAGACCGGCATAATGCTTCCATACTTTTTATCATGGGTTATAGTAGGTTGCATGGCATATACTTTCCTTAATCCTACTTCAGGAGTCTTGAATAACATTCTTGAAACTTTTTCATTAGAAGCTATTGACTGGTATTCAAAACCCAAACTGTGGCCTTTTATACTTGGATTCTTTTCTGTCTGGAAAAATATGGGCTATAACTGCATAATGTATTACGCAGGTCTGATGGGAATAGATAAAACACTTTTTGAAGCTGCCGATATTGATGGTGTCGGTTCTTTCGGAAAAATTATATACATAGCTATTCCGTCAATTGTTCCGCTTATATGTACCTTGTTCCTTTTGAATTTAGGCGGTATATTCAGATCTGACTTCGGTCTTTTTTATCAGCTTACAAGAGATATCGGAGTTTTGTATCCTACTACCGATGTAATTGATACATATATTTTCCGTGCTTTGAAGACAAACGGAGATGTGGGAATGAGCGCTGCTGTTGGACTGTTCCAATCTGTTGTCGGTTTTATTACAGTTGTTACTGCTAATAAAATTGTAAGTAAAATCAGCAGTGAAAATGCATTGTTTTAAAATATATATAGATGAAAGGACAATTAAAATGAAAAAAAATATTTCTTTATTACTCATAATTATAATGATTTTTACTTCATTTTTTATAACGACTTTTGGTGAAGATGATGTTAATGAAGTGATCTCTTCAGAGCAGAATGTAACTGCTGAAAACGATGCTTTTGAAATTGAAGATAATGACATTGAAGAAATTAGTTTAATGTCTGCAGGTGAGCAGGACTCTTATGACTTTTTGATTGATTTTGAAGATTCAGATGTTTCCGGCTGGAGTATAGGATATGACCAGGGAACACAGCCAATGCAAATTGTTGACAGTGATATTTTTGGTTCAAAAGCATTGCAGCTGACAAAATCATCTTCAAAGTATACCTTCAACGTTAAAGCAAATACTGTTTATATTGTATCTGCAAAGCTTGCTTCTACAATAGAAGGCGGAAAATGTTTGGTTATGTGGATAAAAACCAATTCATCACCGTCGAAGGAATTGTTCAAGGCTGAAATATCTCAACCGGGACCGAATAAGAATGAGATAAATGAAATGTCGGGTATGTTTGCTTCGGGGGAAAATACCGGCATGAAATTTGAGTCTGTAAATTATGATTCCAGCTGGGGGCATTATGACAGTTATCAGATTGATGATTTTATGGTAGAAGAATTAAAGCTTACTTCACAAATCGTTTGTGATAATACAACAGTTGTAGCTCCTCAGAATGAGGGTGAAGTTTCAGAGTATGATATTTCTACATCTTTAAAAAATCAGTATAATGAAGCTGTTAATGAAAACGACAGTATTATATCTGGTGTGGTAAGAGAATGGAGTGTGACAGGCGATTCAACAGAAGGCATTTCTGTTGATACTGATACGAATAAGCTTGTAATCGCTGACACAGCACAGAAAGGACAGTTTACTGTCAAATGTACAACAACTGTTAATTTCAATAACGCCGATCCGATTATAAGTGAGGCGGAGGAAACTTTCACATTAAGAGAAATACCCGAATATAAAGAAAAGGAAATTAAAAAATTAGTTGATTATAATTTTGAAGATGGGAAAATCGGTGAATGGTCTCAGTATTATGTTCCGAAGGATGTAAGCGTATATAAAAAAGAGGTAATATATGATGAAACAGCAAAATCAAATGTTATTCATTATTACAGGGCTGAAGGAAATATTTCATTTACACCTGAGCCAAATACATTATACATTGCTCTTGCTAAAATGGGAGCTAACGGGGATTCCTTTCAGAGATTGGAGTCTCAGCTTATGGATAATACAACAAAAGACAGAGTAGCGGCAGAATTCGTAGCGAAGCCTGTCGGATATACTCCTTACGATTTGAATATGGTTTTTTATTCGGGAGACAGAACATCGTTAAGATACAGTTTTATCGGTTATGACGGCGGTAGTTGGCTTTACGGGGATTATTGGATTGATGATGTTATTATTGCAGAGCATAAGCCGATAATAACGATTAAAGGTTCCGACAGTGTGATAAGACCGAGAAATGAAGGTGGAACATATATAGCTCAGTTTGAGGCAGATGTTAAAGACCTGACAGGCACGGAAAAATATATCATTCCCGGTTCAGTAAAAGTAAGCTGGGTGCTTAATAATGATTATCCCGGTATAACTGTAGAAAAAGAAACCGGAAAATTAATGGTAACAAGCGAAGCTGAGTATGGTGAGATTGAGCTTGTGTGTAATGTTACAGCAGAAACAACAGCTGTTTTATCTGTTGTTGATGATGTGGAAGAAACTAAAAATTATACCATAGAAAATACAGTTGTCAAAAAATTATCTGTTACACCGATTCTTCCGGTTGTGAGTGATGTTTTGCCAAAGGTAAGCTTTAGCGATACTGACATTAATCTTGATTGCGATTATACATATTCACATTACGAAAATGTAAAAGAAAAAAATACTTCATTCAGCTGGCAAATTTCGGAAAAGAGTGATGAAGGCTTTAGCGAGATTTCATCTTTGAAAAAAGCTGAAATACCTTTGGCGGAAAATAAAGAAAAATACATAAAGCTTGTTATAACGCCAAAATGCGAAAATGAAGCTGAGGTAGGTTATCCTGTTGAAACAACTGCTGTAAAAATAAGTGAATTGCTTAATACTGTTACACAGCTTGAAAAAGCTGAGCTTTCTTTGGAAGCTGATTCAAAAATTCAAAGAGGTGCAAAAATAAGCATAAAAACAACACCTGAAAATATTAAAGCAGAATTTACATGGTACAGAAATAAAGACGGAATTGAGACATTAATTACTTGTACAGATTCAGAGTATCATTTAAGCGAAGCTGATTTAGAGTCTACAATCTATGGCGTTGCAACTCCGTATGATAATTATGAAGAATATACTGTATACGGTAATTCTGTGTTAACAAATGCGGTTGAAGGCTTATCAAAACCTGTTGTTGATAATGTTGTAATTAACGGAACAGCAGCTGTAGGAAATACTTTGACAGGTAACTATAAGTATTCACATAAAAACGGTGTTGGCGAAGGTGAAAGTATATATTCATGGGAAATAGGCGGAATTTCTAAATCAAGTGACGCAACATATACACCGGAGCTTGGAGATGCAGGGAAAACACTTGTTTTCAGTGTGACTCCGGTCTCTAAAGACGGAATAAAAGGAGAAACAAAAACTATATCTGTCAACATTGCTGTTTATCAGATCAGTGCAGGTGGTACAATAGGCGGTGGTGGTTCTTCGTTTAGCGGAGGCGGTGCTTCAAGCGTAAAGCCCGGCACATCCACAGCGACAGAAAATGGAGCTGTTTCAGATAACTTTGACGGTTTTTCAGATACAAAAGACCATTGGGCAAATGAGAATATTATCGAGATGTATAAAAAAGGCATTGCAAAAGGTAACGGAGATAATTTCTATCCCGATAATAAAATAACAAGAGCAGAAACAGCGGCATTTATTGCAAGAGCGCTTGGCGTTGATTTAGACGAGCCGAAAGAAAATGTATTTTCAGATGTAAAAACATCGGATTGGTATTACAATAACATAGGTATTCTTAATGAAATTGGGATATTAAAGGGGTCTGATGGACTTGCAAATCCAAATAATAATATAACAAGAGAAGAACTTGCGTGCCTTATTATGAGAGCTCTTGAATATAAAATGGGTGATGTGACAGTTTCAAAAGGAAGCTTTTTCTTCGATTCCGATAATATAAGCGATTGGGCGAAAGAAAGTGTGACAAAAGCTTCGGGCTTGAAGCTTCTTGAGGGAAGTAACGCTAACTTCTTACCAAAAAACAATGCAACCCGTGCTGAAACTGTTACGGTACTTAAGCGTATGATTGATTATATAGAAACTAACACGAAAACGGAGGATTAGTATATGAAAAAGTATATATCACTATTGTTAATAATATTATTGATGTTCTGTGTTCCGTGCTCAGCAGACACCAACTCCGATGTTACAGAGGAGAAAAAAGAGTTTTCCGAAGCAAAGCAGGTTGTGAAAAATCTTGGAATATATGATGCATATACAGAGACAGAAATGACAAGAGGCAGATTTGCAGAGGTTATTTTAAGCATGATTGGTGATAATGTTACTGATTCTTCTGGTTCTGAAAATATGCTTTATACTGACGTTTCACCTGACAACAAGTATTATGCGGCTATTGAAACAGCAACAAAATACGGGTATCTTGTTGGCTTCGGTGACGGAAGCTTCAGACCTGATGAAAAGCTTACGCTTACTCACATGACGGGGGTATTTATAAAAATTTTGGGTTATAATATGGTGTATACCGATTATAGTCAGTATAACAGTCTTGCAAGAACAATCGGACTCCATTCAAATATAGATGCTTATGCAGATGATTATATAACTCCCGACAATGCTGCTATGTTAATTTTTAATACATTAAAAGCGGGCAAAATGGTATTTTCGGAATTGTCTGATACACCGTCTTATACGGTCGACAAATCTTCTCCGCTCCTCATTGATGTATTCAACACAAGAGAAGCAAGAGGCTTTGTAAACGCTGATGAGTATATCAATCTCACCGGAAGCATTTTGCCCGGAGATGGCTGTGTGTTTGTAGATAAGTCAGAATATTTTGCTAACGGTATTGGAAATCTTCTGGGAAGAAATATAAGATTTTATTATCAAACAGATGATTATGGAAAGAGAATTCTTCTTTCAGCAGTAGAATTAGACAGCAAATATGAAACGATTGATATATCAGATGTTGTATCATTTTCAACAAATACCGTACAATATGAAACCGATGATAATAAGTCTGACTATATTTCTGTAAATTCCGATGCGTATGTTATATATAACGGTCGTTATGAAAACATATTCCAGAATTTTGATTTTAGTATTTTGAACAAACAAGCAGGTTATATAGAATTTTTGGATTCTGACCTTGATGAAAAATATGACATTGTTGTTATAAAAGACTATAGCATTTATGCGGTGGATATGGTTGGTTCGGAGCAGATTACTTTTAAATACGGAGCAACTCTTGATCAGAAATACTATTTAAAACTTGATTTTGATAACGAAGATTTTAAATATCGGATTATTGTTGACGGAGAAGAAGGAACATTGAGTGATTTTATGGAATACGATGTTATCAATGTTGCTATGAGCCGTGACGGAGAGTTTTGTGAAATTAGCTTAAAATTTAAAAGATTAGACGGTGAAATTACAGAAATGGGCACTAAAGATGGGAAACCAACCATTGTTGTAAATGATGAAGAGTGTATTGTAAGTGCCACATATTTGCAAAATCCCGAGTATGAGCCTTTTGAATTAGGTGATACAGGAGAATTTTACTGTGACTATAATGGTGAGGTTGCTTCTTTTAAAGAAAATGAAAATGTAAATAGTAAGTATGGTTATCTTGTTGGTGTATCAGATAATGACGGAGCATTTGAACAGAATTACAGAGAGCTTAAAATATTTACACAGGACGGTGAGTTTGAGGTTATAAAAACTCTAAAAAGAATTGACCTGATAACACCTTCGTACCCGATTGGCAGGAAAGTCGAATGTGCTGATTTAAAAACAGAGCTTTTAACAACAAACAGCGACTATTATCAGTTTGTGATGTATGAAACCAACAGCGAGAATGTAATTACTAAAATTATAACGCTTTACGATACTCTTAAAGATAAGCAGGGATTAAAGGATGCGGGGGTGTTCTTCGATTATAAGGATGATAGGGAATACGGCGATTATCCGTTTACAGCGAATTTCTACGGAACAAACGGACAGCATACCTATACAAGAGTTATAAGCGGACTTATGGGTGACCGGTTCAGAATTAACTCATTGATACCGATTTTCTCAATTCCCGGTGATAAATCAAACGAAAAACTCTACGGTGTACAGACTGCCCAGGATGTTCTGAAAATCAATTCCACTTTTGAAAATATAAAATTATGTAATGTTGATGAGTTTGACTGGACACCGAAAATGGCATACATGGAAGCTGATGCAGCTGTGGGAACTGTTGTACAAGAATTGCAGAATGTTGGCTGTATGGTTGACTCGTTCTATAAGGGTATTAATGAAGATGGTGAGGCTGTGGACTATATCACACTGTGGGAAGGCACAACTAAAAAATCCTTCTGGTTTAATTCTGGTGATGATGAGCCTGCATCAATGGAAAAGTTAAAGGACAATGACGGCAACGAATCGGATTGGTATTACGGAACAAAAATTTCCGATTTAAAACGCGGTGATATAATACAATATGAAACTGACGCTGCAGATGCGAGCTGTATATATGCAATAAGAGTTTTATTTAAAGAAAATGACAGAAGAGGATATCATATGGAGACAGCCTCTATATCTCAGAAGTGGGCTAATGCTTTGTCTGTCAGATATACTTCACCGCTTCATTTTGCCTATGGAGAAGTTACGAAAATTAAATCTGGCATACTTCAGGTGCAGATTAGTCCGAACGGTGAAAAATGGTCCTTCTTTGTTTCTGCGCCTGCTGTTTTGATTTACGATTCTGAAACTGATTCGATAAAAAGAGGTAGCTTATCTGATATTGTTCAGGGGGATAAGGTTACAGTCAGAAGAAATTTTAAGGTTTCACCTCAGGAAGTATATATATACAGATAAACTAGCGAAATCTTTACGGAGTTTATAAAAATGTTATATAAGGTTATATTAGTTGACGATGAATATATTATAAGAACTCAGATTGCTTCTCTGGTCAACTGGGAAGCTTTAGGCTATGAGCTGGCAGGAGTATTCGACAGCGGTGAGACTGCTGTCGAATACTTAAAAAAGAATAAGGTTGATTTGGTAATCACTGATATAAAAATGAGGAATGTATCGGGGATAGATATTGCAAAGTATGTATCTGATAATAACCTTGATACAATGGTTATATTTTTAAGTGGTTACGATGATATTACCTATGCAAAAATGGGTATGAAATATAATGTCAAGCGTTATATCAGTAAGCCTGTATCAATAATGGAGCTTCAGGAGGAGCTTAATGAACTGAGGAGCTTAATTAATGCAAATAAGGCTAAGTCTGACGTTTTTTCCTGCTATGTATATACGGATTTTTTTAAAGGTGCTTTATTGAATGAAAAATTGGAAAGTGCAAAAAAATTTGATAAAACGGAATTTATAAACAATAAATTCTACTATTTTGCGATTGATATTTTAAACAGCACCATTTCTGAAAATACAATTAAACATCTTTATAATATATTTATAATGCTTTTTACTGATACAAAATTTTGCGTTTTAGAGCAGGAAAAGAGTCGCTTTGAAATAATAGTATTTTCAAAAAATACTCTTCCCGACGGTTGGAATGAGCTATATGAAAAAAGCGTTAATGAAATTGTGGGGATTGATATTAATATTGAGAACATTGTTTATGCTGAAAAATTCGATGAGCTTGAAAATCTGTTTTCTTCTTTGGATAATAACAGCGAGAAAAACAATAAAACAGTCGAAAATGCAAAAAAATATATTGATGAGCATATAAGCGAGAAACTCAGCTTGAAAATAATTGCAGAGAATGTATATATGTCTATATTTCATCTTTCAAGAACATTCAAAAAATGCTACGGTGTGAATATCAGTGAATACATTTTATCTGAAAGACTAAACCTAGCAAAGCAATATCTGGCAACAAGTGATTTTTCAATAAGTGAAATAATGAAAATGGCAGGCTTCGATGACAATAATTCATATTTCTATCAGATTTTTAAAAAGCATGTAGGTGTAACACCCGCTGAATACCGAAAAACATTTCGAGGTTAGTATATGAAAGCTAAAACGATACGAAACTTTAAAGAAATCAAAAAAAATATTCTTTTTAAAGTGATGCTTTTTTCGATTGTGATTTTTTCTCTGTGGCTTTTTGTGTTTTTATATGTTCAAAACTTAAATATAAAATCAGAAGTTACTTTTAATGCGGAAAAGAACCTTCAATATATTCTTGATGCATACTCTTCTGCATTTGATAAGATTTCAAATCAGGCACACGAGCTTGAAAATTCACAGTTTATTATGCAGTTTTGCTTAGATAATGATATCCATGAGAAAACCGCTGATATTGTCAGTATTCAAAAATACATTACAGATTTTACAACGGTTTCTGTTCTTGGTACAGATTATGTCACAAGATTAGGAGTTTATTCTTTAAACAATGATACGCTAATGTGGGGGAATCCCTCTTCGTTAGAGTTGAAGATTCCCGACGGGCAGAATCTGAATGATTTTGTTAGAGAAGCTATAAAGAAAGAAAAAAACGGCAGATCTTATATTAAAATGCATACGGTGACTTCATTTCAGGAAGATGTTCTTATGTATATTGATAAAATAGCGATAGATGGAAAAATTGAAGGAGCTACTGTTTTTCTTATTGACCTGGATAAATTTCCGGTATTGGATTACAATGTGAAAATGACTGAAATTCATGACGATATAGGGAACCTTATTATCATGACAAAGACAGGTGATAATTATAAAGCTTTAAAAAATCTTTCCTTATCGGGATATGATGGTTATACGATAAATGCTTATATAGATTTTAGTGATAAGATAATAGAAAAATATTTTGAAAAAATACCTGTTTTTATATTTATGATAATCGGATTTATAATAGTGGTTGTTATAGCGTATGTTATCAGTCTGGATTTGCTTATTCCATATAGAAGAATAGAGCAGATTTTAGAGAATCCGAGAGAAAAATATGAGGCAGAAAACGGTGTGCATGAATATGATTATATAATTTCCAATATAAAAAAGCTTGTCGGTTCAAAATATCTTGCCGAAAGCCAGGTTGTTGAAAAAATTAACGAATTGCAAAGTATGCAAATAGCTGTTTTGCAGGAACAAATAAAACCGCATTTTCTTTTCAATTCACTTCAGATAATTTCGCTTTATTCCGATGAGCTTTCGGGAGTCGGAAATAAGATATCTGAAATGATACACAAATTATCAAAAATGATGAAATATACTTTCAACAGCACGACCTATATCACACCGCTAAGGGATGAAATCGAGTATATAAAAAACTATCTTTCATTTCAAAAAGTCAGATATCATGAAGAATTTGAGGCTTTTTATGATATTCCAAAGGAAATTGAAAATTTGAAAATTATAAAAATGTCATTTCAGCCAATTGTTGAAAATGCTATTTATCATGGTATAAGATATAGCGGAAAGAAATGCTTTATTAAATTCAAGGGCGGTGTTTTTGAGGATAAACTTATTTTTGAAATATCAAACAGCGGAACGATGATTTCTAATGATGATATTGATAAATTAAATAATAAGCTTTATGATGAAAAGATTGATAATGAACATATAGGACTTAAGAATGTAAACAGAAGAATAAAATTGCTTTTTGGCGAACAATACGGCATATATATAAAAAAAGGTGAAATCGGAGAAACCATCGTCGTATTTGAATTACCGGTTATTTATGAAGATTAACATAGTGAGGAGACCAAAAATGGAGAAAAAAATGAAAAAAAGTAGATTACGCAGTATACCTTGGTTTTCGGGAGGATTACTTTTCCTTGCCGCTTTTATATGTATTATTCCTTTTATACTTGTGGTGTCAATATCATTTTCAAGTGAAGAGGCAATAAAGGAATTTGGTTATACCTTTATACCGAGAGAGTTTGATCTGATGGCATACAAATATGTATTTTCAAATTGGGAACGTATTTTGACTTCGTATGTTGTCACTACTGCTTCAACTATTATCGGAACGGTATTGAGTGTACTTATTATGGGGCTTATGGCTTATCCTCTTGCACAGCGTTCATACAGAAACAGAAAGCCTATAACATTCATGCTTGCGTTCACAATGCTATTTTCAGGTGGTTTGGTTCCGAGCTATATTTTGATTACGCAGTATCTCCACTTGAAGGATAACTTTCTTGTTCTTGTTATTCCGAGCCTTGTTTCAGCGTTTCATGTAATTTTAATGAGAACATTTTTTCAGGATATTTCTCCTTCAATAAGAGAATCAGCAAAGGTTGACGGATGCAGCGAATTCAGAATACTTTTTCAGATTATTATTCCTCTTTCAAAGCCGACAATTGCAACGATTGCGCTTCTCCAGATGCTTGCAAGATGGGGAGATTGGTATACCTGCCTTTTATACATAAATAATCAGAAACTGACAACGTTGCAGTATTTTATGCAGTCAATTATGTCAAACATTGAACTTATGAAAACGCAGATGTCAAATCTTCCGATGGGACACATTGAAGATATTCCGACAGAATCTGCAAGAATGGCGATGGCGATTATAACAGCAGGACCTATGATTTTTGTATTTCCGTTTTTCCAGAAATATTTTGTGAAAGGTCTTACGGTAGGGGCCGTGAAAGGTTAAGAATAAATAAAAAAAATAAATAAATAAAAAAAGGGTGATCACATGAAAAAATTAGTTGCGGCAATATCTGTTATAGCTGTTCTTTTTTCAGCAGGATGCGGGAAAAAGGATAGCTCGGGGGATGTTGCAAAAGTAAAATGGTACAATATCGGTGCCGTTCAAAAAGACGAAGAAAAGGTTATGGAGAAGGTCAATGAAATGCTTGGAGAAAAATACGGGCTTGAGCTTGATCTTCAGGTTGTTGATTCAGGAGCTTACGGCGAAAAAATCAATATGATTATTTCTTCAGGCGAAGAGTTTGACCTCTGCTTTACTTCAAACTGGCTGAATCAGTTTTCTGTTGTTGCGGCAGGTGGCGGCTTTATGGATGTAACCGAAAAGCTCAAAAACAATTATAAGGATTTGTATAATTCTTTACCGGAATTTGTATGGACAGCGGGAACGTACAACAATCAGATTATGGCTGTTCCGAATTATCAGCAGCTTTACTATCATTCAGCGGCATTTATGCCACAGAGAATCGTTGATAAGTATGATATTGATTTAAGTAAAATCGACTCAATCGACGATCCTGATTTTGAAGAAATGCTCAAAAGAATCAGCGAAGGCGGCGAAGACGCTTATACAATAAAGCCTTATGATTTTGCCGGTGCAAGTGTAAAAGAACAAATTCCTTTTACCGAAATTTCTTTCTTGTATGTTGATCCTGTAACTCATAAGGTAAGCAGCTACTGGGATTTGGAGTCAATGGAAAAAGATTTACTTATGTTCAGAGACTGGTATAAAAAAGGTTATATAAGAAAAGATGTAATAAGTGCAAAAAATTCCGCTAACGACGATAAATATTGCATCTGGGCGTCAGGCTATGCTCCGGGAAAACCTGAAGCGGAATCAAGAAAAGCAGGTGAACCGATTACTTATGTTACATTAAAAGATGTCGCTATACCAAACGGTGCCGGAGTTTCAACGATGACCGGTATCAGCGCAACAAGCAAAAATCCTGATGCCGCTTTAAAGTTACTTCAGGCTGTTAATACTGATAAAGAACTCTTTAATATGATTGTCTATGGTATTGAAGGCGAACACTATAACAAAATAGATGATAACCTGGTAGCAACAGTTGAAGATACCAGATATGACAAAACTGCAAATGCATGGTCATACGGAAATGCTTTTAATGCGTTTTATGTTGAAGGCGGTGCTCCCGTAGGCTCATACGAGGAAATAGACAAGGTTAACCGTGAAGCTAAGCGTTCGTTTATTTTGGGAATGACACCGGATCTTACAAATATTAAATCTGAAGTATCAAAAATCTTTGCTGTTCTTTCAGAGTATCAGTATATAAGATACGGTGCTGAAGATCCACTTCCGTTATTAGAGGAAATGAGAGCAAAAATGAAAGCAGCCGGAATGGATAAGGTTATCGAAGATGTACAGCGTCAGGTTGACGAATTTTTCAAAAATAAAAATTAAAAATGTGAAAGTAAGGAGAGAACAATTATGAAAATTTTAAAAAGTTTAATTTCAATTTCAATTGTTGCAATGATACTTACATCAGGAATTTCAGCTTTTGCGCAAGCAACACAGGAAGCTTCTTTAGATACATTATTTGAAATAAGAGGAACATATGTTGACGGTCTTGCTACCTGTCCTCCGCTAGATGCGAATGGAAATAACAAAGCTGATCGAGACGAAGAGGATGGTCCTATTACAGAGGGCTTTGATTTCACTTATGAGGATGGAACAACAAAGAAAATTTCAAAGTTTGAATTTCAGGGTACTGATCCTTTGTACGCACGCTTCCCATTAAAATCTATAAATAATCAGAATCCAAATAAAAAATATATTTTCCACGCAGATTTCTATCTGAAAAACGATAAGAAAGCAAAAGGCACCGATTTTTCAGCATTGAGATTGAACTTGCCTTCAGATATGAAAACTGTTATTACAGATGCAACCGGAAATGTTAGTAACAGCGAATATAGATACTATAGTTATTTCCCCGGATCAGATAACAGCGGTACTCAAGCGAACTATTTTGTAAAAGGATTTTTTGACGGTCATTTGGCGACCAACAATAATTATTACAGAGCCGGTAATGATGACAGCGGTTGGAATTATCCTAATCAGGTATCACTTAAGTTTAATGAATGGACTTCTTTCGACGCAGCTTTCACAAAGCCTTCGGAAACTCCCATTTCATTTTGGCCGTACATTACCAAAAAATATTATAATGAGCAGTTTGTTGTAAGTGAAACGGTTAATGAAGAAACAGTTTCATATCCTTCAGAGCTTTATGCAGATAATATTTATTTCCAGGAGCTTGCTCTTGAAAATATTGATATCAAGGTAAATGGTGAGGTTATTGACGGAAACACAATAACCGTAACTCCCGATGATGCACTTTCATTTACTGCAGGCGTTTACAATCAGTTTGGCTCTGAAATCGGATTTAAAGATCAGGTTGGAACTGTTATGGAGCCTTTAAAATTTGTAATAAAGGATAAAGACGGAAATGTTGTTTCAGATAATAACTATTTCACACTTGATGACAGTGCAGTACCTACAAGTGATAAAATTTATGTTACAACAGCTAAAAACAGCGTAGCTTACAACGTAGGAACAGGTTCCTGGGTAACACCTACTTATGATTTTACCTTGCGTACATCGGGGCTTACAATGGGAGAAACCTATACTGTAACAGCAGAGCTTTTAAATCAGGATATTTACGGAAGTACTGAAAAGAAAGCTGAATTTAATATCAAAGTAGGAAGCAGAAATCTTATACCAAACGGTGATTTTTCAAATGGTAAAACAGGATGGAAATCATATCCGGCATTTAATAATAGTTTAATAACTATTTCATATGATGAGACTCTTGGAGTAAATGTGGGAACAGTAAAGCAATCTTTGCAAGGTTTTCTTAATGATAGTTATGAAAAAATACCTGTATATGCGGGAAAAACATATTTTGCATATTCAAAAGTAAAAACAGACTCTGAATTTGTTGGAGAAAAACCGGCGGGAATGAACTTTATGAATATGTCATTTGGTGGTGTTTCTGTCGATATTAAATACCCAACAGTCGGCGCATGGTATGATGTGGTAGGTGTATATACTCCTTCTGCAGATGGTGTTGCATTTGCACAATTCACCAGATTTGCAGGAGATACAGGTAGTGACTATGGTAATATAAGTGCAACAAATGTTTATTTAGGCGAAATGCTTATAAATTCAGAAATTACATCAGACGCTACACAAATAAATGTCCCATATACAGGCACAAGTACATTACAGCTTTCAGCAAATGTTACAGCGCCTAATGGTGTTTCAGTTAAAGATTTCACAGTAAAAAGCGGTACAACATCATCGGTTTCAAATGTATGGTCAGTTGAAGAAGCACAAGGTGTTTCAATTGACGCTTCAACAGGCGTTCTGACTGTTGATAATACTGCAACAGCAGACAGCGTGAAGGTTAATGTTGTTTCGACATATACATATGATAGCTTTACATTTACGGCCGAGGATGACTATACTGTAGACCTTGTTGCTTATGTACCCGGTACAAATATTATATCAAACGGTGATTTTTCAAATGGTAAAACAAACTGGGACGTATATCCGCGCGGTTCATCTTGGGAAGTTTTATATGATGAAACACTTGGTGTTAATTACGGAGCAACAGAAGCTTCATCTTTGCAATATCTTAATGGTGGTAACAAAGTACAAGTATATAAGGACAAAACATATTTTATTTATTCAAAAGTAAAAACAGATGACGCATTTGTTGGAGAAGTTGCGGGATATAATTATATGAATATGTCTTTTAGCCCTAATGGTGTTGTTGATGTTAATATAAAAAATCCCACAGTTGGCTATTGGTATGATGTAGCAGGCGTATTTACTGCTACTGCGGATGATTTAAAATACGCACAATTTACAAGATATGTAAAAGATAAATCTGATGGTTACGGTAATGTATGTGCAACAAATCTTTATGTAAGTGAAATGCTTATAAACTCAGAAATCACATCGAACGCTACGCAGATAAATGTTCCATATACAGGTACAAACACATTAGAGCTTGAAGCTAATGTTACAGCACCTAATGGTGTTTCGGTTGAAGCTTTCACATTAAAAAGCGGTACAAACGCATCAGTTTCAAATGAATGGTCAGTTGAAGAAACACAGGGTGTTTCAATAGATGCTTCAACAGGTGTTCTCACAGTTGACAATACAGCAACAGCTGACAGCGTAAAGGTTAAAGTTGATTCAACATATACATATGATAGTCTTACATTTACAGCTGAAGATGAATATACAATTACAATTAACAGTGCAATAGACTATACTTTGTCATCTGAAAATGTATTAAATGCAAATATCCGTTCAGACCTTGAGGGAAATACTGTACTTTTGGCAGTATATAACGGAGATAAATTGTTAAATATTGAAGAAGTGGAAATGACTTTTGAAAAAGATATAAAAGCATCGTATCCGCTTGCTACAGAGGTAATAATCTTTGTTTGGGATACAATTTCAGGAATGACACCAAAATGTAATTGCGAGAAAATTACTTTAAATTAAACTAAAAAAACTCGGCTGCTGAATTTTTCGGCAGTCGAGTTACTAAAATAACTTTGACGAAAGAGGGTATAATATGAAAAAAATTCTGACATTGCTTCTTACAATATCCCTTATCGCATCGGTGATTCCGATGACTGTGCAGGCAGAGACAAATGAAATAAATCTTTTTGTTGCTGTAGACGGAAATGACTCCAACAGCGGTACGATGTCATCACCGTTTAAAACGCCTGAAGCGGCAAGAGATAAGATAAGAGAACTGAAAAAATCAGGCGATTTATCAAAAACAAAAATAAATGTAAATTTCAGAGGCGGACAGTATCAGGTAGATTCCTTTAATCTTTGGGAAGAGGATTCCGGCTGGGAGGGTAATCCCATAACATACAGAGCCTGGAAGGACGAAGAAGCGGCATTTATCGGAGGTACTACAATAAAAAGTGATGCCTGGAGTTTAGTAGAAGATAATGAAATTCTTGAAAGACTTCCCGAAGAAGCAAGAGGGAAGGTATACGAAACAGACTTGACAAAGCTGGGCTTTACATTAGAACAGCTTGGAATTATGGGATATCCCGGAGGTTTTTCAGGAAGTGATATGTATCAGTCTAATACTCCCGTTATTCCTATGGGGGTTCAGCTTTTTGAGGATGGTGAGCCTCTTACAATTGCAAGATACCCAAACGAAGGCTATATTCAGATTAAAACAATTGTTAAAAACTGTGTGGATTGGATTTGGGAAAAATCAGAGCCGAGACCTGCCGATATGGATCCTTCTGGCTTTATAATTCAGTATGATGACGGAAGAGCTGAAAGATGGACTCAGGCAGAGGACCCGAGAATGTATGGATTCTGGGGTAGGGGATTTGCAGATGGAACCGTTGATATTATAAATATAGATACAAAAAGAAAAACTCTTGAATCAGGTCAGGCAACTGCATTTGCGCCTGTAGTATATGATGGTCCTTCCGGAAGATATTATGTATTTAATCTTCTTGAAGAAATCGATATTCCCGGTGAATATTATATGAATCCTGAAACAGGTGTTATGTACTACTATCCTAAAGATGATTTAAAAAATTCAACTACATATATTTCAGCTTATACAAACTCACTTATGAATATAAAGGATGCAAAATATATAACAGTTGAAGGACTTATTTTTGAGGCTTCAAGAGGGAAGGCGGTTGAAGCAGATAACTGTGATAATCTTTGCTTTAATTACTGTACAATCAGAAATACGGGTGATCTTGCTGCAGTTATTACAAATTCAATGAACAGCGGATATATAAACTGCCTTGTTTACAATACAAACGGCGGACTGAAAATAGTTGATGATGATAACTTAAGAAAAAACTTCACACATTCAAATAACTATTTTAAAAATAACGAAATTCACGATTTCTCTCTTTATAAAAAATTGTGTAATCCAGCAATATGGTTTTACGGATGCGGAATATATGCAGGGCATAATAAAATTTATAACGGTCCTCATATGGGTGTCTGGATGATAGATGCTACCGACTGTATAGTTGAATATAACGATATATTTAATATACTTTTGGATGTTGACGACGCAGGTGCTATATACAGCGGACAGAATTTAACGCATGTAGGAAACGAATGGAGATATAATTATATTCACGATTGTGGAAGCACAATGCCTCATCTTCACGCACTTTATATGGATGATGGTGATAATCAGACGAGAATATTCGGTAATGTTATAAAGAATATGGGTGAGTATGCAACATCAGTAATTTTCAAGGGTCGTGATACAAAAGTACAAAATAATATTTCTATCAATATAGGTGAGGCTTCGATTCGAGCTATTCAGATGACTGAAGGCTGGTTCAGACCTGCACATTACGAAAAGCTTGATAAGTTTATTGCAGATCCTGAAACAGGTCATTTGTGGCTTGAAAAATATCCTGAGCTTGCTGAATACAGAAAAGGAAACGAACATATCCCGACTGATAATATAGTTAAAAACAATGTTTCTATTGACGGTCCCGGAATTATGCTTCCTGAGGCATTTCTTGCAAATGGTGATATTGAGGAGGATTTAATTGCAACCTCAAAGGAAATAAACTATGAAATTACAGATGACGGAAAAATTACAATTGACCAGGAAAAAATAAAAGAGCAAATTCCTGAATGGGAAATTATTGATACTTCAAAATTTGGTATACGCGATGATTGGAAATACAGATCTGATTATACTGTTGCCGAAAATTCTGGAGATTCTTTGCCAAATGTTCCGTCAGCACCGTCATCACCTTCATCAGATGATAAGCTTTCAAATACTGTTACACTTGCAATAGGCAGAAACAAATCACTTTCAAAGGGTGTTTTGAAACAGATTGACCCCGATAATGCTTCCGTATTTCCGCAGATTGTAAACAGTCGTACACTTGTTCCCGTAAGATTTATTTCAGAGAATTTCGGAGCAGAGGTTAGCTGGGATGCTGCAACAAAAACTGTTATAATAAAAAAAGACGGAAAAGAAATCTATATGCAGATAGGACATAAAATGCTTGTGGTTGACGGTGAACCGACAGAAATGGATGTAACACCGCAGATTATCGAAGGAAGAACTATGATACCTTTGAGAGCATTATGTGAAACTGCTTTAGGTAAAAAAGTATTCTGGGATAATAAAGGACTTATTGTTATAAGCGACAACGATAATATTTTAGACAGTACAGCCGATTCTGCATATATAGACGAAACATTATTAAAATTAGCTGAATAAAAATGATACAGATATATGGCGGTAAAATTATCGCCATATATCTATAATACGGAGGCTTTTATGAAATCAAGTTATATTTTTAATACGAAATTGATAAGGAAAATAACTCCCTCTATGTCTTACAAAGACGGAGATTTAAGAGAGTGGCAGAAAGAAGCAAGAAATAAGCTTATTGAGCTTATAGGTCTTGACAGATTTGAAAAAACTGATTTAGATATACAAACAGAATATGAAAAGAAAAATGACGGATATAGCGAAATCAGATTCACTTTTCAAAGTGAAGAGGGATATCGTGTTCCTTGTCATATTCTGCTTCCCGATAATATAAAAAATCCGCCCGTTATGATTTGTCTGCAAGGACACAGTACAGGAATGCATATTTCTTTGAGAATTCCAAAGTATCCCGGTGATAAAGAAACAATAATTGCAGGAGATCGTGATTTTTGCATAAGAGCAGTAAAGGAAGGCTTTGCAGCTGTAGCATTAGAACAAAGAAACTTCGGAGAATGTGCCGCAAATCCCGGTGAAATTTTATGCACATATTCCAAGCTTATCGCAAGTCTGTTCGGAAGAACTACAATCGGTGAGCGTGTGTGGGACGTTATGAGACTTATTGATGTTTTGGAAGCTGAATTTTCCGATAAAGTCGACCTTGAAAAAATATGTATAATGGGAAATTCAGGCGGTGGAACCGCAACAATATATACCGCAGCCCTGGAGGATAGAATAAAGCTTGCTATGCCATCATGTGCTGTATGCACTTACAAGGATTCAATCGGTGCTATGCCTCATTGTGCCTGCAATTTTGTCCCCCATATTGCAGAATATTTTGATATGGACGATTTGATTGCTATGTCTTATCCTAAATATTATATTCAGGTGAATGGAAAAGATGATCCGATATTTCCGATTGAGCCTGCAAAAGAAGTATTTGGAAAAGGGAAAAATGCATACAAAAAAATGGGGATAGAGGAGCGTTGCGTTCATGTTATAGGGCCTGAAGGGCATCGTTTCTATGCTGATATTTCATGGCCACATGTACATAAATTTATAGATTGATTTTGTAAAGGATTTTTGGTGATGATTATGAATAGAATAAAAAAAATTTTTGCTTTAATAATGGCAATATCAATTTTTGCGGTTATGATACCAACCGCAATGGCTTTGGAAAATGAAATAAATATTTTTGTATCAGAAAGCGGTAATGACTCTTCGGATGGTTCAATGTCTGCTCCCTTAAAAACCTTAGAGGGTGCAAGAAACAAAATCAGAAGCTTAAAAAAAACGGGTAATTTATCGCAAACAAAAATAAATGTAAATATAAGAGAGGGGAATTATACTGTAGATTCCTTTTCACTTTCAGGTGAGGATTCAGGAAGTGAAGGCTATCCGATAACATACAGAGCCTATAAGGATGAGGAGGTTTCTGTATCGGGAGGATATGAGATAGACAGTAAATACTGGAGCTTAGTTGAAGACGAAGCAACTCTCAAAAGACTTCCCGATGAAGCAAAAGGGAAGGTATATCAGGCTGATTTTAATAAAATGGGGCTTACAAAGGAAGATGTAGGTATTATGGGCTATTTCGGAGGCTTCAGCGGAAGCGAGGTATATCAGTCCAATACACCCGTAATTCCTATGGGCGTAGAGCTTTTTTCAGACGGAATACCTCAGACAATAGCAAGATACCCTAATGAAGGCTATATCTATATAAAAAATGTTGTAAAGCCGTGTGTTGAATGGAGCTGGGAAGGAAAGACAGAGCCGAGACCTGCCGATATGGATCCATCGGGTTTTATAATCAACTATGAAGATAAGCGTGCTGAAAGATGGGCTCAGGCCGAGGATCCGAGAATGTATGGATTCTGGAAATCGGAATGGGCTGATTCAACGGTTGATATTATAGATATTGATTTAAGAAAAAGAACAATTGAATCAGGTCAGGCAGTTGCCCATGGTATAAAAGCCTATGACGGTACAGGTGGAAGATATTATGTATTTAATCTGCTTGAGGAGATTGATATGCCGGGTGAATATTTTCTTAATCCCGAAACTCTTATTATGTATTATTATCCTGAAGGTGATATTTCAAAAAGTAATATTGTTGCATCGGTTAGTACCAAAAATATTATTTCCATAAAAAATGCGGAGCATATCACATTTGAGGGACTTACTGTTGAGGCAACTCGTGAGCAGGCAATTAGTGTTTCGGATTCAGATGGTATTTGCTTTAATTTCTGCACAATAAGAAATACAGGTAATATTGCCGCAGAGATTTCAATGTCAAAAAACAGCGGTTTTTCAAATTGTCATATTTATAATACAAACGGTGGTATAAAAATTTATAATGATGATGAATCAAGAAAGTCACTTGTTCCGACAAACAACTATGTAAAAAACTGTGAAATACACGATTATGCAAGATATAAAAAAATGTATAATGCTGCGGTGATGTTTTACGGAGTAGGGAATTACATCGGTCATAATAAAATATATAACGGTTCACACATGGCTATATGGATGCTTGATTCAAATGATTCTGTTGTTGAATATAACGATATTTATAATGTTCTTTGCGATTCTACAGCTACGGGAGTATTTTACAGCGGAATGAATATTTCTCAGGCAGGAAATGTTTATCGCTATAATTATGTTCACGACAGCGGAAAGGATTACTCCGGACTTAACGCATTTTTTGTTGCAGAAGGTGATTCCAACTTAAAAATTTACGGAAATATTGTAAAAAATATCGGAAGCACAGGTACTATGGCATTTATTACCGGAAGTAACCTTGATATAGAAAATAATATATCCATTAATCTTACAGATTCTTCTGTCAAAGGCTCGCTTTTAGGGAAAAAGCTGAGTGATTCAATATATCAGAAATTAAGATATTTCATTGAAGATACAAAATATGGCTCATTATGGCTTGAAAAGTGGCCATTTTTAAAAGACTATCTTAATGATATTTCTTCGGAATTTATGCCAAAAGGAAATGTAATAAAAAATAATGTAACAATTGACGGAAAATCACACAGCTTACCTGATGCTTTCATTGGAAACGGTGAAATAAAAGATGATTATGCTGTAAGCTCAAAGGAAGTAGCATATAGTATTTCAAATGACGGAAAAATTACGATTGATCAGGAAAAAATCAAAAAACAAATTCCTGAATGGGAAATTATTGATACCTCAAAAATCGGCATAACTGACGAATTAAAATATAGGTCTGATTTTACGGTTGCTGAAAATTCGGGAAGTTCAAATATTGATAATACGCTGTCAAATGCGGTTATACTTGCAATCGGAAAAAACAAGGCACTTGCAAAAAACACATTAAAGCAGATAGATCCAGACAATGCGTCTGTATATCCTCAAATTGTAAACAGTCGCACGCTTGTTCCCGTAAGATTTATTTCTGAAAATTTCGGTGCAGAGGTCGGTTGGGATGAACAGACAAAAACGGTAACTCTTAAATTAAACGGTAAAAAAGTGACAATGCAAATCGGAAGTAACATTCTTACGGTTGACGACAAAAAAACAGAGATGGATGTTACACCGCTTATTATAGAAAACAGAACAATGATACCTTTAAGAGCTTTATGTGAAACTGCGCTTGAAAAAACAGTATTCTGGGATAATAAAGGACTTATTGTTATAAGTGAAGATAACAATATAGCCAGTGACTTATCAAAGCCGGAATATGTAGACAGCTTACTTGAAAAATTGAATTAGTAACATAAACGGCAAAATGAAAGGATGTTGAAATAATGAAAAAATATTTATCTTTGATGATAAGCTTATTGCTTATTTTTTCCTGCAATGTTTGTGCTGAGGAGGAAATAGCATCACCGCAAAGACTTCTTTATTTGAATGCTGACGATGTGGGTAGTAAGATCGGTTCATCACAAGTTCCAAGAACTACAGAATTTAACGGCAGAAACGTATTTGATCATGATTTTTCTATTTCAGGTTCACTTTATTATATTCCATGGGTAAGAACGGATTCCAATATGGATACAAACAAGAAATATATTTATCACGCTGAATATTATCCTAATTTTGATACTCCCACCGGATATGTAGAAGGTATGTGGCTTAATATTTCCGGAACTGATACAAGCGGTATTCAGGTTACTCCGAAAACCAATTCACACCCTTCAGAAGATGATTATCGTTATTATAGCTATTATTACAAAAACGAATATACAGATTTATATACAACCGGTTTTTTCAACGGATATATCAAAGATGACTTATCCGCTTCAAATGAAGGCTTGTGGCCCTGGAACTCAAATGAAATGGTTCTCAAAACAAAAGAGTGGAATACTTATGAGCTTGTACTCACAAAACCACTTGATTCCAAATTTCAAATTTATCCTTTTGTATCTTCGAAATTCGAAAACGGTATTTCGGGTGGAGACAGAATCTATTTTGACGATGCATATCTGGAAGAGCTTGCTTTAGGAAAAATAGAGCTTAATAAAAACGGAAGCAGTATCGCAAATAAAACATTAAAGACAAAGAAAAATTTCAGTATTGCTTTTAGTGGGGACGTGTTTAATCAGTTTAATTCATCTTTAGGCTTTAAAGACAGACACGGACGTGTTATGGAGCCTCTGAAGTTTGAAATATATAACGAAGACGGAGAACTTATTTCAACATCTGCTTACGGCGAGTCTCCGACAAACATGGATATATATGTAGAAACCAAAGAAGATAGTTATAAATTAAAAGCGTCCAAAGATGGAAAAACAACATGGGATATACCAACCTATAATTTTAATATAAAAACTTCCGAAAATATTCAAAAAGGAATATATACAATTAAAGCTTCGCTTCTTAATAAAGATATTTTCGGAAGTGAAAACTATACTGAATTTAACCTTGAAGTTTTATCTGAGGATTCCTATACAGCTGACGAAACGGAGCCTGAAACACTCATCTGGCTTATAGGGGACGATGAAGAAAATAAACTTGGCAGTCAACTTACTGTTTCTATGGAAAACGGAAAAAATGAAACTGCGGGATATGTTTTTGATTTTTCAAAAACACATATCTACAATGTTGTTTCTGATTCGGAAAATTTAATGAGTGCAGAAAAAAAATATATTTATACTGCCGATTATTTATCAGATTCAGATAGCTTTAAAATAAGCCTTAACGGTGAGGAAACTGATTTTAACTTAAAAAGCGGTGAATGGAATACCTTTGAACAGCTTATATCTGATAATGATTCTGAAGTCTTCACAGTTTCCCATACTGCTGCGACAGGAGAAAAACCGATTGTCTATGCTGACAACATACGTATGCAGGAGTTGTCGGTGGGAAGCATTACTTTGTCTGAAACACCCAAAAGCATTGTAAGAAATCATCAGTTTGATTTTTCTTGTGTACTTCTTAATCAGTTTGGCACAGAAACAGGATTTCTTGGTGAAGAGTTACAGTTTGACATTTACAGTTCGGTAGGTAATCATATAGGAACAAGCACTTTTTCTGACGGAGAAAACAAAACAAGCGGTAATATAACTGTATCGGCAAAAACAATCACACAAAACGGTGATTTATTACCAACAAATGAATATACAGTAAATATTTCATCCGCAACTGTAAGCGATACTTATACCGTTGTAGCTTCACTTTGTGATAAAAATATACATAATTCTGACTTGACAGCCTCTTTTGATATAAAGGTTACTAAGGAAAAGGATTATCCGAAAGGAAATAATCCGCATACGCTTTTATGGGCAAACGGAGATGATGCAAGTTTTGGCAGAAGTCTTGGTGAAGTTGTATATAATAAGGGGGTTGACGGTACAAATGCATATAAACAGACATTTGAGAAAGATGGTGGAACATATTATCTGAAGCCTTATCCGCATACTGAACTGATGACTGATCCTTCAAAAAAATATATTTATCATGCAGATTATTATGTGGATTTTGAAACATCAAACGGTAAAACTACAACAAACTGGATGTTATGGTCGTCTGCTGATGATGAGGGATTGCGTGTGACTGGGGATTCAGGTGAACATCCTTCAAATGAGGATTACAGGTATTACAGCTACTATCCCGGTTTTACAGGGACTGATGTATATGTAAAGGGCGTATTCAGAAATATAATAAATCCTGATTTAACTATGTCAGACAGCGTATGGAATGCATCAAATATGTTTGTGCTGAAACAAAAGGAATGGACAACTTATGAAGCACTTGTTTCAAAGCAGGAAATTAAAAGGTTTAATGTTTACGGTTTATTCGGGAAATCAAATGATGATGTTGTCGGTAAGCCTGTATATATTGATAATGTCTGCTTTCAGGAGCTTGCACTCAATGATATAGAAATATATAACGGTGCAACAAAACTGAATGATAAAAGCATAAATGTAAAAAGAGGAGAAAATGTTTCCATTTCTGCCGAGGTTTATAATCAGTTTGGTTCAACCTTAGGATTTAAAGACAGAGAAGGCAGAGTTATGGAGCCACTTTGTTTCAGCGTTTATGATGAAGAGGGAAATGAAGTTTTCTATAGTGATTTTCAGCTTGAAGACACAACTGTGCCCTTTGGTATATATTTTGAAACACAACGAAATGAATATACCTTGCAGGCTCCTAAAAATGGTATGGAAAAATGGGTTTATCCTACATATGATTTTTCTCTGAATATTTCTGATGAATTTCCATGTGGTGAATATAAGGTTGTTGCTAAGCTTCAGAATGAAGATATTTTCGGAAGTGAAAAAACTGTTGAATTTGATTTGGTTATTGAGGAAAATTCATCTGTTTTTGATTTTGAAATTTTGGGTGAAAGTGAGATTACTGTATCAACGGAAGGACATAAGCTCGTTACCTATACAAATTCTATGGGAGAAACAGGTGAGTGGAGACTTCCAAGGGAATATAATGGGGTTTCCGTCTCGAAAGGCGGTGTTCTTTGTGTAGAAAATATCGCAGAACACGGAGATATTTACTTAATTTGTGAGATAAATAAGGACGGTAAAAGGTATCTTTCTTCAAAACGCATTGTGATATCAGGAGAAATGAGATTGTCAATTGAAAATAACAGTATATACAGTGCAAAATTGACAGATAACACATATTTTAATTATAACCGTTATCTGAATATTTTTTCAAAGGACGGAAGTTTTATAAAAAGTGAACTTGTTCCGCAAGGCTTAGAAAATTACAATACAATTTTGAATGATAATGAAATGAAAGTAAAGCTTTTTGTATGGGATGAAAATATGAAGCCATACTCTGCTGTGATGGAAGCCAATGCAAATAACTTACCACTTAATATTTATGTCAGTGTTGATGGTGATGATAATAATACCGGAACATTCGATAGCCCCCTTAAAACTCCGCAGGCAGCACGCGATATGATACGAGAAATAAAAGCACAGGGAGAGTATCCCGAAAAAGGTATAAATGTTATTTTCAGAGAGGGGACCTATCGTATAACAAGTCCTTTAAAGCTTGAAAAGCACGATTCGGGAACGGTAAATTCACCGATTGTATATAAGGCATTTGAAAACGAAAAAGTAACATTTAGTGGTGCTGATTCATTGCCTTCTGATAAGTGGAGTGTTGTTACCGATTCCGAAGCACTTTCAAAAATTCCCTCAAACGCACACGGGAAAGTATATGAAATAGATTTAGGTAAGTTGGGATATACTGCTGATGATATCGGGCAAATGAATTATTGGGGTATATTTGCAAATAACAATAATCAGTCAGACACACCAAACCTGACAGCACCGGCAGAGCTTTACAGTGACGGAGAACCGCAGATTGTTGCAAGGTATCCGAATGACGGCTACATCAAGATACAAACCGTTTATGAACCTGGTGGACAGTGGTATTCCGACAAATCAAAGAAGCTTCCTTTTGAGATAGGTTATGAGGATGAAAGAACAGAACGATGGATAGGTGCAAAATATGCGAAGCTTTTTGGATATTGGGTATACGATTATGCAGAATCTTGCGTTGATATTGCAAAAATAGATACGACTAAAAAATCAATTACCTCAAAGCAGACAACTGCGTTCGGAGTAAAAGCATCTGATGGCGTCGGTGGAAGATATTACATTTTTAATCTTTTAGAGGAATTAGACACACCGGGTGAATATTATACCGACCTTGATACATTAAAGCTGTATTATTATCCTGATGGGAATATTGAAGATATAAATTTAAAATTTGCAATCTTTAATGATACATTATTAAATGCTTATGAAGCTTCAAACTTAAGCTTTGAAAATATAAACTTTTCCTGTTCAAGAAGTTCAGGAATATGGATTCAGAATTGTACAAATTTCAAAATCAAGGGCTGTGAAATTTGCAATTTTGGAAGTGAAGCTGTTGTAATTTATGAAGGAAGTGATAATAGCGTTTCAGATAGCAGGATTTATAATGTTACAGGCGGAATAAAGCTTGTTTCAAATAACGGCAGAGAAACTCTTACAAAATCAAACAACAGTGCCGTAAATAATGAGATATATAATTTTGCCAGGTCGTCAAGATCAAGTATTCCTGCAATAACAATTGACGGATGCGGAAATTATGTTGCTAAAAATACCATACACGACGGTCCTCATGAAGGTATATGGCTACTTTCTGCAAATGAAAATATTGTAGAATACAATGAACTTTATGATTTGCTTAACGATACATCTGATGCAGGAGCAATTTATTGCGGTCATGACTGGACTCAGAGAGGAAATATCATAAGATATAATCATATTTATGATTTAGGAAACGGTCAGGAAAATATCGAAGGAATATATCTTGACGAAACTGTAAGTGGATATGATATATATTCCAATATTGTAGGGGGATATGACGGCGACGGAATTTTAATAAATGGCGGTTCAGATGTTTTAATACATGACAATATTTTTTATAACTTAGGAAAAAGAAATCTTTTTATGAGATATTGGGCAGATAAATCACAGGGAGAAGCAAGAATGAACAATGTATTGTCATCACCGTTTCGTAATGATATATGGAAGGAAAAATATCCTAATCTTTATACCATAACACAAACTGATCCGTTTTTTCCGCAGTATTGTATGGTGAAAAACAATCTTTCAATAGACAATCCTGAAAATGAAATTCATGATCTTGTAAAAGAATTCAGTGAGGTTGAGGATTTGGTGAATGTTACATCGGATGTGGTGACAATATGTGACGAAAACGGAAATCTGAATATTGCTTTTGATGAAATAAAGAAATTTATTCCTGTTTTTAATGTGTTTGATTTTAATAATATAGGAAGCACGATAGCAGAAAAATAGAAAACTTTTTTTGGGGGAACTATGTATGAACAGAATTTTATCAAAAAAATGTGCAAGTGACTGGGACGAGGCATTGCCTTTGGGAAATGGTATACTCGGGGCACTTGTTTACGGTGGAGTAGCTGAAGAATATGTTATTTTTAATCATGAAAATCTTTATCTTCCTTTAGATAATGACTTTCAGTTCGGAGAAAATAAGGAATTTGTCAGCCTGATAAAAAAAGAGGTATCGGAGGGAAACTACAAAAAGGCAGAAAATCTTCTTGCGGAAAAATACGATACTGCAAAAAAAACGCCGCCATATCAGCCTTTGTGTGAATTAACAATCAGAACCGATATAAAAGGTGAAAAGAAAAATTATATGCGTGTACTTGATTTAAAAAAAGCTGAAGCAACAGTAAGCTGGGAGGCGGACGGTACTGTTTATAAGAGACGACAGTTTATTTCTAAAAGTGAAAATCAGTTTATTATGGAAATAACCAATTCTCAAAATAAAAAGATGACAAGTGTTTTTTCTTTGAATGCACGGTTAGAGAGTGAACCAACGCAAGCGAAAGAAATTTTAAAGCATATTGCTACTAAGTTTGTAATAAAACATGAAGTTTCAGGGGATACTATTTATTTTACAGGTGAATATCACGAGGGTGGAACTTTTGGTGGAATTATGAAGCTTGTTACAGATGGAAAGCTATCTGTAAAAAAGGATTATGAGAAATATGATACTATACTTTGTACTGATTATACTTACGCTGTAATTTATGTTACGGGATATGCTTACTGCGAAAAGACATTTCCTGTAGTAAAGCCTTACGACGAATTGTTTTCGGAAAGCTTAAAATTATATTCAGAACTGTATAACAGGGTAAAAGTTGATTTTGGTTATACCACGCAGGATTGTACGGAAGAACTGATATTAAAAGCATCTTATGATAATCCCGATCCTGCAATGTATGAGCTTATGTTTAATTATTCAAGATACCTTTTCATCTCTTGTGCCGTAAACTGTAAATATCCGCCAAACCTTCAGGGAATATGGAACGGAAGCTATACACCGCCATGGGATTGTGATTTTCATAATGACGAAAATATACAGCTCTGCTTGTGGCAGGCATTATCGCTTGGAATGCCTGAAGCTGCTAGAGTGTATATGGATTATTACAGCAGCTTTATGGATGACTACCGCCAGAATGCACGTTATTATTTTGATGCAGAGGGAATAGCACTTCCTATGGGACAGACTATAAGTGGAAAAGCACTGCGAAGGGGAATGTGGAATATGTTTCCCGGGCTTGCCGGCTGGGTAGCACAATTATACTATAATTACTATCACTATAGTGAGGACAAAGATGTTCTTAAAGAAAAAGTATATCCTTTTTTAAAAGAAGTTGCGGAGTTTTACATTTCTTTTTGTACGGAAAAAGACGGTATTTGTCAGTTTATACCGTCAATGTCTCCTGAAAATGAACCTATTATCCACGGCACCGAAAACGATCCTGATAAAAAGATGTCTATCGTTTCTGTAAATTCTACATACGATGTTGCGGTTGCAAAAGAGGTTTTTACAAATATAATCAGTGTATGTAAAATTCTGAATTTAGATTATAGTCGTTATGAAAATATGCTTTCAAAAATGCCTGAATATAAAATAAATGAGGACGGAGCTATTAAAGAATGGTTGAACGATGAGCTTTGTGATAACTATGAACATAGACATTTATCGCATATATATCCCTTATTTCCGGGCAGTGAAATCAATAAATTCAATAACGAGAAAATGTATAATGCACTTAAAATTGCAACGGAAAAGAGAATGATTGTGGGAATTACCTCACAGTCAGGCTGGAGTTTAGTGCATATGGCACATATATATGCCAGATTAAATGACGCTGAAAATGCCTTACAGTGTTTAAGAATGCTTATGAGAACATCGCTTTTAAATAACTTATTTACATTGCATAATGACAGACTGCCGTCAGGAAATTCACTTTATTGGTGGAGCATAAGTCCGTTTCAGATAGATGCAAATCTTGGGTTTGCAAGTGCGATTGCAGAAATGTTTTTATATTCTTCAAACGATTATATAAAAATAGCACCGGCTGTTCCGGAGCTTTTAAAAAACGCAAAATTCAAGGGATTGTGTGCTAAAGGGAATATAAAAGTTGATATAGAAATGAACGATGGTTTTGCTCATGTGGTATTATATTCACAGAAAAGAAAAAACATCACGATTGAACTTAACGGTGAAATAAAAGATATTGTTTTAAATGAAGGCGTTAATGTGATAAGCTGAAAAAATTCAGGAAAGATGAGGAATTTTATATGAAATGGAAATTGGATGATAAAAAATTTACTTATGTTTTAAGATATTATTTACCTTGTTTACCTCAATATGAAAAAGAGGTTACTAAAAAAAGAACAGATGAGCTGATAAGCTTCTGCAAGGAAAACCTTGTTGACGCAGTTATGTTTTATGTTGATCTTAATCCTTATTGGTATTATTCTCCTGACAGCTTAGAGCATACAGAATATTTAGTTGGAATTATTAAAGAAGCTGCCCAAAAGCTGAGAGCTGAGAATATTTCTTTTCAGCTTAATTATCAGGATCTTTTTGGTGCGTGGGATGGTAATTGCGACAACAGTCATAACTGCGACTGGGAATTTTATACTGATGAATTTGGTGAAAAATCATATGGAAGCGGTTGTATGATCGGTGAAAAATTCAGAAAAATTGCAGGAAAAAAATTAAGCCTCTGGGCTGAAACAAAGCCTGATGTTATATGGATTGACGATGATATGCGCATACATAACCACAGAACTGAAATCCATAAGGTGTGGGCAGGAAAAAAAGCTTCCGAACAAATGGATTTTGGTTGCTTCTGTGATAATCATATTGCACTTTTTAATAAAAAATACAATTCATCTTATGATAGAGAAGCATTAAGAAACGATATATTAAATTCAAAGGAAGTATTTAAAAAATGGCGTGAGTTTAATAATGATGTATATACAGATACATCATTATGGATACAAAAAACAATAAAAGAAAAATCACCTGATACAAGAGTCGCTATAATGACATCGCTTCCTGATGTCCACGCTGTTGAGGGAAGAGATTGGAATACATTTTTAAAAAGCCTTTCAGGTAATGATATACCGCTCTTAAGACCTACATTTGGTCCATATTGCGAGGGAAATCCAAGAGATTTTTTCACATCTTATATCCTCACCGATCAGTTAAAAGCAAATGTTGAAGCACAATATAAGGATGAAGTTGATTATCTTCCTGAGATAGAAAATACACGCTTTACTGTATATTCCAAAAGTATTGGTGCAACTTCTTTTCAGATTATGCTTTCCGCTTTTTTAGGTTCAAAAGGTGTTACACTCAGTATATTTGATTTGGAAGGGTGTGTTCTTTCGGAGGAGCCTGAATTTGGAGAGCTTCTTAAGTCACGCAAAAAATTCTGTGATACGGTAACTGAAACTATGTGTGACGGATATATAGAAACAGGTATAGCAATGATAACTTCTCCGGACAGATTTGTTGACAGGAAAGATTACACTAACCCTATGAGAATATCTGATTTAAGACAAAACAGAACAAATGAACATATTTTACTCAAAGCAGGCATTCCATGTGTTTATTGCTTGCCCGAAAATCTAAAAGATTATAATGCTGTATTTCTTGATGCTGATGCGGTAATTCAGCTTAATGATGATGAACTTAAAAGTTGTCTTTCAAAAGGAGTTTTTATGGATTCTCAGGCGGCAATAGAGATAATAAGCCGTGGCTTTAAGGAATATATCGGGGTAGATATAGGTGAAAAAATTTATTCTATTGCAGCAAGTGAACAGCTTCTGATTTTGAAGCATAAAGATGGAAGCGATATTTATATTCCTTCAAGAATTTCAGGAGGAAAATGGCGCGAAATAATTCCTGAGGGTGCTGAAATTATTTCAAAACTTGTAACTCCCGACGGAAAAAAACGTCCCGGCTTTGTTCTTTATAAAAACTCTTTGGGCGGACGGATTTGTATATATGCTTCCGATGGTTGCTACGGTGACGGATTTTATTCAAATTATAGAGTGAAGCTTTTAAGAAATATATGTTCATATCTTTCCGATGATATTCCGGTTGTTGAATTAAAAAATCACGGAATATGCGTGGCAAAAGAAAAAGATGACAAATTAGCAATATTTATCGCCAATTTGTCCGCTGATATAATGAAGGATATACCGGTGACTTTAAAAGACAGTTATACCTCCGCAAAAGTTATTTCAAAAGACGGTTGTGAAGAAATTGTTCCGATAAATAACGGTAAATTTGTTGTCCCCACTACTTTGAATCTTTATGATGCGGTTGTAATCATTGCAAAATAAAATAAAGGAGAAAAATAATATGAAAGAAATATTAAATGTTGCATTTATAGGGCTTGGTCAAAGAGGAAAGGCGTTACTTTGTGATGTTGTTACCCCGATGAATGATATAAATATTATCGGGTTATGTGATTTGTATGAAGATAGGGTACAGGAGTGCTTTGGTGTAGTAAAAGAGAAAAAAGGTAATGAGCCCTTTAAAACCAATAACTATAAGGAAATTCTTGAGCTTGAAAATATAGATGCAGTAATTATAAGTGCCGCATGGGAGGCACATATAAATATAACGATTGAAGCTATGAAAAAAGGAATAATTGTAGGTAGTGAGGTTGGCGGTGCGTATTCAATAGATGATTGCTGGCGATTGGTTCACGCATATGAAGAAACAAAAACTCCTGTTATGATGCTTGAAAATTGTTGTTATGGCAGACGCGAGCTTATGGTTCTCAATATGATAAAAACTGGCATTCTTGGAGATATTGTTCATATGAAAGGTGGCTACAGACACGACCTCAGAGACGAAATTGCAGATGGAGAAAAAAACCGACATTACAGACTTAATAATTATATTCACCGAAACTGCGAGAATTATCCGACTCATGAAATTGGCCCAATTTCAAAGGCACTTAATATAAACAATGGCAACAGAATGTTGACATTAGTCAGCATGAGTTCAAAATCAGCGGGACTTAGTGCATACATAAATGATAAAAGACCTGAAAGTAATCATAAAGAAACAGTTTTCAATCAAGGCGATATTGTTACAACTATGATAAAATGTGCAAATGGCGAAACTATCACAATTGATCTTGACACAACATTGCCAAGAGCATATTCCAGAGGTTTTGAAGCACACGGGACAAAAGGTGTTTATCTGGAAGATAACGACAGCCTTTTTCTTGACAGTGATATGAGTACAGAAGACCATTTTAAATGGAAGGAACATTGGGGAAATGCTGAAAAATATCAGGAAAAGTATGATCATCCTCTTTGGCAGGAGTATACAAAAGGAGAAGTCAATAAGGGGCATGGTGGAATAGACTGGCTTGTGTTAAGAGCATTTTTTGAAAGTGTGAAAAGAGGTACATATATGCCTATTGATGTTTATGATATGGCACTTTGGATGTCAATTACACCGCTTTCTGAAATGTCGATTTCTATGGGGAGTATGCCTGTGGCAATTCCTGATTTTACAAACGGTAAATGGTGTGACAGAAAAGAATTTGAAGATAATAAATATTCACTGGAAAAAGTATGTGAAGATACTTCTGTTTCGATATTTTGATTTTTCAGATTATGAGGATTCTAAATTTAATTTTTATAAAAATTACCGGCAAGCTCATTAAGAGTCAGCCGGTAATTTATAATATGGCAAAATTTTAGTTATATCAATTTTACAGGTGATTTCCCTTTAAATTCAATTTGTCCCGTAACCGCTTTAACAAAAGCATCATGCATGGCAGGGATGTTTGAGTATGCATTTATGTATGTAGTAGATGTTTCGCTGTAATATTCGTAATGATACGGACTACCGAATGAACATATGATTTTTTTATGAGGGTTACCTGAGTTTGAAGCCCATATTGATGCAGCGTTGTCTCCCCAGAACTGCAAAGGACCTATAGGTTGGTGTGGAGCTCTTAAAAGGGCAAAAACGGTCAAATCGTAATTATCCTGAATTTCTTCAAATTCGTCCTGAGTTATGTCGCGTCTGATTTCTGCTTCAATATCATATTTCAAAAATGCATTTTCAAGATTTTTAAGCTCTTCGTAACCGGTATCACTTGGTGTTACACAGACAACGAGAACTTTCTTTAAGTTTTTAAAAGGAACAACATTAAGCTCATTTTGAATAAGCGTTATACCTTTTTCACATATTTTTTTAGAAATTTCATATGCTTTTTCTTCATCATAATGTTTAGGTTTGAAATTTCCGGTTAAGACTCCTACTTTTTCTTTTAATTCTAAAATTCTTCTTACAGCATCATCAAGTCTTGACATCGGAATTTCGCCATTTAATATTTTTTTCTCAACTAAATCCATATATTTAACGTCAGGCCACAGCATAACATCGTTACCTGCTGCAAAGCTTTTTGTCTGATTTTCTATTCCGTCAGCACCCGTAAAACCGCCCATAACAAGGGCATCTGTCACAATTACACCCTTAAATCCGAGCTTTTCCTTCAATAAATCGGTTGCAACCTCTTTTGACATAGTTGAAGGCGGGTATCTTCCGTTATTTTTTTCACTTTGATAACACACTAAATTTTGATGCCCCATCATAACCGACATAACATTTTCTTCAAAAAGTGCACTGTACACCTTGCCGTTGGTTGAATCCCATTTTTCCTTTGATATATTATTATTAACCGGTGCTAAATGCGGGTCAACGGTTTCGTTGTCGCTTGTTCCCGGAAAATGTTTCGATGTAGCGGCTATGCCTGCCTCCTGCATACCTTTTATAATTGCTTTTGAAAGACGGATTACAGTATCTGGATCATCCGATAATGAACGGGTATTGGTAACCGGACTCGAAGGTGTCATATTAAGATCAACGCAAGGTGAAAACAACCAGTGAATATTGCAGGAACTCATTTTTTCTCCCAAAATTTTTCCATACTGATATGCAAGGTGCGTATCATTTGCTGCTCCAAAAAGCATATTACTTCCGAACTCTACTACTCCTTCTTTATCGTTAGCACTGTCAGCTGACAGAATAAGAGGTACCTTTGAATATTTATTGCACTCTCTCATTACTAAATCACACTCTTCTTTGGATACAACTCTCATAAGGCCTTTTTCCAAACCAGCGCATGGATAAAACCCACCTATTGGATATTTTTTTATAAAATTTTCAATAGAACCGAAATTTTCGATAAATTTTTTGGGGGTGCAGAGCATTATCATTGTCTGACCGATTTTTTCTCGTAATGTAAGATTTTCAAGCATTTTTTGATATTCCATATCTGATCTCTCCATTCTGAATTTGTTTATTTTATAACATAATATCATTAATAATAACTAGAGGCAAGGCTGTTTTTTGCGTTTTTTGTGTGAAATATTGCTGACCTTTTCTAAAATTGTTGACTATTTAATGAGCATACTGTAAACTAATACTGAAATTTTAAGGGAAAATATAAGGAGACCGTCTATGAAAAAATTACATCTTATATGCAATGCGCATATTGACCCTGTGTGGCTTTGGCAATGGAAGGAAGGCGCGGCAGAATCTGTGTCTACATTTAGAGTTGCAGTGGATTTTTGCGAAAAATATGAAGGTTTTGTTTTTAACCATAATGAAGCGCTTTTATATGAATGGATTGAAGAATATGAGCCTGAGCTTTTTGAGAGAATAAAAAAGCTTGTAAAAGAAGGAAAATGGAAAATAATGGGTGGTTGGTATCTTCAGCCTGACTGCACAATGCTTTCGGGTGAAAGCTTTTTGTCTCAAATTGATTTGGGAAGAAAATACTTTAAAGAAAAATTTAAGATTGAGCCGAAAACAGCTATAAATTTTGACCCGTTCGGACATACAAAGGGACTTGTTCAGATACTTAAAAAGACAGGCTTTGAAGCATATGTGTTTCAGCGTCCCATGAATTTTTTTGAGGGTGATTTTATATGGAAAGGCTTTTGCGATTCTGAAATTATTGCACATAATCTGGTAGGCTCATATAATAGCTTAAAGGGCGAGGCGTTAAACAAAATAACAGGATATATTGATAAGTATCCTCATATAAAAAACGGACTTCAGACCTGGGGCGTGGGAAATCACGGAGGCGGACCTTCAAAAATAGACCTTGAAAGCTTAAATAATCTCATAAAAGAAAGTGAAGATATAGAAATAGTTCATTCTGATTTTGACAGTTATTTTGAAGAAATTGATAAATCAAGTTTGAAAACAGTTTCCGATTCCTTGTATCATGTAAATGTTGGTTGCTATACTTCAATGATAAGAGTTAAGAAAAAGCACAGAACGCTTGAAAATAACATTGCAATCGTTCAGAAAATGGCTTCATACGCAAGTCTTACAAGAGATTATATTTATCCTGAAAAAGAAATAAATGAAATAAGAAAAATGCTTGCGTTTTCGCAGTTTCATGATATTTTGCCGGGAACCTGCATAAAGCCTGCAGAAGAGGATGCTTTAAGGACCATGGACTGTGCTTTGGAAAAATGTGATAAAATCATTGCAAAAGCATTCTTCAAGCTTGCAAAAGGGCAGAAAAAGGCGAATGAGGGCGAAATACCGATTATGGTATACAATCCTCACCCATATACAGTGAAAACAGTTATAGAATGTGAATTTATGCTTCAGAATCAGAACTGGAACTATGGTGAAATTACATTGGCAGATGTTTATGACGAAAATGGGAATAAAATAAAAAGTCAGAATGAAAAGCCTGAGTGTACTTTTAATCTTGACTGGATTGAAAAGGTTTCATTTGAAGCGGAATTAAAGCCGTCATCTATGAATAGATTTGATTGTAAGCTCTATGTGGTGAAAAAAGAAGACAGGACTGAAACTGAGAATTCTGAAAAAATTGTTGCAGTGGGAGAATGTTCTAAACTTGTTATAAACAAAAAAACAGGTTTGATAGAAGAATTTTCCGTAAATAATGAAATAAAAATAAGAAATAGCGGTGTTATCGAGGTATACAATGATGATGAGGACCCGTGGGGAATGAATATTTCGGGATTCACGGAGAAAATCGGAGAGTTTAAGCTGTTATCGGCTGAAGAAACTGCTGAATTTTTCGGATATGAAAATGAAAAAACAGCTGCTGTAAAAATTGTTGAAGATGGTGCAGTAAGAACAATTATTCAGGCTGTGTTCGGATACAAAAAGTCAACAGCCGTTGTTGAGTATACATACTTAAAAAATCATAACGACCTTGATGTTTCGCTTACCATTTATTCAAATGAAGCTAATAAGTGCATAAAATATAGAATTGATTCGGATTTTTGCGGAAAATTTTATGGTCAGACAGCATTCGGAACAGAGGAATTAAGAGCTGACGGAAACGAGGCTGTATATCAGAAGTGGTGCGGAATAAAGAATAATGAAAACGCCCTTTATGTTATAAATGACGGTATATATGGCGGAAGCTTTAAAGAAAATTCAATGTATATTACGCTTCTTCGTACTCCTGTTTATAGTGCACACCCGATTGAAGACAGACAAATTGCACCTCATAGCAGGCATATTAAACGAATTGATATGGGAGAAAGATGCTTTAATTTTAAAATAACAACAGACAGCGTAGAACAAAAAGCACTTTTTTATAACGAAAAGCCTGTTGTTATTTCATATTTTCCGCACGCAGAGGAAGCTCAGAATGTAGCTTGTATTGAAATTGACAATAAAAATATAATTTTAAGCCTTATAAAAAAAGATGGAAATGATTATATTTTACATTTGTATAATTCAAATGAAAATATGCAAAAAGCAAGAATAAACGGCAGTGTGTGCAAAAACATTGAACTTACATTTAACGGCTTTGAACTAAAATTTATAAAGCTTAACGGAGATGAAATATAATGAAATATATCGGGTTTGATATCGGGGGAACAAAATGTGCTGTATCGCTTGGCGAAGAAAAAAACGGCATACTTAAAATACTTGATAAAAAAACAATTCCTACTGACTTTAGCATTTCCCCTTATGAAATGATTGAAAAAATGTGTGTTATTGCAGAAGAATTGAGTACTGACTTTGAAGCAGTGGGAATAAGCTGCGGTGGACCTCTTAATTCTGACAAAGGCATAATTATGTCTCCGCCTAATCTTATAGGCTGGGATAACATAGAGATAGTTGATTACATAAAAAAGAAACTTAAAAAAGAAGCTTATCTGGAAAATGATGCCAATGCGTGTGCATTAGCGGAATGGAAATACGGAGCAGGAGAAAACTGCAGAAATATGGTATTTTTCACCTTCGGAACAGGACTTGGTGCGGGACTTATTCTCAATGGTCAGCTTTACCGAGGAGCATCTGATATGGCAGGTGAAGCAGGGCATATTCGTCTATATGATACAGGTCCTGTGGGCTATGGAAAAGCAGGCTCGTTTGAGGGCTTTTGTTCAGGTGGCGGAATTGCACAATTGGGTAAAACAAAAGCTCTTGAAAGCTTTCAGCAAGGAAAAAAAGTATCATACTGCGAAAACATTGAAAAAATGGACAGTATTTCTGCAAAAACAATTGCAGAATGTGCAGATAAAGGCTTTGATGACGCAAAAGAAATTTATAATTTATGTGGAGAAATGCTTGGCCAAGGACTTTCAATAATAATTGATATTTTAAATCCTGAAAAAATAATTATCGGAAGTATTTTTAAAAGATGTGAGCATTTGTTAAGAAAGCCTATGGAAAATGTTTTGGAAAAAGAATGTCTTTTCTTATCAAAAAATGCTTGTGAAATACTTCCTGCAAAATTATCTGAAAATATAGGTGATTATGCAGCTCTTTCAGTAGCAATAAACGGAGGTAAAAATATATGAATGAGCTTATAAAAAGATATCCGTCACTCGTTGAATGTCGTGACGATATAGAAAAAGCATTAAAGCTAATTATAGAAACATATAAAAATAAAGGTAAAGTTTTAGTATGCGGAAATGGCGGAAGTGCGGCTGATTGTGAGCATATAGTAGGCGAGCTTATGAAAGGCTTTAAAATGATGCGTGAGGTTTCCGATGAGAGAATACCTGCAAATATCAGAAAATATTTGCAAGGGGCATTACCTGCTATTTCGCTTCCGAGTCAAGTTGCAGTTTTATCTGCATATATAAACGACGTTGAGCCTGAAATGATATATGCACAGCTTGTGTACGGATACGCAAAAGAGAATGACCTTGTAATAGGTCTTTCCACATCCGGAAATTCAAAAAACATTGTGAATGCCATAGAAGTTGCAAAGTGTATGGGAGTAAAAACATTGTCATTTACAGGGCATAAAGAGAGCGGACTTTCAGAGTTATCCGATGTTACAATCAGGATTCCCGAAGAAGAAACTTATAAAGTTCAGGAACTTCATTTACCCGTTTATCATTATTTATGTGCAGGAACGGAAAAACATTTTTTTGAAGAAAAATAAAATAAAAAAGAAAGGTGATTTTTAATGAAATTATTTATTGATACTGCGAATGTTGAAGAAATAAGAAAGGCAAATGAGCTCGGCGTTATATGCGGAGTTACTACAAATCCGTCTTTAATTGCAAAAGAAGGACGTGATTTTATTGAGGTTGTTAAGGAAATAAGCGAAATTGTTGACGGACCTATAAGTGCAGAGGTTATTTCTCTTAACTCAGATGAAATGATTAAAGAAGCTCTTGAGCTTTATGAAAAAATAGGAAACAAAAATATAGTTATAAAAATTCCAATGTGTGCAGAGGGCTTAAAAGCTGTAAAGGTGCTTAAATCAAAAGGAATAAAAACCAATGTAACACTTATTTTTTCAGCAGCTCAAGCACTTTTAGCAGCAAAAGCAGGAGCATCTTTTGTAAGTCCGTTTGTAGGCAGACTTGACGATATAGACAGAACTGGTATGGAATTAATAAAGCAGATTGCGGATATTTTTAAAATTCATAATATTGAAACTGAAATTATTGCTGCTTCAATAAGAAGTCCACTTCATGTAACAGACGCAGCTGTTTCCGGAAGCCACATTGCAACAGTACCTTATAAAGTGATTGAACAAATGCTCAATCATCCGCTTACAACAAGTGGAATAGAAAAATTCCTTAATGATTGGAACAATAAATAAAAAGAATGTGAGAGTAGTATGAAAATTTTTCAGAAAGGCTTTAATTTCAGTCAGGATGGACCAGAAAACAGGCTTGTGTATCATTTGCAGGGCTGTATTATGAAATGTATACGGTGTTCAAATTCTGAAGGAATGAATATATTGGGCGGAAAAGATAAATGGAAAAGCAAATATAAAATGAAAGACGGCTTTGTATCTGAAAAGATTGTTGATGAATATAACAAGGTCTTTAAAGAATATAATCTGAAAATTATAAATACATAGGAGGGCGGAATTATGTACAGCATTTATAAAAAAGGTGAGCTTACTGAAATGGCAAGGGCTCTTTTTAAGGAAGAAAGAGGTTTTTTTCATGAATGAAATGTTATGGAACGGATTTAAACGAATTGATTTTAAGTTTGAGGGAAGAGAAGCTATACTTGTTTTTCCTCAAGTTCCTATAAAAAACAAAAAATGGATGATTAAAACTGAATACTTTGGTGCATTCCCCCATCTTGAGATAGAAATGATTAGACGGGGATGGCACCTGGCATATATAAAAAATATTACGCGTTAGTGTTTTGATGAAGATCTTGATTTAAAGAAACATTTTGCAGATTATCTAACTACAGAATTTGGTTTGTACAAAAAATGTGTACCCATCGGAATGAGTTGTGGTGGACTTATAGCATCTAAATTTGCGGCAAGGTATCCCGAATATGTACAAGCATTGTATCTTGATGCACCTGTTATGAATTTCTTATCCTGTCCTGCAGGTATTGGTAAAGCAGGAAATGCTATGATGGAAGAATTTATAGAAGCAACAGGAATGAATCTGAGTGATTTGATAAATTATAGAGAAAATCCAGTCGATAAGATGGATATATTAATTCAAAACAATATTCCTGTTATAATGGTATACGGAGATTCAGATGATGTTGTACCTTATGATGAAAATGAAAAAATTCTTGAAGAATACTACCGAAAAAACAATGGGAATATAGTTGTGTTTGGAAAAGAAAATTGTGGACATCATCCCCATGGTCTTATTGACAATACATCTATAATAGAATTTATAGAAGAAGTTTGTGAATAAAAATAAAAAGCTGTTCAGCATAATTTTTAGTCCCAATTTGCTATGAAAAACCGTTAAAAAGATTTGCATCTAAAACATCTATCCCGCATAACCCACATTATATCAAATATGTTAAATGAGAAGAGAGATTATATGACAAAAATAATCAAGATAATGGAAATAATAGGGACGATAGCATTTGCCCTTTCGGGTTCATTGGTTTCAATTAGTTCAGGATTGGATATTTTTGGGGTTGTTTTTTTAGCGTGTATTACTGCGTTTGGCGGTGGAATAGTAAGAGATATGTTATTAGGAGTAAATCCATCAGCGATTTTTTTTAACTTTCCAATTTTTCTTCTGGCAATCATTGTTGCAGTTCTGACATTTGTAATTGCATATATATTTAAAGCAAAATTTAACTTTTTTAAGACAAGGATAGAAATTGTTAACAATGTTTTTGATGCAATAGGCTTGGCTGCTTTTGTTGTAATAGGTTCTGAAATTGCTTGTTTAAACGGTTTTTTGAATAATGGGTTTATAGTTGTTTTTTCGGGAATGATTACAGGGATAGGCGGAGGCGTTTTTAGGGATGTATTGATAGATACAACGCCGTATATCTTTAAAAAGCATATTTATGCTATAGCAGCAATTATTGGAGGTGTTACATATTTTCTTTTGAGCAAATATGCTCAAAACATACAATTAGCATCTCTCATATCAATGTTATTAATATTTATAATACGAATGTTGGCAACGAAATACCGATGGGGTTTGCCCAAAATAAAAATTAACGAGAACATTAATAAATAATTTTTTTGTCCTAACTTGATGCGAACTTTCTAAAACGAGCGACATTTGAATAGTACGGTCTTTACACAGATATATAGAGAATAGTAGAATAAGTAATATATGAGAATGTCCGGTGGGAAAATCCTGCCAACATAAAATGGTGGGGGTGACTTATATCGGAAAATAGCCTTAGAAAGAATAATACTGTCACATTGAAATGGCTATAAATATTACATATTTTGATTAATTCCCGGCTATCCATAGCGGATAGCCGGTAACTCTTTTATGTCTTACTTCCAACATTTGTTACATCAAAAACAAACCGTTTGTTTTCTTTAGATAAATCATTGAATTTGC
>CAZHZL010000013.1:0-44029 GCA_964537245.1 uncultured Oscillospiraceae bacterium
CGAAGGTCAATTTAGCTACGAAGTAATTTAGCGTGCGTCAGCACATTTAGCTCGCTGAAAGCGAATTTAGCTGAATTCAACTTTGTTGAATTCATTATACCACAACTTTTAATTTTTTTCAATATATTTCACATAAAAAAGATAATTGCGGAAATAATAAAAAACTTTTTATTAAATTATTGACAAAAAAAGCAAATTGTGATAAAATTATCTTTGTGCTGGTGTAGCTCAGTTGGTAGAGCAGCTCATTCGTAATGAGCAGGCCGTGGGTTCAAGTCCCTTCACCAGCTCCAAAAAAACAGGCAATCTATAACGATTTGCCTGTTTTTTATCTTATTTATTTTTTAAGTAAATCTCTGATTTCTTCGAGTAAAACAACCTCGTCTGATTTTTTAGGCTCTTCTGCCGCTTTCTCTTCTTCAATCGCTTCTTCTTTTTTTCTCCTAAGCTCTGAAAGCTTGTTAATCATTTTAATAAATGTGAAGATACAAAGTGCAATAATCAGAAAGTCAATCACGCTCTGGATAAAAGCGCCGTATTTGATTTCAGCTTCATTGATTTTCCAGGAAAGTGCTGAAAACTGAACTCCCCCGAGGATAACGCCTATAAGCGGCATTACTATGTCATTTACCAAAGATGTCACAATTTTCCCGAATGCACCGCCGATGATTACGCCGACAGCCATATCGAGCACATTTCCCTTAACGGCAAATGCCTTGAACTCTTCTAAAAACTTTTTCATTTTTTTGTTTACTCCTTTTTTATAATAAATAAAAATATTACTTAAGCATACAAAGGATGTTTTTTACAAAGTGCGGCAACACGGCTTCTCACTTCGTCCTTTGAATTTTCAAAATCGGTTATAGCAAGCTTGATAAGCTTAGCAACTTCAACCATATCGTCTTCCATAAAGCCTCTTGAGGTTGTAGCAGGAGTTCCGATTCTTATACCGCTTGTGATAAACGGACTTTTTGTATCAAACGGGATAGCGTTTTTGTTTACTGTAATTCCCACTTCGTCAAGCATATGCTCTGCTTCTTTACCTGTAACACCCATTTCTGTCAAATCAACAAGCATAAGGTGGTTATCTGTTCCGCCCGAAACAAGCTTGAAGCCTTCAGCAACCAACGCTTCTGAAAGAGCTTTTGCATTTTTAACAATCTGTTTCTGATATTCCTTGAAATCATCCTGCAAAGCTTCCTTGAAGCAAAGTGCCTTTGAAGCGATAACATGCATAAGAGGTCCACCCTGTATTCCCGGGAAAACAGCCTTATTAAAAAGCTTTCCGAGTTCTTCGTCATTTGCTAAAATAAGACCGCCTCTTGGTCCTCTTAAGGTTTTGTGGGTAGTTGTTGTAACAACATCTGCATAAGGAACAGGATTTGGGTGCAAGCCTGCCGCTACAAGACCTGCAATATGCGCCATATCAACCATAAAATATGCGCCGACTTTTTTTGCAATCTGAGAAATTCTTTCAAAATCAATTATTCTCGGATATGCTGACGCACCTGCTAAAATAAGCTTCGGCTTACATTCTTCTGCAACCTTTTCAAGCTCATCGTAGTCTATTGTATTTGTGTCCTCTGTTACACCGTAAGGAACGATATTAAAATATTTTCCCGACATATTAACAGGGCTGCCGTGACTTAAATGTCCGCCGTGTGCAAGGCTCATTGATAAAACTGTATCGCCCGGCATAAGAAGGGCAAAAAATACTGCCATATTAGCCTGTGCGCCTGAGTGTGGCTGAACATTTGCATAGCCTGCACCGAAAAGCTCTTTTGCTCTTTCTATGGCAAGGTTTTCCGCAACATCAACACATTCGCAGCCGCCGTAGTATCTTTTGCCGGGATAACCCTCGGCATATTTATTTGTAAGCGGTGTTCCCATCGCTTCCATAACAGCTTCCGAAACAAAGTTTTCAGAAGCAATAAGCTCTATTTTGTTCTGCTGTCTCGAAAGCTCGTCCATTATAGCTTTATGAAGCTCCGGGTCAACGTTTTTAACTTTATTAAATTCCAACATTTTTACAGTTCTCCTTTTTGAAATTTGCTCGATATAAACTATTATACATAATAATTACAAATTTCGCAAGTGTTTTTTAAAAAAAGATAAAAAAAGATGAAAATTTTCATCTTTTTTCATATAATATTTAATTTGACATAAATTTTTTCATATCCTCATAAAAAGCGTCAAGCTTTTCAAACTCAAAGTTTTTTATATAATATTCTTCCAGCTTATCATGAAGTCTTTTTGCATTGCCGATTTCTCCGACCGCTTTTTCTATATAAGCCTCATAATCATGAATTTCGTCTGTATTATTATAATCATTTTTAACAAAATCCTTATAATAAACGACCTCATCGCTGTTTTTCACGCTGTGGTATTTATTTGCTATGCTGACTGCAAGATGTGAATTTACAAACACAATATGCTCAGGCTTATCAGGCTTCAACGGACAATAGTAAATATCCATATCCGTATTCTGATTTTTGCAGTATGAAATTATCTTTTTAAGTATTTTATAACCGCTGTCTCCGATATCACATTCAAGTTTTATGACATATTTGTCACCAAAGACGGTATCAACATAATTTTTAAGTCCTTGCGGAGTAATTCCCGATAAAAACATTTTTCTTATTTTTCCGCTGTCTTTTTCGTTCACAGCCCTTTTTGCAATATTATATGCGAAGTTGTTGACCTCGCCAAAATCAAGCGTATCTGCGCTTTTTCTTTCTGCAATATCCCCTATCGCACGGGCAACATTAAGATATTCGTATGCTCCCGAAAAATGCTTCTTTATTTCAGAATTGACAGCTTTTATTTCCTCTTTATATTCTGAAATTCCGTCCTTTATAAGTACGCCTACATCAAAAATTTTATCGTAAGCGCCGGGATATCTGCAATCAACGACATGCGGAGAAGTTCCGTCAATTACAGCAGAATTATACTTCGGCAGATATACTCCGTCCAGAGATTCACAGTCACTTGAACAGTGCAAATAGTGAACATATTCTCCCATATTCTCAAAATATGCTCCCAGTCGCTTCATAAGTCCCGATTTTCCCGTACCGGGACCCCCTTTTATAACGCCAAGCTTCCCTGTTGATGTAGTTCTTAGAATATTATCATAAAAGCTTACAAAGCCTTGCGGTGTATTTCCTCCCGGAAAATAATGTCTCACTTTTTCCGAATATTTAACCTTTTCCATAAATCCACACTCCTTTATAAGTATTATATGCATTTTCAAAAAAAGGGGTGAAAAAATATTATTAATAAAGTGCATTGACTTATAGATATTTTAATGGTATAATAAGAAAATAAAATCTGAACAGGAAATATCAAAAATGAAAAATGATGAATTTAAAAGTCTTATAAGAGAAGAAAAATATACCTTGATTTTACATAACGGAAACGAAAATATCACATCAAATGAGCGCGGTATAAGCTCTCTTACTGAGCTTTATCTGAAAAAAAGAAAATACAGCGGTTTTAAAGCATATGACAAAATTGTCGGAAAAGCCGCTGCATTTATCTATGTTCTTTTAGAGGTTGAAGAAGTTTTTGCCTGCGTTATATCAAAAAGCGCTTTATCAATTTTAGAGCAGTACGGAATAAAAACAGAATACGATGTTTGTACGGATTCGATTATAAACCGTACCAAAACAGATATCTGCCCGATGGAAAAGGCTGTTATTGATATCAACGACCCTCATACTGCGGTGATAAAGCTTATTGATAAGACAAGGCTGCTGTCAAAAGAAGCTTAACAAAAAGCTTTCTTCAAGCTATACACAGTTCTGTTTTAAAAGCTTCATTACCTCTTCAAAAACCTTGCCTATGCTGTCTTTTATTACAAGGTCTGCCTCGCTGTCAAAGCCTGTTTCCGATTTGTTAATCATAACGATATATTTACCTCTGAAATATTCCACAAACGAAGCCGCGGGATATACTGCAAGCGATGTCCCTCCAACAATCAGCATATCGGCATTTTTTATATGCGACACAGCGTTTTCTGCAACGCCGTCATAAAGCGGCTCCTCATAAAGCACAACCTTCGGCTTCATTACCCCTCCGCAGAATTTACATTTCGGAACATTTCCGCTTTTTATTTCTTCCGTCACATTTTTACCTTCAGCACTTTTACCACATTCACAGCAAGAAAACTCACTTGCAGTTCCGTGAAGCTCTATCACATTTTTACTTCCCGCTCTCTGATGAAGCCCGTCTATATTCTGAGTTATAACTGCTTTCAGCTTTCCTCTTTTTTCAAGCTCATAAAGTGCTTTATGGGCGCTGTTAGGCTCTGCGTCTATAATAAAATATTTTTTATAGAAATCATAAAAAACATTTGTATTTCCAAAGAAAAAGCTTCTCGAAAGTATTGTTTCGGGAGAAACTCCGTATTCCTTAACGGTATTATACAATCCGTCCTGACTGCGATAGTCCTTAACTCCGCTTTCGGTTGATACGCCTGCACCGCCAAAGAATACGATATTTTCACACTCATTTATCATCTGAGCAAATTTACTTATTTTGTTATCCATATTTATCACCTTATATTTATCCCCTTAAGAATTTTTCTTCTTTCTTTCCAATCAGGACAAACCTTTTCCAGCTCTTCGTAAAATTTTTTTCCGTGATTTGCCTGCAAAAAGTGTGTAAATTCGTGCCACACAACATATTCGATACATTCAAGCGGTGCATACATAAGATTTATGTTAAAAGTAAGAATATTTTTCATCGGGTGACAGCTTCCCCACCGAGATACCATTTTTCTGAATTTGATAATCGGATATTTTATGCCCGACTTCTCGTAATACGGGTATACTTTTTTGCAAAGCTCTGTAATAACATCGCAGATTTCATCTTCATTAAAATATTTTAGTTTTGGTTTTATCGGAATATTTTTAAATTTTTCCAATGAATCCAGTATAAAATCAGCCTTTAATTGCAAAAACTCCTCGATGAATTTTTGTGAAACAAGTCTGTTTGCAGAAACATAAACCGTTCCGTCCGATTTTATTCTCAAATTCACATTTTTAACCTTTTTATACTCTAATTCATATTCAATTTTTTTATTTTTCAAATATATTTCTTTAATCATCATAAAATCATTATAGCATAACGCAGATATAATTGTCAATAAAACTATTTTAAAAACACGCTTAAAAGTTTTGAAATTCTCTTGACAAATCAGATTTCAAGATATATAATTTCACTGTAAATATTTTTTTATAACGAGGTATAAAGCAATGGATATTTCAGCAGTTGACAAAAATTTTATAACTGAAAATAATTTTAAAGAAAACACAAAAGCATACGATGTAAGAGAAGAGCCTTTTAAAGTATACGGTCTTTATGATATGAAGCCGGGAGCTCCTTTTTTAAGAATGAAAAAAGAGGTTGCTGAGCCTATAAGCGATGGACTTGCGGCACTTTACAAGCATACATCGGGCGGAAGAATAAGATTTAAAACAGATTCCGATTACATCGGTTTATATGTAAAATTGTCTGAATACGGAGATATGGCACATATGACGGCAATCGGAAAAGCAGGGTTTGATATGTATGTAAGAGAGAACGGCGAATACAGCTATTACACTTCGTTTCCGCCAAATTCTGACAGCTGCAGCTATATTGCAGAAGATATAAGGAAAAAAGGAAGCTATATATCAGTAAGAAGCTTTGAAGATAAAAAAATGCGCGATATTACTATCAATATGCCTCTTTACAACAGTATAGACGAGCTTTATGTAGTTTTAAACGATGACGCAAGGATTGAAAAAGGCGATGAATACACATATCCGGTTCCAATTGTTTTTTACGGCTCTTCAATCACCCAGGGAGGATGCGCTTCAAGACCCGGAATGAGCTACGCAAACATTATCTCCCGTCACCTTGACGCTGACTTTATAAATTTGGGATTTTCGGGAAATGCAAAAGGTGAAGACGCGATGGCAGAATATATTGCAAATCTTGACATGAGCGTTTTTGTATATGATTACGACCATAACGCTCCCGATGTAGAGCATTTAAAAAACACCCACGAGAGATTTTTCAAAATAATAAGAGAAAAACATCCCGATATGCCTGTTATTATGGTTTCAAGACCGAAAAAATATCTTTCCGAAGAAGAAGTAGAAAGAAAAGCGGTTATTTATACTACATATAAAAATGCGTTTGATAACGGAGATAAAAATGTGTATTTTATCGACGGCTCAGAAATGTTCGGCGTATTCGGCGGCGAAGAATTTACGGTAGACGGCTGCCACCCTACCGATTTGGGATTTTTCCAGATGGCAAATGTAATTGGAAAAAAAGTAAAAGAAGTAATAAAATAAAAATAAGGCGATGTAAAAAACTCGATTTTTTACATCGCCCTTTGATTTTAAATACATTTTGGAATTACAGTAACATTATCTCCAAGATGGTCTGTTATTCCGTATTTTATCATTTTCAATTTATCATTTTCAAATTCAAAAATACTTATAGACGCATTTGCGCACCATTCAACCGTCGTCATATCGCTTACAGCCTTTTCCTCCGAAACGGTCTTTAAAACTCTTATCGGAGTTGCGTGGGTAGTAATACATACGGTTTTTCCTTCGTTGTTTCTTGCGATATCAAATACTGCATTTTTTATTCTTTCAAAAAAACTGCTTACCTTTTCTCCGTTTTCAGGCTCGCATTTTCCGATATCGTTCATCCACAAGCTGTACTGCTCAGGGTATATTTTTTCAATTTCGGAATAAACATGTCCTTCCCAGTCGCCTGCACATATTTCTCGAAGCTCTTTTTTGGTTTCAACCGTTAAATTATGTTTTTTTGCAATAGGAAGCGCCGTACTGTAAGCACGCTTAAGGTCGCTTGAATAAATTTTATCAATCTCAAAATACTTTAAATATTCAGCAGCCATTTCTGCCTGAGCTTTTCCTGTTTCGTTTAGCTCTGCGTCCAGATGTCCTGCAAAAGTATTTGTCACATTTGTCACGCTGTATCCGTGTCTTACCACAATTATAGTTGTTTTCATTGTTAATCTCCCTTATTAAAATGTCTCTCAAGCATACAAAGTGCGTCATATCCATGTACAAAATAGGACTTTAATTCAGTTTCCATTTTAAAATAGTTTATTTCTATCGAAAAATCGCCGTCATAACCGCATTTTTTTAGTGCAGGCATAACGCTTTCCCAGTCTATCGTTCCGAGTGTAGGCATAACATGGTCATCGTTAAATCTGTAATTATTATGCATATGTACAATTCTTATTTTATCACCCAAAATTTTAAATGCCTTTTCCTGCTTTATAGGCATAAGATTTGCATGACCGAAATCCCAGCAAATCCCTACCTTATCGGATTTGAAGCTTTCAACAAGAAAGTTCAGCTCATCATAATCGGAAGAAAAAAATCTGTGCTGAGGGCAATCAGGAAAAATCGGAATATTTTCAACAGCTATTCCGACATTATATTTTTCAGCTTCTTCGAGATATATGCTTATTTCATTATAATTGTCCTTCATTGCCGTTTCTGAGCTGAAATTATCGTTAAAAGCAGTTTTAGGATGATATGCGCCCCATTTGCAGCCGAGAATACTCATTGCCTTCATTGAATTTAAAAGTGCTTTTTTCACATCGTCAAGAATTATTTCGGAGGATGTGAAAATATCATATACAGGAAGATGCACCTGCACACACTGAAGTCCGCGCTTGTCAAGGAGATTTCTTATCTCAAATATTTTCTGTTCCCATTCCTTGCTGCACATCATCTCAATATCAACAAGTGAAATATCACACCCGTCAAGCCCTGCATTTTTTACATAGTCGTATATAACGCTGTCAAGAACACGGTTCCCTTTTACATTTATTGATTTTCTCATTATAAAAACCTCTCTTTAATCCAGATGAAATACTTCTTTTAAATCAATTGAAACAGGACTTTCATCTTCGTTTGTTTCCATAATGTCAGCCATAAAATGCCACCATTTACGACAGATTTCGGTATCAGCGGATTTTGCCCACTTTTCTTCACTTTCGATTTCAATATATCCGAAAAGCGTGTTTGTTTCTTTATCTAAAAAAATTGAATAATCGCTTCCGCCATAGTTATGAATCATTTCCTTCATTTCGTCCCAAAGCTCATTATGGCGTTTTTCATATTCCGCCTCCATGCCTTCATACAGCTTCATTTTAAAAGCTTTTCTCATTTTTATCTCTCCTTTTTGAATTTATAAATATATTATAGTATAATACATAAATTCAATTTAGTCAAGCATATTTTAAACCTCAACAATATATTTTCATTTTTTATTTCTCTACTTTTTTCATTATTTTTTCGACATCATCTTTTTTTGGTGGATTTGTTCCATTTGTAAGACAGGCAGCAGTTCCGAATGCAACAGCTGTTTTCAAACATTCAAAAGTATCTTTTCCGTTATATTTCGCATATAAAAATCCTGCTATACTGCTGTCTCCTGCACCTATTGTTGAAACAATTTCAACAACAGGCGGCTTTGCAATATACACATTTCCGTCCGTTACGGTCATTGCACCTTTTTTTCCTAATGTAATCATTGCATTTTCTATTCCGTTTTTATTAAGAAATTTCGCACCTTCTACGCAATCATCGAAGCTTTCAGCATTACGACCGATATAAGCAGAAACTTCTTCTTCGTTCGGCTTAATAAGATACGGTTTTAAAAAGAGTAAATTCTCTTTTGTAATTGACTTAGAATCAATTATCAGCTTTACGCCTTTTTCTTTAAGCGTATTAAGGAATTTGAATATCCTCGCTTTGCTGATACCTTGTGGAACGCTTCCTGCAAAAACTATATATGTATCTTCTTCAATTTCCTTAAAAAGCTTTTCTTCAAGCTCGTCAATTATACTATCAGTTGCCGTAAAGCCTTTGAAGCTTAATCTTGTTTCAGGTGCATTTTTTGGATGAATAGTTATATTTTCTCTTATTCTTCCGTTAATTTCTAAAGCCTCATAATTAAGTCCGTAAGCTTTTAATTTTTCTTCAAAATCTACGCCGTTATCATTTCCCAAAACTACATAAGCAATATTTGGAACATCAAACTCACATAGAGCACGGGAAATATTTATTCCTTTTCCGCCTGCATCTGTTTCGATTATGTCAGCTAAGCTTTCTTTATAAAGTTCAAAGCTGTCAACCTTGCAATGAACATCAAAAGCGGGATTCAATGTTAAAGTTATTATTTTCATGATTATCTCCTGTTAAATTCTCGGACCATTTTCAAGCAAAAAATCACATATTGCAACAGTATCAATTACTTTTTTTGCACACAAACATATATTTTCCGCCCGTTACCTCAACAACTCTTCTGCTGTGTAATTTCAAAAGTGCTGTCATACCGTCAGGAATAGTTATCTCATAATGTACTCCGTCAGAATTAATATACCAGTTTAATTCAAGCTTTCCACACCTCGTATCAACTGACGATTTTACAAATCCGAGTCTTTTATCAATTTTAGGCTCTATAACAACATATTTATAGCCGGCGCCCTTAGCTTCATCTATGCTTATTCCGCAAGCGTTTTTAAATATCCAGTCAAAAACAGCTCCGTAGGCATAATGATTAAAGGAATTCATATTGTCACTCCAGAAGTTGCCGTCCTCTTTTACTCCGTCCCAATGCTCCCACATCGTTGTCGCACCTTTATTAACCGAATAAAGCCATGACGGAAATTTTTCAGAAAATAAAAGCTCATATGCTATATCCTCATATCCGTTATCGGAAAGAGCATGAAGAAGATACGGTGTTCCCAAAAATCCTGTGTTAAGCCTTGTGTCATTTTCCAATACAAGTTCACTTAATCTTTTTGCAACCTTTTCGCTGTCTTTAGCTATACCAAAATAAAGCGCCATTGCACACGCTGTCTGTGTGTCTGATACAGGAAGGTCGTTTATAAAAAACTTATCATATACAGCCTCTTTAATTTTCGGCAGCATATCCTCATATTTTTTTACATCGCGGTTAAGAATTTTTCCTGTTTTAACAAGGATAGTTGTTGAATAATAAAAATAACAGCTTGCAATATAATCCTTACTTGTTCTGCCTTCGTATACACCTTCTCCGTTATCTATAGCAAGCCAGTCGCCATAATGATGACCGCCAAGCCACAAGTATTCTTCGTCCCCGAAATTATGGATATATTCAACCCATTTTACCATTGAATCAAAGCCGTCCTCTAAAATTTTCTTATCGCCGTATGCAAGATATACCGTCCACGGACAGATAACAGCCGCGTCTCCCCAGCCTGCCGCAAAACGACCGAAATAAGAATCTGAAAACGACGGAGAAAACGCATAGACCGTACCGTTTTCTTTTTGTTCTGCCCTTAAATCACCAAGCCATTTTGAAAAGAATCTTTCAACATCAAAATTTATTGTCGCTGTTTTACAAAAAACCTGTGCGTCACCTGTCCAACCAAGTCTTTCGTTTCTTTGCGGACAGTCGGTCGGAACATCTAAAAAGTTACATTTCTGTCCCCAGATAATATTATGATAAAGCTGATTTATTTTTTCGTTTCCGCAGATAAATTCGCCTGTTCTTTTTATATCTGAATGAACAGCTATTGCAGTAAAGGAGGTATCATCACCTACATTTTCCATAGGAAACTCATCTAAGCAGATATACCGAAAGCCCTGAAAAGAAAAGCTTGGCTTTAAGGTTTCTTCACCTTCACCTTTTAATATATATGTAACTGTCTGCTTTGCAGCTCTTAAATTTCCTGTATAGAAATTACCGTCCTTATCTAAAGCTTCGGCATGACGGAGAACGATTTTGTCGCCTTTTCTGCCTTTTATTTTTATTTCAACATAACCGGTTAAATTCTGCCCGAAATCAATAACAAATTCGTTTTTTGGAGTATAAATATAATTTATCGGTGAAATTCTTTCAAATTCCTTTATTTCCTCGCCTTCATCTGAAATCAGAACAGCATTCACAGTATCCTTCAAGGCTTTTCCCAAAAATTTTAATTCAGAAGAAAAATCAACATATTCACCGTGATATATATCTGAATAAAGAATATGAGAGTTATAAACATCTGTGTTTTCATCAGACGCAATGATTTCTTCTGTATCATCTTCATATTCAATAAAAATTTCAAAAATTGCACTTACATGGTCACCATAAAATTTACTTCCGTCTTTATAGCCAAGACTGCCTACCGCCCAGCCGGGAGCGCATATCATTTCAAAGGTATTATTCTCATTAATAAACGCTGTAATATCATAAGTCTGATACTGAAGTCTTTTATGATAGCTTGTAAAGCCCGGAGTAAAAAAACGGTTCCCGACTTTTTTTCCGTTTAAATATATGTAATAAAGCCCAATTGCTGTGGCAGTAACGGTAGCTTTTTTTATCTTCTTTTCTGTTTTGATTTCTTTTTTAAATAAAGGACAAATTTCTGATTCAAATTCAGGTGATTTTATCCAGCTTGATTTTTTTAACATATCCGTTCTCCTTTAAAGCTTCTTATCATTTATATATATACCTAAAAACAATTAATTGACGGAGTATTGAAAAACATCAATACTCCGTCTGATTATTATATAACATTTTTTTGTTTGTGTCAATAAAAAACCGATGAATTATCCCAAAAGAGTAATCGGAATTGTAAGAGGTACAGGACAAAGATGTGAATGTCTGTGCAAATAATTTAAGAATTCCTGTTACTTAATAAAATTATAAATCATCTGAGCGGCCTGTGCTCTTGTTGCGTTTGATTTTGGTGAGAAAGTTCCGTCCCCCATTCCGCTTATTATATTGTTTTCGTAAAGATAAGAAACAGCCTTCTTTGCATAATCGCTTATATAAGCGCTGTCTGAAAATACAGAAAGGTCAGAAGCTGTGCTTCCCTCGCCCAGATATCTGTATATCATAACTGCCATATCTTCTCTTGTGATATTATCATAAGGTCTGAATGTACCGTCCTCGTAGCCTTTTGTTATATCGAGGTCATATGCTGAATTAACATATCCGAAGAACCAGTCGCTTGGGTTTACATCTGTGAAAATCACAGAAAGATTACTGTTCTGCGCACCTTTTAAAGCCACAAGAAGCTTTGCAAATTCTGCTCTTGTTATATTATCATTAGGTGCAAATGTGTTTGCTGTTCTTCCTGAAACTATTCCTTTTTCATAAAGCGCATAAACTGCTTCTTCAGCCCATTTTGCGTTATTCATATCTGTGAAAGCTGATGTTTTTGAAGGTGTTACTATCGGCTCAACAACAATTGAGCTTCCGCCTGAGGATGAGCTTCCACCTCCGCCCATTGAGCTTGAAGGCTGACCTCCGCCCTGCTGCTGCGAATAAAGATATGCATAAGCAAGCTGATTATAAAGGTTACTTAAAATTTCAAATGTAGCGTTTTCTGTTCCTGCTATCTGTAAAAACAGACTCGGCTCCTGATTTTGTGACAAGCTGTAAAGCTTTGTTATCTGCTCTGAAAAATCTGCAAATACACTTGCTACACTTGCGGCGCTTCCGCTTTCAATCGCACAAAGACCGCCAAGACCGATAATTCTCTTTTTGAAATCATCAAAGCTTGCAAAGGCTGTGCTTGCGCCTTTTAAAAATGAAAGCATTTTTTCATTTGACATATTGTCTTCAAAATATTTGTAACGATTAACATCAAAGGCTTTAAGGTTGAGTAAATCCTTATATTCGCTGTACCATGAAGAAAGCTCTGATGTATTGTCACATTCAAGCATTTTTCCGATAACAACGCCGTTTTCAAACTCTCCTCTCAAATATGAAAGGCACTCAAAAGCCGCTTTCTTTTCAGCTTCTGTAACGCAGGCTGAAGGAAGTGTGTAGCTGATATTTTTAAAATAATTCTTAACAGCCTGTATAGAAAGCTGACCAAATGAATTTACCGAATCGGAATCAACAAGCAGCTTATCCTTATTTAAAGAAGCGACAGAAATAAAGCCGTCTGTATCATTGCTTTTTAATTTACCTGCCAATTCTTTTAAAACAGGATAAATTTCCGTAATTCCGCTGTAAGTGAATTTTTCTGTTTCAACAGGAGCCTGATGGGCAGAAAATACCTTAAAATATATTTCTCCGCTGTCAAGCGTCTTATCAACATAAATCATATCAGCCTCAAAAGTATTTCCTTCTTTGGCTTTTTTTGTTTCTGTTATCACAACATCAAAAGGAATATCGTTGTAATAAGCTTCAACAGTAATTTCATCAAAATCCTTTGTATCTGAAGATGTTCCGGAAACCGTAAAACCGTTAAGCACCGAATCGTATTCAAATTCCGCTGTGATTACCTCTGCAAAAGCAGACATCTGACAAAGCATAACAACAGAAATGATTAAGCATAATAATTTCTTCATTCTTTTTTCTCCTTTCATGCCTTATTCATATACCGCAGACCATTTATAGCCGTAGTTATAATATACCAATAATGTATCGCCCGGCTTTACTATATCTGCCGAATGTCCGTAGGTAACCTCATCTTCTGAAACTCTGAACAGATTTTTACCTGTTAATTTTACAAACGCATTGTTGGCAGTACCAAACGGTGAAATTTCATAAAATCCGTCTTTTATGTCTACAACTGTTCCCAATACAATGTTATCCGAGAAATTAGTGTTTCCTTTGAATCCGGAGGCTGAAGAAAGCGTTGCAGACAAGCCGCCGGAATTTGCACTGTCCATATTAAAGAATACAAGACCGCTTATTGAAGATATCAAGCCGTCGCTTCCTGTGATAATATGAATACAGTCACCTGTCTTTAAAGACTTTATCTGTCTTATAAGCGTTGTATTTTCATCTGAAACCCAATATGTACTCTTTCCGCCTGTTGATATCACATTAAGCTTCATTCCCTTTTCACCTTTTTCATTGGCTGCTTCGTTTGCAGAAAGAACAAACTGATAGCCTGCTGTGTTGTATTTGGTACAATGAGGATTCATAACTATATCTGAAATCTTTGAATCTCTCTTTGTTGAATAAAACGCATACGGCTGTCCGTAATATACCGAGAAGGATTTTAATTTAGTGATATACGAGCTTCCCACCTTATCGGTATCGTTCATCATTATTATTGTAGCTTCACTGCTTACAGGTCTGTCAAGTGCAAATGCAGAGCTATTTGTAAAGTTTCCTGTATAGCTTCTGTAATCGTAATTTACAGAAGAATTATAAGGCGCTATTTCGTTAAGTGTGTCATATTCGTTAACTGCACCGTCTAAAAGTGTATCAATCATATTAATTTTTCCGTCGGAATCTAAAGAATACAAAACAGGGGTATAGCGTTCAACAGCCTGTATTCCCTGTGCAGCACCCTTACCGTTTTTCACATCCTCATAGTCGCTCATTCTTACACCGTCAACAAAAATTTTCTCTGCAATTTCAAAATCAGTTAAGGTCGCTGTTGCAGTAATGAGCGAAAGATATGCTTTATTTTCTTCTTCATATAAATCTGAAAGAACTCCTACATTAAATGCGTTGTTCAAGGATTCCAGCCATACGATTTCGCCGTAGCTGTTAAGATGATAAATATATTCTCTTCCGAGAAGTATATCTTCGTTAAGCTCGTTTGCTTTATAATATGTATTACCGTTTACAATAACCTCGCCATCGCTGTTGGTTTCACTTGCAACGCCTCTTACACTGCTTTCCTTTAATATAAGTATTCCGATTTTTTCGTCGATACTCATATAAAATTCTGCAATCTGACCTACTTTGATTTTATTTTTCAAAACAGGATTTACACCGTCTGAAAAGATAACTGTTTTGTTTGAAAAATCGTAGTTCTTTCCTGTAAGCTCATCTGTAAATTTAAGATTTGACGAGTCAAAGCTCTGTATTTTTATATTTGTATATTCTTCAACAACAACAGTATCCCATTCTCCGCTTCCGTTATCAACGATTCGGATTCTTCCTCTGAAGGTATCAGGCTTAACTATATCGGAAATTTCTCCCGAATAAACCTTATTGTTATAAATCCATGTAGCCTTCTTTGAAATATCTTCCGTAACAGTCTTGTCATTAGCGTTAAGATAGCTGATTCGTGATGAGCTTATAGTTGTAAAATCATAATCAAATGAGTTTAAAATGATTTCTTCATTTTTCGCAGAAGGAGCTAAATAAAGAAGCTGTTTTCTTCCCGAAACGCTGTCATACTTATATAAGTAATCACATTTTACACCGAGATAAAACTCTGCGCTCACATTCTCTGAGAAGAATTTTTCACCTTCAATATAGCATGTGCCTGTGTCTGCCGCGTCAGTATCTGAAATTCCGCTGAATGCTGTTTTCGTAACTGTTCCTGTTGCTCTGTAAATATTTCTTTCAGCTTCTAAAATATTTTTTCTTGTTTCGTAGCTTATGCTGTCGTTGACAACGCCGCCAACCTCAAGATATTCAGCCTCCATCGCATTGTAAAGCAATTTAACTGCGTCTGCATGGCGCAGGCTTCCTTCCATATTGAGATTTGAAGCTAATTTCAGCTGATACGCCATAGCAGTATAGCCGCTCGGATAACCGCCTTTATACTGGCAAAGCTGTTCATAGCCTAAATACCTTAAAACCATGGTGCAAGCGTCCTTTGCTGTTATAAAAGACCACGGATTAAAGGTTTTTTCCGAATTGAGAGTGAGTATTCCGCGTTCATAAAGCATATTCACAGCGTTATGCACCTCAGACTCAACCGATACATCTGAAAAAACAGATTCTTCATATACGGGAATTTCATCTGCAATAAATTTTGCAAGCATAGAAGCAAAACGCGCTCTTGAAAGAGGAATTTCAGGATAGAAAAAGTTTTCGTTAAACGCTTCTGCTACTCCAAGTCCCGCAAGAGTATTTATTTCTTTTGCATATTTGTGTCCTGCGATATCGTCAAACACATTTTCAGGAGAATACGCGCTGTATTTAACTGCGTCGGTATCTTTTCCTATAAAATAAATACCGTGAAGGTTGTTTGCCTGAGTTGTTAAAACATAAACATCGTGAATACCGGTAATTTTCTGACTGATAGTTGCGATATTTTCCAATGGAGTATGCCAGCCGTCATATTCTGTTATTTCAAGCTCGGCAATAGGGTCGCTTTTCGGGTCATCTAACCTTATCTGATAATAATCGCCCTTATCTATTTCACTCTGCGCAACAGCGTTATAAATAACAACTGCTGTCGGCTCAAGGGTAAAATTTACATTTTTAAAGCAAATCCAATGATTATAGCTTCTGCCGTTCATAGCAACATATGTGCTTTTCACATGCAGCGAAGCGTCGCTTGCTATGTCATAGGATATTGCGTTTATCATTTCATAAGGGTCTGCCCCGGCTGCGCTTACCGCAGCCGGAAAAACCGATATTAAAAGGAAAGCAATAATAAGCAAAGATAATTTTCTGAGTTTCATAAACATTTCCTCCTAGTTATTCAAACTGAAACCAAACCAGTATAAGTCTACGCAGCTACCGGAGCCTTCAAAGGTAAGATAAATATCATACATTCCCTGTGTTAACGGAGTTTTCATCGGAACTGTATATACATTTTCGGTCCAGCCCTTATCCTCAGTCACGATAGAACCTAAAATTTCACCGTCAGGGCTTCCTAATCTTACATTTATAGTACCACCGCTCCACTGTCCGCTTGTACCAACGGCTATTGAAAGAGTGTTTACATTTGCGGCAAATTTGATTCCTGTGTATTTAAGCCAGTTTGAGCCCCATGCACCGATTGCTATCGGAAGTCCGTTTCTGGTCTGTGCTGTAGGCTCGCCCTCAACAAGCGGGTCGTCGCCCTTCATGCCTACATTGAACGCACCGCCGGGGATTTTTGTATAATCATAGTCAATAGCGTCAGCTACGCCAGCTGACTTGTTGAAATGTACCTGATGAATTGACGCATTTCCAAATACACTTGAATTTATCCATACATCCTTTTTACCTGTTATGTTACCCGGAAAGGTTTTCCATACGGTATGAAGGTCGTCTATGTATTTTGCTTCCGGATAAAGTCTCATTTCTGTAAGATAGTCGGGATTTTCCGGGTCTTCTCCGATATAAACCTTGATATAATCGTCATCTGTTTTATAGTAGTCTGCGCTGTAAACAATATTAATTTTATTGTATTTGTCAAAATCTACGTCTTCTATTTTTATATACTGGTCAGCTGATGTAAACTGTACTCTCTCGTCCTTGATTTCCATACCTTCAGACAATGTCATATCATGTACGCTGTAAATTCCGTCAGCACCGTTTTTGTAGTATTCATAGGTCATATCGTGTTTATATCCGCCGAAGCTTGCACCAACCTGATATGGCTTTGTAGATGGGAAGTCATTTATTGTAAGCTCGTCTTTTCCGTTTACTCTTGTTCCCAGGTCCATATTATTCCACGAATCAACAGTAGCGTAGCTTGCAGGGAACTGTCTTTTCCTTTGCTCGTAAGGAACATCAAAGTGGAACTGTCCGGGCATTGCTGAAAACTGAATATTATCAAAGGATTCTGTTGCAAACATCCAGTTATCGTTATAAATACCGCTGTGTATTGGAACACCTTTAGGATTTATTTCATAGGTATAGTTATGATGAAGCTTTGTTGTTGAAAGCGCGTCACCAACCTTTGCACCCCACATATAGATTGTACCTGTATCAAGCGTACATATTGATGTTTCTGATAAATCGTTGTATGCTATTTCCATCGGTAAGAAGGTTGTTGTACCGTAAGTAGCTGTTGACGGACGGGAAATTACAAAGGACTGTCTTGCAGTTCTTTTTACGGTGTTGTGAGTTATGGTATGTCCGCCTTTTTTTATCGATATAGGCTCAAATTCCTCAGCGTCAATAGAAATTCCGCCGAATGAGGAGCCTGCGTAGCAGGTATCTGTGATAACATTGTTATCAACAAATGCATAAGAGCCTACGATAAATAAGCCAGCCGCTGCAGAGAAGTTAATATTTGTATTAACAACTGCGTTATCGCTTCCGCTTATAAATATACCCATTTCACCTCTCTGCGGTGAGCCGTTAGGATTTAATGTGTTACCGTCGTCATATAAGTTTCTCTGGTCATCAATGTATGTATAATGTGAAATATATTTTAAATCACAGTTATTAATAACACACATTTTTGATTCGTCCATTCTTATACTTCCGCCAAAGCCTTTTATACCTTCAATATGAACATATTTTCTGTCGTTCAAATCTACAAGCAAATGACGGTTTTTAACTTCAAGCTCTAAAGTTTCGGCAGTTTCGCCTTCAGGGAGCATCATATAAAGAACATTATCCTTCATAGTCCATTCTCCCGGCTGGTCAACTGCATTGATGTGGCAGGTTAAAAAGCCCTTGTTTGGGTTAGTTGCATCAGCGCCAAACCACCATTTTGACGATGTTTTATCTAATTTCAACTCGCCTTTTTTACTGCTTCCTACCGTTGCAAGGCAAAGCGTCCATGCAGAGCCATGCTGTGTTACAAAAACTGCGCCCTTCCAGTAGTCTTCTTCCTCTTCCTGAAGGAGCGTATCTGAAATTACTCTTCTTTGGTCGTTTATATCAAGCTTCAAATCGCCTTCTGTCATCCATACAGGGTCTAAACGAAGTCCGTTTGAAAACTGGAAAAGTCCGTCCTCACCGATTTCTCTGTTTGGATATCTTCCTTCAACAAGGTTTTGCTTTTTATAGAACACCTGATTTTTGCCAAGTCCCATATCCCACGGAACATACGCAACAACCATACCGTCTTTATAATCGCTGAACTCGGTTACAAGCTGTGTTGCGGATAAAATAACCTCTTCACCCTCTTTTGCCTTGAAGGTAATCGGGTGAGCCGCTGTTCCGTCGTTAGACGGCTTCAATAAATCGTAATATGTTCCGCCACCGATAATAACGGTGTCACCTGCCTGTGCCATTTCACCTGCTTTTGTAAGCGTTGCCCACGGATGAGCTTCGCTTCCGTCGTTTAAGTCACTTGCGTGAGGCTCTGTGGAAACATAATAAGTTTTTCCCACAATGCCTTTATACATATATTCTTTAAATTCGCTTACCAAATCTGTATAATAATCTTCAACTATCGCTCTTGCTCGTGAACGGTAGTCGACAATTATAAATCCGTCCTGATAGAGAACATGATATCCGAAAAGCTCCGCAACCTGACGAAGAGGAAGATAGGTTTTGCTCCAGAAATTCTCTACATCTATTTCATAAGGCTTATATTCATTGTTAATTCCAAGCTTGTATTCGCCGTCAAGATAAACAACCTCGGTCTGTTCTTTACGAAGAACAAAGAAGTCCTTTTCCAAGTCTTCTTCCCAGTAAATTCCAAGTGCAAGCGCAAACGCGTCTGCAGGAACATAAAGGCTGTTTTCAACATAAACAGGCTTAACATTTATATTATTATAATCGTAATACCGTATTGCCGATCTTGATTTTAATATCGGGCTTCCCTCTTTCATAATAAGGGCAGTTTTAGTTGCGTCTTCATAATCTGTTGTTTCGATAACAACAGGTGTATAGGAGATTTCCTCCATAATCTCGTTAAAGGTTATTTCAGATATTGACGCATTGCCTGAAATATAAAGGTCCTTTTCCCCCATTCTTAAAACATCGGGGAAAACATATTTTGTACTGCTATCTGAAAGCAGAATTTCATGACAAACTCCGTCAATCGTGAAGTTGATTGTTTTATTTGGAGTTGATGTTTTTATTGTAACATAATCGCTGTAAAAAGGAAGCGTAAATTCAAGCTTCTCTTCACCGCTTATTTTAAATCCGACAGGCAGCTCCAAAGAATATTTTTCACCGTCTGTCCATTCTCTTTTTTCTTCAACAGCAAATGCTGTCGTAGGTAATAAAAGTATCACAGCTAAAAATAAAGCAATTAATTTTTTAGTCATATCTTCTGTACCTGCTCCTTTCAGTTGCATTTTGCCCGTAAAAAGCATATATGCGTATATAGGTCAATGCCCACACCGACCGATTGTTATTATTTTTTTGTTCGGACGGATGTGGGCATCCGTCCTATTTACTGTATCGTCCAGGTAAGCGTACTGTCGGTTATACCGTCAAAATATACACTTCCTGTTGTTTCTGCTTTTATAAAAAGCGCGTCCTCTGCAATTATATCGCTGCCGTTTTCTCCCGTAACCGTAACAGTTACATCTAAAAAGGTAGGATTGTAAACCGCAACTGTAACACCATTTTCGTCTGTCGTAACACTTTTTATTGTTACAGTGTTACGAACAAGCTCATTCTCTGCAATGGTTTTGCAAAGATAGGTTTCACCGTTTAAGGTTAAATTGTAGTAATTTTCGTGGTATGCACCGGGTTTTATAGTTGCCGATACGGAATTGTCGTATAAATTATAGCAAACCTCCGTAATCGTCATCGGCGCACCTGAGCTTGCCCCTGTAAGCGAAATATTCTCTTTCGTCACTGTGGCAGGGTCGGTCTCAGCGGATAAAACCGCTGAAACCGTATAAATTTTTGTTATGTCAGTTTCTGAATTGTCAGGCACACACCCATGGAAGCTCATATACTTCTGATGAAACAGGCGCCATCATTTCATCTGTGCTCCAGATAAATACTTTCATTGTTGAACCTTCTTCAAGTGAAAGGTTTTCCCATGTGTACATAGCAGTTGCTTTACCGTTTCCAGAAGCATCTGTTCCTTTTGATACTGTACCATAGTTGTTGTCCTGGTTGAGTTCAACAATATTTACAAGCTTACCGTCAATATCATAAATTGCGCCGTAAGCAGCATAGTGTTTTTCTTCCTGCTTTGATGAGTTTTCCAATGTTACCTGACACCAAACAGTATCGTTTCCTTTAAGCTGGTTAATAACTACGCCCTCTTCTGCACCTTCAAATACAACTTCTGTTACACCCAATTTTCCTGCGTCCTTGAAAGCGTCTTTTTCTGCATTATAAATTGAAGCTACCTTTGCGTCTGTAAGAATTGATTTATAAACCTTTGCCTTAGCTATACCACCGTTAAACTGTGCTGTTGCAACATTTCTCTCATCCCAGGTATTACCAAAGTAAACTGAATTTGTAGAATCATCACCATCGCCTACCGATGTCTGATTTTCCAAAACATAAGTATCCTTTAAAACGCCGTCGACATAAGTTTTATACGTGATAGTTTTTTCGGTTCTGTCAAAATCTCTTGTCATAACAACATGGAACCAAACATTTTCTTTTTCCTCCATTGAAACAACTGCATTGTTGAGCATTGTTTCACCTGTGTACTGAGCAATACCGCCATTGCCCATTTCAAGATACCATGCACCGCCTTTTTTGATGTTAGGGCCGGACTTAATCATAGCAAACGGTGTATAATTTACATTATAAAATGTATCTGATTTAAGCCACATTTCAACTGATGTTTCATCGTTGTTTACAATATAACGCTTTGTAGTCATCTGAGCTTCACTTGCACCATAAGACCAAAATCTGTTTGTTCCGTCGAATGTAAAATAGTTTGTTGATATTCCTGCACCATTATCATAGGTATCCTGCTGGAGCGCAGTTATCCATGAAGAGCTTGCCATATAGCCTGATAAACTGTTATTTACATTATTATTGGCAACATCAGCTTCATAAACTGCTGTATCATCCATTGTCTGATAGATTGATTTTTTCTCGTTATATTTCTTTTCAATCATATCTTCTGAAAGCTCACCCTTGTACACATTAAATGCACCAAAGCCACCACCCCACTTTTTGTTTGCGGTTTGACGCATCCAATAGTTAGGTCCGATGTTTATATTTGTTCCTCTTGCAAAAGCATCTTCAGTAACGGTAGCCATAAGCTCACCGTTTATATAAAGCTTGTGAACAGCAGTACTTGAAGCAGGAATATAAGTTCTTGATGTAACAATATGTGCCCATTTTCCTCCAAGTAAATTCTCTACTTTTTTAACAAGCGAAGAAGCTGATATGCCTTGTAACAGAATGTATCCTTTATAGCCAGAATCGTATGCAGTCCCAAGGCTCCATATCGGTGTGCCTGTTCCTGTACAAACACTGAAAAATATAGGCCATACGCCACTCTCAGAGCTGTCCTTAATATTCGGGAACTTAACCCACATTTCAGCAGTAAGGCTATCGTTTGCAAGAATAGCGTCAGCTCCCTGCTTCATACCCATCTGTGTATACTGTTCCTTTGATTTGTCCCACTGAACATAGTTTACTGTTGTTCCTGTTTCAGATGTATGTGTTCCTACATCAAAGGAAGTTGTCCAGTAATCACCCATATTAGAGCCGTTATATCCACTCCAGTCATCGGTTCTTAATGTTCCGTAATTGTTGAAAAATTTTGTTGTTTGAGCGTAGTTAATCTGTTCCTCTGTCTGGTAAATACTGTTTCTTTCGCTATATTTATCAACAATATCGCTGCTTGTAAGCTCATCATTATAAATTCTTACCTGACCGAATGCTCCACCAAAATATTTATGTACGCTCCCACTTTCTGTTGCCCAATAGAGAGTACCTAAATCAATAGAACCGCCTGAAACAAGATTTGCTTCTTTTACCTCTCTTGCAGTTGCTCCCATAAGAACACCGTTAATATAAAGCTTGAAATAAAGCTGTCCGTTTGCAGCAGTAGCTGTATACGGCTCATAGGATCTTGTTGTAACAACATGTGCCCATTTGTCAGCAAGAATATCTGCTGCATTGTTAACTCTAGTTGAACCTGCTCCGCTTCCTGTTGCATTAAGAATCATATAACCGTTGCTTCCTGAATCATAAGCAGATTCTATTGTCCAGAGTTTTGTTCCTGTTCCGTTTGTCACATTGAAAAATTCAGGCCATTTATTTGCCTGTGAAGCATCTGAAATATCAGGTAATTTTACCCACATTTCAACTGAAAGCTCCTGGTTTGAAAGGACAGCATTAACATTCTGGCTTCCGCCAAATTGCATAAACATACTTGCATTTGCCGGGTCCCACTGAGCGTATTTGAGTGTTGTTTCACCATCAGGTGCTGTGTGTGTACCTACTGAAGGGAGAACGCCTCCTGTCCAAGGGCTTGACAATGTTCCCTTCGTGTCTTTTACCGAAGTTCCATCATAGTCTGCAAAGTCGATGTCTACGATGAGTCTTTCGTCTGTTGTTGCTTCTGTTGTTGTGTCCGTCGAGGTGTCAGTTGACGCTTCCTCTGCCATCACGCAAAATGCGCTCATTGACATCAAAAGCATTGCTACTGTTAATAAAATACTAACAATTTTTTTCATTTGTGTTTCCTCCATTTTTTTGTTTTTTTATTTTATTTTTTTTTAATCAATTATAATTGGAATATCATATGCAGGGATAAGCTTGTTTTCATCAATTTCCCATACATATAAGATAACCTTATCAACATCAGCGGTATCTGATAAATTAACAGGAAGGTTTTTGCTTTTGGAAACTGTTAATTCATCTGTAATATAATGTAATACCACTCCGTCAGATTTTTTAGCTAAAAGCGAATATTTAACCTTTTTATCTTCGCTTCCGCTGTTTTTGATATTGACATTTGCTACAAGCCCGCTTTGTCCTCCAACGCTTTCGATTTCTTCGATATTTTCATCGTAAAGCGTAAGATTTGCACTTATCACACCTTTATCAAAGGTCAAATAGTTATAAGCGTCGAAATATTCAGAATATATTCTGAAAGAAGCTCCGTATTTAATGTATCTGTTAAAGGTAAGAGAGAACTTGCTTTCGTCTATTGCGGTTACCTGTGCTGTTACCGCATTATCATTTTCAGTAACGGCAATCGGTCCCTGTAAAGCGTCAAGCGCAGAAAATCCTGTTGACATTTCCATAGTTATGCTTTCACTGTCTCTTGCAGGTACACCTGTACCTTTATAATAAAAAGCAAAATCTGTATGTCTTTCAAGGTCCTTTTCATAGGAAGCTTTGATTTCTGTCTCTGAGAGCAGCATATTATAAATTCTGAACTCTGAAATATCACCCTTATAAGCATGCTGTGCATTTGATGAGACACCGCCTATTCCGAGTATTGTTACGGCTTCGGATTCAACAGGCTTTTCATCATATGCCGCTACCTGAGTTGTAAACTTATTACCATTTATATACGCTGCATAGCTCACTGTTTTTTCTGAATCGTCGTAGCTTCTCTGGAATATGATGTGAGTCCATTTTCCGACATATGAGGTTCCGTCTGCTCTCCAGTCGCCCTGAGTTGTTGCATTTGTTGTCTGTCCGCAAAATGCAAACTTATTTTCCCAGCAACCAATTCTCATCATACTGTAAGTCGGATTTGAATTGTTTGTAAATGAAAACATATTTCCCCAATAAAGATTAAGATTTTCAGGCCGTGTCCAGATTTCAAATGTAAGCTCTTCGCTGTTTATAATATTTTTAACATCAACGGTAAGCCAGCTTGCTTTATTTTTTGAAGCATTATCAAGGCTTACATAATTAAATGTTCCGCCTACTCCACTATAAGTTTCAACTGTTGTCGAGCCATTTTTGGAAACTTTTACTGTTTCGTCAACACTATCGCCAAAAGCTCCGTCTTTTTCCTCGGGAATTGTAAGTTCAAACACCAGTCCCTTCTCTTTTTCAGGTTCTTCTTCCGGAATAAAATCATGAAGTTTAGAAATTTCAGCATATATCTGTTCAGCAATAAATTCCGCACCATTTTCATTCGGATGAATACCGTCATGGAACAAAGCTGATTTATCCTTTGTTAAAGTATGCATATCAATAACTGCAAGGCCTTTTTCTTCAGCAATCTGGTATACAACATCACGAATATCTCCGCCAATAAGTTCATCATCAAAATGGTCACCCCATGTTTCTGACTCATGTGCAGTAGGAGATGTTACAAGAACAATTTCAGGATTTGAAGCAAGATTTTCATATTCTTCAACAAGGCTTTTGTATTCCTCATAAAAAACTTCTTTTGAATTCCAATAATGCGAATCATTTGTTCCCATCATAATGATATACATTTCAGCAAGATGTTCAAGAGAATCCTGGTACTGTTCCATTGCATTTATTCTGTATGACTGCATTATATTGCTGTTTACAGTTGAGCCGGACATCCCGCAGTTATATACAAGCGCAGAATTTCCAACAAGATTCTGAAGATATAAAGGATAATCCTGATTTGAATTATTGGTATTAAACGTTATTGAATCACCTATTGTAACAATAGTGTATTTACCGTCCGGATTAACCGGTTCATCAGGATTGAGCGGCGGCTGTTCAGGGTCTGTTGAAGAATCCTCGTTATCTTCACCGTCTGCGGCTTCAAAATTTGCAAGCCACCTGTTATAAAGCTCTGTAACTATATCAGAAGAAAGCGCGCTGTCATAAACTCTTGCTTCCGCAAGATAACCTCTGAAAATGTTATCGAGACATTTTTTTCTGCTTGTACCCATACCGCCGAAATATAATTTCATTTCAGATTCGTCGGCTCTGGTTTGTGAAAAAGTAATTGTTTCACAAACTTTTTGGGTATCTGCATATAAATCGATATTAACGCTTCCATTATCCGCGTCATAGCTTCTTTCAATTACCCAGTGTACCCACTTATCAGCATAAGAAGTAATATCTATAACTGACGACTCACCGCCTGATGAAACTGTCATATCATTTCCGTTTACTGATATATAGAAGCTTGCGTTTGCAAATGATGTAAGACTTTTTGGCGCAACAGCAAATAAAAGCCTGTCATTTTCGTCACTGTTTGTTATCTTCGCCCACATTTCAACAGTAAAGCTTCCTTCCTCTGACATAACAGACGCTGCATTTGCATTGAAGAATGAAAATACTTCTGTTGTCGATGAGCCTTCTCTGTTGAAATATACATAATCAATTTCCTTGCCCTCAACTGTTTCGCTTTCTGCGAATGTATTTGTAACAGTCAAACCTGAGCTGTTACCGCTTTTGTCAAGCTTATTTATAACATCTATATCAAGCTTTAAGCCAAGTGCATTTATTTCAAAAAATTCTGTAATTTTAGCTGTAATCTGCTTTGCACCTGCTGCATTTACATAATATGTATCATATATATTTACAGCATTCACCGCTTTTGTTAAATCTATAAGCTTAAGATTTTTTTCTCTTGCTACATCAGAAGCTGCCGCTTTAAGCTCATCTGATACAACAGGCGGCAGCATAAGAATAATTTCTGCGCCTGAATAAGAGTCTATAAGAGAGCTGTATGCGCTGTAAAAGCTGTCCTTATCGGTAGCGCTTACAGTATCGTCTGCTCCAAACATAACAATAACCTTATCAGCACCGTAGCTTAAGCTTTCGCTGTATTCATCTGATGTTAAATACGAACTGAGCGTTGCTCCGCTTTTTGCGCAGTTATAAACTGTATTCCCCTCACCCAATTCTGTTTCCAGATAGAAGGTATAGTTATAAAGCGCGTTATCGGCATTATATGTCACACCGTCGCCGACGCATACAATGCTTGTTGTATCAGCCGCATAAGCAAAAACCGATGTTGATAGAATTATAAGCAAGCTTATAATAAGACTTAAATATTTTTTCATATTTTTTTCCTCCTGTCTTACTTTTTGATGCCTGTATGAAAATATCTTCCGCCGGGATAATCCTGCGAAGCTATATCGGAAATTCCGTTTACAAGTGTTTCATAATCTACATTATCGTGAACATCTGCTTCAGCATAGGAATCAGGGAACTGACTCTGAAGCTGAACATATATGTTTCTTTTGTAAGCTATATCCTCCGATGTTTTGAAAATAATATTTTCATAAACCTCAATGGAATTTACAAAGTTATCATGATAAATCATACTGTGCATTTTCGTGTCCATAGGCTCGCAGTCGATATAAACCGCATTATTGTGAACCTTTGTGAATTTCTGCTTCGCCTGACTTCCCATCGTCGCACCCCAGAAATATACAACGCCTGTATCACAGGTAGCTATACCGCCGTTTGAAAATCTGTTATAAGCAATTTCGCATGGAATATATGCGTCCTGATTTCCTGTAATCGCTCGACTGTACTCGGTTGCCTGAAGTGTGAATGAAGACCTTCCGGAATTTCTTACAAAGTTATTTGTGATAATATATCCGCCTCTCGGAGCAGTGCTTTGCTCCCAAGCATGCGAGCCTATGTATATTCCTCCGGGAGTTGAAGCCATATAACCGCAGTTTATAATGTAGTTATTATGAATCATAGTGTTGCGGCCTGTTATATAAAGCGCCGCTCCTGCCGATGTATCAATACTGCAATCTCTTACTACACTGTCAGAACCGCTTATGAAAATTCCCATTTCGCCTCTTAAAGGCGCTCCGTTTGTATCGTCCGGATTGTTATATCTTTCAATCACAGTATCAAAGAAGCCTTCTCTTGCGTCCCAGGTAGAAGTGAAATGTGTTATATTTTTGAAATTACAGTTTTTAAGAACGCACATCGTAGTGTTTTTCATATTAACGCTTCCGCCGATTGCATTAAGACCTTCTATATTGATGTACTTTTTGCCGCTTAAATCAGCAACGAGCTGACGGCTTTTCATTTCAACGGTTAAGCTTTCCGCAGTTTCCATATATGGAAGTGAAATATAAACCTTACCGTCCTCAACTGCCCATTCTCCCGGCAAATCGATAGCTTCCTTTGTGTTTGTTATATATCCCACATTTACAGCGTCACTTCCTGTAGAATTTTCAAACCACCATTTTATTGTTGTTGTGTCTGGGTCAACTGTAAATGAGCCGGAGGTTGAGGAAGCAATTTTGGCAGTAACTGCGTCCCACGCACCGCCGTGAAGCGATACAAAGGTTGCACCAACCCATTTTCCGTCCTTATCTCCGTTTAAAAGAGAGGAATTTACAGTATAATTCTTCTGATGTGTGCTTGTGGTTGCAATAGGCAGATTTCCTTTTGTCGGATACCACGGGCTTACATCGGAAGCCATATAGTCAGAGGAATTAACATTCGGAAATCTTGCTTCCACAAGGGAATTACCGTTATAAAAAAGAAGATTTCTTCCGTCACCTATGTCGCTTACATCTGCACAAACTATATCTCCGCTGTAGGTTGAAAAACCGCTTACCTCTGTAAGTGCACTTATTGTTACCTTTTCATCACCGTAAGCCTTGTAGGTTATCGGTTTTCCCGGCTCGCCGTCATATGCAGGGATAATTGTTTCGCGGTAAGTACCGCCTCTTAACACAATTGTATCTCCTGCCTTTGCTACTGCCGAAGCCTTTTCTATTGTTGCATACGGTTTTTCAAAGGAGCCGTTTCCTCTGCTTGAGCCTGTTGTAGAAACATAATAAACCTTTCCTTCTGTTTCTGAAGGATTAAAGGAGTCGAGCGTTTCTTTTGCGTAAGTGACAGAGCTTTCGCTGCTTAAATATGCGTCAATATACTTCTGCTCACCGATTATGATATAGCCGTTGTCATATACAACGCTGTTTCCGAGCATTTCACCAACTGCTCTGACTGCAACATAAGGCTCGCCCTCAATATAAATAAGATATCTGTTTTCTTTTTCCTCACCGTTAAGGTATGCCTTTGTACCTTCGATTGAAAGCTCGTTTTCGTCACGCTTCAGATAAAGATAAGGCTTTCCCTCGGTTTCTTCCGAGTAGAGATTGTAAAGAATCTCTACTGCTCTTAACGGAAGATATGTTCTTGAGTCCTTAAGCTTCGGAGTTAATTTCAGATTATCATCGTCAATATATCTCACAGCACCGTTTACAAGCATTGCCGCTGAATCGAGCGAAAGAAGCGAAATATCCTGCAAAGGCGCTTCAATATTTGTAAATACAGTTTCCGTATAGACGGGATATGCATATCCCGAAGCCTGAAGCGTAAATACTATTAATAATATGAGAATAATTCTCTTTGCCATTATTTACTTTCCCACCATTCGTCAATCTGTCTCTGTACTTCTGAAATTACTTCATCAACACCTGCGTTTTTCAAATCAGAAATAAATTTAGGAACAACCTCCTCAGGGTCAGAAAGACCGTACTCGATTGTACTGATGTATTCTTTACAAACTGTTTCGCAGTTACCAAGCTCAGCAGAAATAGCTGAATTATCAAGTGTAAAGCCGAGAAGCGGTGAAGCTACTGCCGCGTCGTTGAACTGTTTTGTTGTTTTCCACAGGTTTTCGTCGTTTCCTTCTAAAATGTGTGAGTTCAAAACAGAGCCCATTGCCCAGTTTGACATTGAATATGTATTTCCTTCTTTAACCTTTATAATTTTGTCGCTTCCATCAACAAAATCATAGTTTTCGCCTTCGATACCCCATGAAAGAAGGTTGTAAACTTCTTTATCTGTGTACATAATTTCAAGCATTTTTACTGCTTCGTCAGGGTGCTTGCTTGTTGCGCTTACACCTGTAAGAGTTGAAAGAATTACTTCTGTTGACAAAACAGCCGATGAAATCTGCTTATCCACATAATCGTGACCGTATTTTGCGGAGTTTTCTTTTCCAACGCCCGGTTTCCAGTTGTTCCACTGTGCAGCTGTAAGAATTTTTGTAGCACTCTGGTTAGACTGTACATCTCTTACTGCAGGATAGAGTCCCTTTTCAACCCAGCTTCTCATAAGCTTTGCAAAGTTCATAAATTCTTCTGATTCATACTGATTGAAAACTTCAGGCTTGCCTTCCTTGTTGAAGTAAATAGCGCCGGGTAAGCCCTCCTGTGTAACCATTTCCATTCCGTAGTATGACATAAGCGAACGCCATGAGCCGCCGTTTTCAATTGTTTCAGGCTCTTTTGCCTTTACAGCTTCAAAATAAGGCTCTAAATCTTCAAGTGTTTTAAACTGATCCAATGACCAGCCAACGAGGTCGAGCTTTTCTTTAGGGATAATAAAGCCCATCGCACGACCCTGTACCTGCCAGTTTGGTACTGCATAGATTTTTCCGTCTATCTTTACTGCCTGAATTTCAGCGTCGCTTAAGGACTTGTAAAGCTCAGGTGCGATTGCAGGAAGCTTTTCTGTAATATCATAAAGTGATCCGTTTTCCACATTGATGTGGTAGTTGTTTGTCCAGTTTGATGTGAACGCAAGGTCATAAGCTTCTCTTGCAGCATTCATCATCTGAACCTTCTGACTGTAATTTCCACCGTCTGTAAGCACGATATTAAGCTTGAGGTTATATTTTTCTTTTAATACCTCGTTCACCTTATCCCAAACCTTATCGTAGCCTTCGTCCTGCTTAACACCGCTTAAGTGCCATGTAAGCTCTGTTGTTCCGTCGTTTTGTTTTTTGTCTCCGCAGCCTGTAAATGCTGTAATTGCCACAGCAAAAGCACAAACACCTGCTAAAATTTTCTTTTTGTTCATTTTTTCTCTCCTTATATAAAAATTAATTTTTTTAAAATTATCCTTTCACCGAGCCAAGAGCAATTCCGCCGACAAAGTATTTCTGGAAAAAGGCAAACACAAATACCATCGGTCCTGCTGCTGCAACACACATTGCCATTCTGGCAGTTTCACTCGGCATTGACGATATATCAAACGATACCGTCAGATTCTGCGATTTTTTAATTGTGTCAATGTTATTCATTATTCTTTGCAGATAATACTGCAATGTCATATACTTGTCATCGCTTAAATACATAAGACATGCATACCATTGATTCCAGTAGCTGAGCGCTGTCATTATGAAGATTGTGGCAAGTCCGACTGTTGACATCGGAATTATTATCTTAAAGAATGTCATATATTCGCTTGAGCCGTCAATCTTTGCCGCTTCAATAAGCTCTGACGGAATCTTTGACATATAAGTTCTCATAAGAAAAATGTTCCATGCGCTTACAAGCATCGGCAATATGAGAACAAGAATATTATTCTTAAGGTGCAAGCCCTGAGTTGTCCACAGGTAGCTTGAAATAGCACCGCCTGAGAATATCATTGTGAAATAAAAATAAAAATTAACATAATTTTTTATTTTGTAATCTCTTCGTGTAAGCGGATATGCCGCAAGTGCAGTTATAAGAGTGCTTAATACTGCGCCGACTGCCGTTGTAAGAATTGTAATCCCGTAAGCTCTCATAAGCTGTTTTCCGTTTGAAAAAACCACCTTGTAGGCTTCTGTGGTAAATCCTTTGGGAAAAATACCGTAACCGTGGTCTATAATCATCTGCTCAGTTGAAAAAGAAGCCGATATAACAACTACAAACGGTATAACACAAAGAAAAGTTGTTAAAACAAGCAAAAAGTTTGCCAGTGAAGAATATAAAAATTTTGATCGTCTTGTTTCTATCATGCTATCATCTCCTTAAAATAACGCTACATCAGGGTCAACTTTTCTTGCTAATGTATTACCTACAATTACAAAAACCAAGCCTACAATCGACTGCATAAACGCAATTGCGGAAGAAAGTCCGACATTTGTTGCGTTTCTGAGTGTTCTGAAAATATATGTATCAAGCGTATCGGTAACCTTAAGTAACACACCGGTATCTCTCGGAATGAAGTAGTAAAGTCCGTAATCCGAGCGGAAAATACTGCCTAATCCAAGAAGGACAAGTATAACGATAGCCTGCGTCAGATGCGGAAGAGATATGTACCACACTCTTTTGATGTAACTGCAGCCGTCTATTGTTGCCGCTTCATATAACGACGGGTCTATACTCAGAAGCGAGCCGTAGTAAACGAGAGTTGTATGACCTACGCCCTTCCATACTGCAAAGAATATCAGAATGAACGGCCAGTATTTAGGCTCGTTGTAGAAAGCTATTTTCTCTCCTCCGAGCATTGTAACAAGGTTATTCAAAATACCCGTTTTGTAGTCGAAAAGCGAAAGTGTGAAATAAGAAACAACTATCCATGATAAAAAGTACGGAAGAAACATTCCGCTCTGATAAGTTTTTATCAGGTACTTATGCTTCTTTACGCGCTCTAAACACAATGCAAGAATTATAGGTATCAGATGTCCCAGAAACATTCCGATAAGATTATAACCTATTGTATTTCTCAAAAGTATGAATAAGCTGTTTGATTTGAAAAGGAATTTAAAATTATCAATTCCGTTCCAGGGACTTCCCCATATACCGAGACTGAACTTTAAATCCTTGAATGCAACTATAATACCAAACATCGGTATATATGCAAAAATAAGAAGAAGCAGAATAGCCGGAAGCTGCATTGAAGCCAGAGCCCACTGGTCCTTCTTAATCTTTCCGGTTGTACCTGCCTTTTGTTTTTTGAAAATCATTTTTTGTACCTCCTTTTTCGTCTATTTCATTATACCACTTCGCCTTTAAAATTGTAAACTGCAATATTTAGGGATAAATCTACAATTTTTAGGGATTCTTTCAAAAAGATTTAAATTTTAGGCGTTTTGTTCCCGACATAACTAAATATTGAAGATTTTTTTAAATTATTGCACTTGATATTTTAAAATTCTTATGTTATAATATGATAGCAAGTTTAGACCGAGGGGAGTCAAACAAAAGATGAAAAAGCATTATGATAAGAAGAAAAAAAGATATACTGACCTTGCTGTGATTTTTTCCACAGTAATACTTTTTGTTGTAATTTTCAGTGTATATTTTTATAATGTATCTTTAAAATTTCAGATTAACTATGCAACATTATATAACGAAACCGTTCTCACAAAAACAACGGATTTTCACTATAATATAATGAAAATATCAAATCAGCTTTTTACAAATAAAAATGTAAACGCATATCTCACAAAAAAATCTGATATTCACGACCTTGAAGCTGTTTATCAGATAGGAAGCACAGTTAATGAATCAACAATCGGTTCTTATATTGATTCTTTTTTCATAAGCATGCCGGAAGATGAAATAATATACTCAAACCGCGCCCAAAAGAAAATGAGCTATGATGAATTTTTAAAAACATATCCTGATTATTCTTTTGCACTCAAAAAAATCCCCGGCGGTATATCACTTTCAATCGCTGAGCTTAATGAATATGAAAAATATATCGTATTTTCTTATAATGATTACAGAGGTCACATACTTACATATATTATATCGGAAAAAAATTATATACAGAATTACCTTAATCACTCCTACCCTATTTTCTACGGAACGATTATTCTAAATTCGGACAAAGAGATTATAACCTCAAATTATAATTATGACAAAAGCCTTATACCGATTATTAAAAATTCAAACAGCAAAGCACTTGAATACAAAGGAAACAATCTTATTATAAAAGATTCAACAGAATACTATTCGGTTATCAGTATTTTGAAGCTTTCAGATGTTCTTGCAAAAACTTTAAGCACAGGTGCATTTCTTATTCTTCTTGCCATTATGCTCGCTGTTTTGATTTTTGTAATAGTTTATTATTTTTACAGTCAGCAAAAAAAGCTGATATCAAGCAATAGGATTCTTGAAAGCAAACACAGAGATGTTAATATAAACCGAATTTTTCAAAAAATATTTAACGGCGAAATGCTTGTAAAAACAGATTCAAACGATTTGAAGGAATATTTTTCAACTAAGAAAACACATTATTTTCTTCCGCTTGTTGTAAGAATCAAGGATTTTGATTCAAGTATATCCGACGATGATATTTCTCTTTACAAATACGGCTTTGAAAATATTATAAACGAAGTTATGGAAAATGTCAGTCATGTAAAAACAGTAAATATGGGACTAAACCTGATAGGTATCCTTCTTTACAGTGCAACGCCTTTCAATTATACAAGCGTTATAGGTAAAACAAACTTTTTTGCAAACGCTATTAAAACAAATTTTGATATTGAGGTTTTTGTGACAATAGGAAATATGTCCGGAAATATAAAAAATGTTCAGGGACAGATTGCCTCACTTATAGAAGCGCAGAATTACAGCTTTATAAAAACTGACCGCACACTTCTGCTTTCAGATACTGAACGGTCTGAAACCTTAGAATATCCTGAAGAGATACAAAGAAAAATTATAGAAAAAATCAAAACCTATGATATGGAATCGGTTAAAAGCTATATTGAAGAATTTTCACACTATATAATCAAAAACAACTGCGCCGATACAAAAAAATGGTATTTCAATCTTTTCTTTGCAATATCTGACGAAGTGCGCAACACACCTGATATTTTCGTAAAATATAACACACTTGAAACGCTTCTTTCCTGTGAAACAATTTTTGAAATTTCAGACCTGCTTATCGGCTCAATTGAATATTCAAAACCGACAGAAAACCCGAATATGAAAAACAATTTTGTCGAGGAAACAAAAAATATTATAGAAAAAGAATTTTCAAATCCTGATTTCTGCGTTCAGAGTGCGGCAGAATACTTCAATATTACTGCTGCTCATTTTGGAAAAAAATTCAAGCAGCATTTCAACAATGTAACATTTAATAAGTATCTTTTGGAGCAAAGACTTAATTATGCCATAAAGCTGCTTCGCGAAACGGATTTTACAAATGCAAAAATAGCCAAAATGTGCGGCTTTAACAGCGAAAATTATTTCTACACTATATTTAAGAAAAATATAGGCTCAAACCCGAAAGAGTATAAAAAACAATATCAGAGTATAAGATAAAAAAACAGAGGCAGAGGAAAAATCCTCTGCCTCTGTTTTTTTATACTGAATCTATACCTGATACAATAGGAATATCTATCGGAAACAGCTCATTTTTATATTCGTCTCCGATATCCCCAAAAATCATTTTATGAAGCTCTTCATCTGATACTGTTTTCATTTTCGATTCAAAATCAATTATATATTCGTCATCCTGTCTGATACATTTCGCGTTTTTAATCCCAAATCTCAAAAATCTGTATTTAAGCTGTGAAAATAACCTTTTGGAGTCGATAATGCGTATCGTTCCATTATAATTTTTAGCTTTCTTTTCATAAGCCTTACTCAAAAGAAAACCGTCTCTTAAAGCTATGTTTCCGTAAAGCTTTACTTTTCTTTCAAAAATTATATTCTTTATGATTTCATAAACCTCTTTTTCAGGTCCGCAATACTCCAAAATTCTTAAAACACTTTCGTCATCAGGACAGTTTTCGATGACAACATATGCTTCCTTCGTGTTATATATCTCTGCTTTTGCACGGTGATGAACAGATTCTATACCGCCAAGAATACTCACTGTATGCTCATGTGAACGGATAAATCTTATATCCTCGCAGTTATATATATAGCTAATTTTATCTGCACATTTTCCGAGGTCTTTATTTGTATGAACAACTCTGTCGCATTTTTCAGCTTCCTGAAATCTACATTCGTATTCCATTCCTAACTTGTAGGCTTTATTTCTGAGATACAGACCTCTGTCCCCTGAAATAAGACATACGCTAACGCCTGCCTCTTCCATGCTTCTGTAAGCTTCTTTGACAAGAATATCGCCGTATCCTCTTCCTCGATACTCGGGCTTTGTACAAACTCCGCCGATACAACCGAAGGTTAATATGCTTTCCTCGCATTTTATATGCGCCATATACCAGTTAAGCACAGCCACAATTTCTTTATTTTCCTTCATTATAAGAATATGACTGCGGTTTTTCTTGTTATATAAATCCGGAAACCGGCGTTTCATGCTCTCAGCTTCTCTGTTATCAAGAAATATAGTATTAGACATTCTTTCAATTTCAATAAGCTCCGCTACGCTAGGATTTGTTACTACCATAATTGCCTCCGCCTAAACTTCAAAATCAGCAAGAACGGCACAATGGTCTGAAACAACATCTCGTTTTACTTCCGAAGAAATAAGCTTTATATCCTTACTGTAAAAAATGTAATCAATTTTCACACATGGGTCATTTGAAGGGAATGTGAATGGGTTATTCTCTGCAAATGCTTCGTTGAAATTTTCATACAAAGGAGCAATAATTTCATCTGTTGGCTGGAGATTGAAATCTCCCATAAGTATAACAGGTGTTGTAACCTTTTTTGCTTCTTCAATAACAGTTTTGACAGCCAGTCTTCTTTCCTGCTTTGCAAGACCAAAATGACTTACAAAAACTGTAATATCCTTGCCTATATCAAGTACAACTTTAAGTAAGCAGCGTGTTTCGTAATATACATCCTCATCCTTAATCTCAGGGTCAGGAATAGGTATAATTTCATAAGATTTTATAGGATACTTTGTCAAAAATCCATTTCCGTACGGTCCCGGCATATTAATAGCTTTTGCAAAAATATAATTTCTGCCGGTAAGCTCACCCAAAATTTTAGCTTCAGCCGGATAGTCAGGGTCAGGCTCATAATAATCTCTTACCTCATTAAGCCCGATAATATCTCTGTCCATGCTTTTTATGTAGCTTCCGAATTTTTCAAGATTGATAATTTCCTCTTTATTTTCAAGAAAATGCTCATAGTCTTCACCGTGGCAAATATTAAAAGTCATTAATTTTAATTTCATTTTTTTACACACCTTTCCTTTTTATTCAAACCATAAAATCATTTCTAAAAGTCTCTTAACGCAAATTGCAAGATTATTGCGGTCAACACCTTCTACCCTTCCATCATCTAAAACCTGATGGTTATTGTAAAAGCTTGAAGGCATACGGATATCATTGCCTGCAATTTTTTCTTTCGCTGCAGAAGCATAATTCCACCAATCAGTTGTAACAAGGCCCTTATATCTCCACTCAGCTCTGAGAATACCTGACAAAAGCTCGCTGTTTTCTGAAGCTCTTACTCCGTTTATTAAGTTATAAGATGTCATAAGAAGCTTAGGCTGTGCTTCTTTCACTGCAATTTCAAAGCCCTTCAAATAAATTTCTCTCAATGCTCTTTCAGATACGACAGAATCAGAATTTTTTCTGTTGGTTTCTTTATTGTTGCAGGCAAAATGCTTCACCGTTGCTGCAATTCCGACAGACTGAATTCCCCGCACCTTTGCAGCAGCCATTTTTCCAGAAATAAGCGGGTCCTCAGAAAAATATTCAAAGTTTCTTCCGCAAAGAGGACTTCTGTGAATATTAAGTGCAGGTGTAAGCCACATTGAAAGATTATTTTCCTTAGCTTCCAGTCCTCCCGCTTTACCAATCTCTTCCATTATATCACAGTTCCAACTGCACGCAATCATTGTTGCAATAGGGAATGCCGTTGTTCTCACGCTTGTATCAGGACGAATTCTTACCCCTGCCGGTCCGTCAACAGTCATAGGTGTAGGAATACCATATTCCAAAAGACCTCCCATTCCGTCAGTATTTGCAACTCCGGTATTTTTCTTACCAATAAGCAAATGCATAAGCTCATCATCGGTTAACTGTGAAATAAAATCATCTAAAGAAATATCACCGTTATATACATCTATAAGCATTTTACGGTCTTCTTCCTTAGGAATTTTTCTTTCGTTAACATATTCACAAGGGAATGTTTTTCTTGTCGGATTTTCATCGGGAACATCAATATATTCTCCGCTTGCTGTAAGACGCTTCGTCAGCTTTTGCGGTGTGCAATATTCTGTAAGCTGCTGCGTCACAACATTTTCCGAAAGAATATATTTATATTCAAGTTCCTTAACATCTCTTACGGAATTTCCGACAAAGATTTTATATTCGCCCTTTTCCATAACATAAGCAGATTTCTGCACTGCTCCTGTATCGTCGTAGGAAGCCATATCGTTAATGTTAAAATAAATAAGTAAGCTTTCGGTTTCTCCCGGCTGTAACAGCTTTGTTTTCTTAAAAGCACAAAGCTCCTTTGAAGGCTTCGTCAGCTTTCCCGACGGTGCGCTGTAATAAACCTGAACAACCTCTTTTCCGTCGTAATCACCTGTATTTTTTACATCAAGACTTACAACAAGCTTATCCCCTACTGCATTTGCCGCCATATTTGAAAGCTCAAAGGTTGTATATGAAAGACCGTACCCGAAAGGATATATTACGCAGTCCTTCTTACCGGGGACAGTTTCAAAATAGCGGTAACCTACAAAAATATCCTCAGTATATTTAACATAATCCTCAGATTCGTGGAAGCCTTCAGATGACGGATAGTCTTCAAAATTTCTTGCACAGGTATCAACAAGCTTACCTGATGGATTAACATCACCTACAAGCACATCTGCAACAGCAAGTCCGCCTTCCATACCGCCCTGCCACACCATAAGAGCAGAAGCTATTTTATCATTGTCATAAAACCACGAGGTATCAATCATAGCGCCTGTGTTTAAAAGAACAATAACATTTTTAAAGCTGTTTTCAACAGTTTCAATCATCTTCTTTTCCTGACTGCTAAGAACAAAATAAGCGTCTGTGCCATCATTTTTTCTGTCCTCAGCTTCTGCGGAATATCTGTTTAAAGTAATAATCGCAGTATCTGTAAAGTCCATTGCTTCTTTAAGCAAAGCTTTTGGGATTTCAGTTTCAATAAGTCTTCCGCTCTTTTCACCGGATTGTAATAATTTTTCAACAGCGTCCTTATAAAAAAGCGATAATTTTTCAAAAATCTGAACTTTTTCCTTTTTAAGAGACAGCCCCTCGTAAATATTTCTTACATATTTGCAGTAAACATTACCGCTTCCGCCGCCTCCCTTTATGTAATCAATCTGTGCATTTCCGAAAATTGCAACTTTTGTTCCTTTTTTCAAGGGTAACACTTTTCTTTCGTTTTTCAAAAGCACAGTTCCCTCGCATGCAGCCCTCCGTGAAAGCTCAATATGCTCACTGCTGCCTGTCAACTTTGAGTTATTATTCCCCAAGGGTATACAAGGCTGATATTTTATCCTTGCCCACTTTTCCATATGCAGTTCCTCCTGTAACAATAAGTGTTATAATTATTTTAACATGTCAAAAACCAAAAGTAAACTGCAATTTTTTAGGATATATCTCAAATTTTTAGGGATTTTATAAAAAAATATTGTTTATTTATTAAATAATTACTTCAATACCGCTTTCTACCGTTGTTTTATCAAAGATAATATTGCTGTTTTCAAAAGTAAATTCCTTTTCTTTACCGTCTATGATAAGCTTGTCAGGTTTTTCTGAAAGCTTTAATTCAAGACAAGATAAGTCAAGCTTTCCGTCAATCACATTTATTTTCACAAAACTGTCTGATACAATAACATTTCCCCATCCTGTTCCCAAAAACCATACGCTTTTAAAATTGTTTTTCAAAACAACAGGCTTAAAGCCGATTTTATTATGAGGCATATCAAACGAAAAGCCGCTTATAATCGGAAGAATTGCAAAGCTTGCCATTGCACGCGCATAATTACTTCCACACTCTATTTCGTTCCACGGATTTCTCTTTTTTCCGTCATAACGGTCACGGATAGCTTCAACGATTTTTAAGCCGTCCTCAACATATCCCTCGCTTATAAGAAGTCCCGCAAGCTGATATTCAAAGCCTGTCATACATTCCTCACAGTATGGAATAGGGATAACCGGCTTGTATGTATCTTCGGGGTAATCACAGATTATAGCACCGCTTTCATCATTTACAGCAAATATTCTCCACATATTTGTAACTTCACGCATTGAAGCCTTATAGTTGTTTTTCATCATATTTTCCAATGCGATTTTTACCTGCTTATTGTCAAAAATTTCGCCTAATCCGCAGATATTTGCGTGCCACTGTGCAGTAAGCTGGTCAATAGAGCTTCCATCTGCAATCTGATATTTTATTTCGTTTCTTTCTTCGTTCCAATATGTAGAAGCGCAGTCAAAGCTGTCCACAATGGACTTATCGTTTATATCAATCTTCTGAACAAAATATTTTCCGTTAAAAAGATTTTCTTCACTCCATTTTTTGCCCTTTTCAAAAAGCTTAATATATTCATCAGCTTTATCTTTATACCCCAGAAATTCAGCCATCTCTGCCGCTGATTTCAAAGCTGCCAGATAAAAGCCTTCAAGCCATGATGACGGACCGAAAAGCTCCATATCAAGCGTATGGTGCTGCCTTCCTTCCAAAACTCCGTCCTTGTCCAAATCCCACTTGTCAGGATTTTCTTCACTCCACGCAAACTCGACTATTTTCTGTACAGTCGGCCACACTTCCCTGAGCCACTCATTATCTCCGGAAATTTTCCATTCACGGTAGGTTTTTATTACACAGCCCATCTGTCCGTCAACGCAGGCTCTGAATTTCCACGGGTCTCTTCCAAGCGGCAGTTTAAGACGAAATCCGGTTTCACCCGATTCCTTTGTGGCATATTTAAACTCAAGGTTTCTTATTGAGCGTTCAAGCTCAGGAAACAAAAAGCAAAGAGCATATGCGTAATTCCACACATGCTGGCATGTGCCCTCACATGAGCCATACTGCTCAAGCACACCTTCAAAGCCGTAAAACTCTCCGTTTTCAAGTCTGAATACAGTCGGAGACTTCAGAACAGACATAGTAGAAGCTACGGCATCTTTGACTGTCTCAGGCACGGTGCATGAAAAAAGCTCGTCCTTGAATACTTTTGTTTTTTCATACAAGCTGTCCCAATTTTTAACGGAATACTGACCCGATTCAACTGAATCCGAAAAAACAGCTGCATAGTAGTTTTTCCATGTCATATCCTTTAATTTTTCAGCCTCGCTGCTCCAATAGTTATAATTATTCGGAATATTCCAAGAAACAACAAATCGGATTTTATTTTTCTCTCCGGGCTTTAAAGAAAGTGTTTTTGAAACACTGCAAACATCCTTTGAGCCGTTGTCCTCATAATCTCTCGGAATAAAGCCGTCTGTGTTTGAAAATTCATTCCAAAAGGTAGAAAGTCCGTCCATCCATGCACCTCTGTACCAATATTTCTGCGCACAGCTTGCGTCCTCACAGGAAAGAGAAAGGTCTCCGTATAATTTTTCATCAGGCTTTTTACCTGCATTTATAAGCTTGACAGAGGTTATGTTTCCCGATTTTACAATTTCGTTTTTTGATATTTCAAACGGATTTGTCAAAGAGAAAACTCCCTGAAATTCAACCTCTTCATTGCTTTCGTTTTTGTATTCAATTTCAAAAAAAGCTGCAGGAATACTCGAATTTTTGCTGTCAAGCGGTATAAACGGGTTAAACGCACGCAACAAAACCTTTCCCGGAAAGCTCTCATCAGTAAATGTAAGCTCTGCAATCGGAAATTCACCTTTAAATTCACAGCTTTTAAAATGCGGAAAACCGCTCATATGGTAACGGTCAGCGCCCTGCCCGAAGCTTCCTGTCGCACTGTGAACAGATTTCGTATAACGACCTGAAAGCTCCTTTTCAGAATCACTGTTCAGAAGCTTTACAAATGTACCTTCCTTTGTTTTTACCTTTACGGCAATATGTGTATAACCGTTTATGCTTCCCTTATCAGGTCTGTTGAAGATTTCCCAGTCGGATAAGCTTCCGTTCCCCTCAAGACCAATGCTTCCGCTTCCTATTCCCCCAAGCGGAAAAGATATTTCTCTTAAATAATTGCCTTTATATATCATAATAAAGTTACCTCCGTTTTTTTTACAATTCTACACTTGATTTTCCTTCAAAATCAGCTTCTCCAAAAACCGCCTTAACAAAAGCCTTTATTACATACGGTGTAGATGAATATGCATTCACATAAGCTATTTTTGAATTTTTATAATATCTGTATAAATAAGGTGTTCCGAAGCTTGCAACAATGGTTTTTTTCTTATCCGAGCAGTTTGACGCCCAGATTGATGTTGCTTCCTCGCCCCAGAAATCTAGCGGTCCTATCGGTTTATGCATTGTACGGCAAAGTGCAAAAAGTATAAGGTCATTTTCATCTCCTGCCTTTTCCACATCACTCGTCCATGCATTTCTTCTCATCGTGACATTACAGCCGTATTTTTCAAATTCAGCTTTAAGCAAGCACAACTCTTCATACTGCTTGTCGTCAGGTGTAACGCCGACAATATAAACATTTTTAATCTTATTTTTATTAACAGGAACAAGGTTATTTTCATTGCACACAAGTGTAAGCGATTTTTCCGATATTTCTTCAACAGTTTCTGTAAAAAGCTTTTCGTCTGCGTCAGATTCAAGCTCTATTTCATCAATAATCCCATATTCTTTTTTGAGATTCCATATTCTTTCAACGGCAGCGTCAAGTATGCTTTCGTCAATTTCAGCCGAAAGAATACGCTTTTCCATCTCATCAATATATTCATAGCAAGGCCACAACAGAACATCGTTTCCGCTTAAGAAACATCTCACTGTATTTTCAACAGCCTTTGTTCCCGAAAATCCACCCATAACAAGTGCGTCGGTAACTGTTACGCCTTTAAAACCAAGTTCTTCTCTGAGAAGCTTCGTTGTAAGCTCATATGAAAGAGTTGCGGCAGGGTATACTCCGTCAACAGTTTCGGTCTGATATTCCTTCAGATTTATATGACCTATCATTATCGAAGGCACGCCTTCCATAAACAGCTCCTTATACATTTTTCCGTATGTATTTCTCCACAAATCAATCGGTGTTTCGTTATCGTATGCCGCAAGGTGCGGATCAATATATTCGTTGTAAGCTGTGCCGGGATAGTGCTTCAGCGTCGCAATAACACCGCAATCTCTCATTGCTTTAACTTCCGCTTTAACAATTCTGGTAGTTAAATCAGCGTTATCACTTACGGAACGGATATCTGTAACAGGACTAAGCTTAGACATATTGAGGTCGCATACAGGCCAGAAAAGCCAGTGAATACCTGTGTGTTTAGCGTCTTCAGCCTTGAATACGCCTGCTTTATATGCAAGCTCTTCATCATCTGCTGCACCAAGTGCCATCTGAGGAGGAAGCTCAATTTTGAGATTATTAACAAACGAGCCGTGGTCAGCTGTTAAAAAAAGCGGAACACGAAGATGTTCATTATATTTTTTCACAATATTTTTTATATCGGGATTTGAGCCTGTTAGAAGACCTTTAACGATACCTCCATTATTAAAAATACCACCTACCGGATATTTTTTCAAAAATTTCTCTATGCTTCCGCACATTTCAATGTGCTTATCAGTTTCGCACAGACATATTACCGTTTGTCCGATTTTTTCTCTTAATGTGAGTTCTTTCCATGATGTTACTTTTTTCATTTTAAAAAATCTCCTGTTTTTATGAATAATGATTATTTTCGTTTATGTATAAATTTTACAACTACATTTTATCACATTATTTTTAAATGTCAATATTTTTTTATTAAAAGCATAAAAAAGGGTTGTATCTGATAACAGGCTTTTCAAATCTGTCTATCCTTTCCATATATCCCTCTGTACCAAATACTCTGTAATTATGATGTCCGATTTTTGCTCTGCATCTTCCGTTTTTCAAAAATCTTACAATAACGCCAACACGAATTTTATCCATTTTATAAATCTCTTTTTTAAAAAATGGCAGGCGATTGTGAAAATTATCGCAACCGCCTAAATAAAATTTAAAGTTTAATAAAACGGCTTTCATCTTAAGAAATATCCTCACCGCTTAAATATAAAAGAAATCATATTTAATTTATAACCGTATGCGAAACGCTGCAAGCTTCAGGCTGATTGCGCCGCCCGTTGCACCGTTCGGAAGATACTTGCTGCTCCAATAGTTAAGCAACTATTTTCTTCTCCATACTCGCCTTTATTTTATATAATTATGTTTTATTTTTTATTTCTTATGTGCCTACAGCTTTTAAAGTATTATGCAGATAAGTCCGCCTGAGCCTTCGTTTATAATTTTTGTTACAGTCTCTCTTAGCTTCCCTCTTGCGTCCTCAGGCATTGCAGATAATTTATTCTGAAGTCCTTCATTGACTAACTCATTTAAAGATTTTCCGAAAATATTTGTTTCCCATATTTTTGAAGGATTTTCTTCATAATCAGAAAGCAAATATCTAACTAATTCTTCCGACTGTCTTTCTGTGCCGACAATCGGTGATACTGTTGTTTCAATATCCGCACGAAGCATATGTATTATCCGCTACAAACCGAAGTCTTTAAATTATTTTTATTTTGTGATGTATATTTTATCGCAGTTTTCAAAAATTTTCAAGGCTTTTGTTCAATTTGGATTTACCCAAGCAACATTTTTGCGGCTTGTTCTAATTCGCGTCTCTCTTCTGTATCATCGTAGCAGCATTCTTTATCATCAATTCCTTTTATGGTATTTATAAAGAATAGTCCGTCTCTATTACAATAAAACAAAATCTTTTTAACACCGCGGATAGGAAATCTTGCTT
>CAZHZL010000014.1:0-43842 GCA_964537245.1 uncultured Oscillospiraceae bacterium
TATCTCCGCGAACAACTAATCTTCTGCTATCTTCATCAAGCTGATTAAATCTGTCAGCCACTTCTTGTCTATATGTCTGTATAGCAAAATATGTTTGTCCAAGTGCAATCACTTCTTTTCTCGGATCGCCATTCTGAACAATCAAATAGCAAGCATATCTTGTAAGTTCATAATCTGTCACAGGTTTTTCAGACGCACCTGCTTTTACGATTTTCCTGACCTCAGGAAAATCGTAAGTAATGTCGTGTCCGCTGTTTTCACAAGCAATCATTGCACGTTTTATAACTTTATGAAAATTTTCCCATTTGTTATAATCCAGAACAATTGCCAATTCTCTTGCAAGCCAATATTCTGTTCCATCTTCTTTAATATGCTTTATATCTTCAAAACATTTGTATTCTTTTGCAATTAAATTGCTCATTGCTTTACCTCTTTTCTTTTTTCGACAAAATTCGACACAATCTCCCTATATGAGGGATATAAGGTTTAGATGCAAAACTTTTTTAATGAATTGACAACTCTGTTGTCATGAATTGATGTGCCATCATGAATTCTCGCTTCGCTCCATGAATTGAATTGCCTGTAATGTGCGTAAGCACAATTCATGCACCGAAGGTGCAATTCATGAAATCTCTGATTTCAATTCATGCCATCAGGCAATTCATTGCGGTCGCAGACCGCATAGAACGACTGAACGGTTTAAATACTAAGCTTTTGAGATAAAACTGACATATTTGATTTCATTAATACGCTTTTCCCCAATAGAGCATTTTTTTAGCAGGCTTGCCGCAGCAAACGCATTTATCGGAAATATTTTCCTGAACGAAAGGAATACAACGGCTTGTTACTGTTGTGTCTTCTTTTATCTTAAGCTCGCAGTCAAGCTCGCCGCACCACATAGCCTTTATAAAGCCGGGCTTATTTTCAGCGATATCCTTAAATTCATCGTAATCATGAGCAACACTTGTTGTTTCCTCTAAGTGCGCTGTTGCTTTTTTAAGAAGGTCTGCCTGGATTGTATCAAGCATAGCTTTAACCTCTTCTTTTATATTGTCAAGCGATACAACTGTTTTTTCTCTTGTATCACGGCGAACGAGGACAGCCTGATTATTTTCGATATCCTTCGGTCCCATTTCTATACGAAGCGGAACACCCTTCATTTCATATTCAGAGAACTTCCAGCCCGGTGACTTGTCGCTGTCGTCAAGCTTAACTGTGAAATCAGAAAGCTTTTCCTTAACTTCTGCGCATTTTTCCAAAACGCCCTCTTTATGCTGAGCGATAGGAATGAGCGCAACCTGAATAGGCGCGATATTCGGAGGAAGAACAAGCCCTTCGTTATCACCATGCACCATAATTATTGCACCTATAAGTCTTGTTGAAACTCCCCAAGAGGTCTGATGAACATGCGTAAGCTTGTTTTCCTTATTAGTATACTGTATTTCAAAAGCCTTTGCAAAGCCGTCTCCGAAGTTGTGCGATGTACCCGACTGCAATGCTTTACCGTCGTGCATGAGCGCTTCAACGGTATAGGTAGAAACTGCACCTGCAAATTTTTCCTTTTCTGTTTTCTGACCTTTAACAACAGGAATTGCAAGATAATCCTTTAAAAAGTCAGCATAAACATTGAGCATTGTAATGGTTTCTTCCTGTGCTTCTTCTGCGGTTGCGTGAGCAGTGTGTCCCTCCTGCCACAAAAATTCACATGAACGAAGGAACGGTCTTGTTGTTTTTTCCCATCTTACAACGCTGCACCACTGATTATATTTTTTCGGTAAATCTCTGTGTGATTCGATAATAGACGCATAATGGTCACAGAACAGTGTTTCACTTGTAGGACGAACACAAAGTCTTTCCTGGAGTTTTTCATTTCCACCGTGAGTTACCCATGCAACCTCAGGCGCAAAGCCTTCAACATGGTCTTTTTCCTTATTGAGTAAGCTTTCCGGAATGAACATAGGCATATAAACATTCTCATGCCCTGTATCCTTGAATTTTTTATCGAGAATTTTCTGTATATTTTCCCAAATTGCATAGCCGTACGGTCTTATAATCATACAGCCTTTAACCGATGAATATGAAACGAGGTCTGCTTTTTTCACAATGTCGGTATACCATTTCGCAAAATCCTCATCCATCGCTGTAATATCCTGAACTAATTTCTTGTTATCCATTTTATCTATTCCCTTTCATTATGATTTATCTGCTTCAGAGACAGCCTGCTGTTCCAGAATTATTTTTACAACTTCGTTTGTAACAGCCTGTGTGTCATAGCATGCGTCGCTGTTTTTAATAGCCTCAATAAGCTTTTCGTCAACTTCAATCGAGCTGTATACCGAGATAAGCTGGTCCTTTATTTCTTCCATCGGAACTCCGTTTTCCCAATGTGCAATTTTTTTCACAATGTGGTATCCGTATGTGCTTTCAAAAACATCTGAAATCTCACCAACAGGAGTATTTAATGCCGCTTCATAAAATTCGTCTACCATTTCACCCTCGGAAAAAATATATCCTTCAGGCTGAGACTGTGAGCCCGGGTCTTCGGAATTTGCAATCATAAGCTCTGTAAAATCAGTACCTTCTTTTCTTGCTTCCTTGAGTAAGCTTTCGATTTTCTTAAGGCCTTCCCCTGCTTCATCCTTTGAAATAAGGATATGCTGTGCCTTTAGAGTCAGCTTATTTGCGTAAGGATAGGTTTTATATATTTCGTTAAGTTCTTCATCTGTCGGAGTATAAAGCGTACCCATTTTTTCGCTGAGATTTTTGTATGCATAGTAATAATTCAAAATATTTTCTTTAACGCTGTCTGTATTTTCAAGTGCTTCAACAGGTGAAACCTTTTCAATCGGATATTCTTTATAAAACTCATTCAAGGTTTCTTCCGACATATCTATGCCTGCGTCTTTGGCAACGCTGACTATTGCGTCGTTAAACAAAAGATAATTATCCAAAGCAGCAAAGCCGTCTGACATTGGCGCTGTTATATCGCCCTGATAAACAAAGCTTACGATTTCCATAAATTCTTCTTTTGTAAGCTTTTTGTCACCGTATGAAGCAAAGCTGTCATCTGTGTTGTATGAGTCTGAATAAACTCTCAGAGATGTAGTAGTACGGTCTAAATATATATGCGAAGAAGCCTGTGCAATCACATCAGCAGAAACATATGTTTTATCATTTAATATAAACGATGTTCCCGCTGTTTCTTTACCGTCTATAATGATTTTAACCGAATCAAAATATGCAGGAAGCTGTGCAAGATTTTCTGCCGCTTGGCTGAAATATTCACCGTTGTATTTATCGCTTTTCTCTTTTCCCGATGTAACGGTTATTGTTCTTGTGTCATTATCCCACAAAACCTCTGCTCCCAAAGCTTCGCATACATCTCTTAAAGGAACATAAACAGCGTTATTGTAAACATAGTTCTCAGAAGAGAGATATGTACCGTCCGCCTTTATGCAAAACGCATTTTTTGCCGCGTCTATCGGAGTCATCTCGGCTGCAGCCGCACTTGTAACAAGAATACCGCTTGCCAGAATTGCTGAAAAGATTTTTTTATTTAATTTCATTTTTCATTTTTCCTTTCCTATTAAGTCATACTCAATTATTATACCAAACATTTCGCTGTTTGTCTACATTTTTTTGTAATTTATTTTTATTTTTTATATATGAAGACTGTGAAGAACATCTTCCCGCCATTTATTATCCGTTATTTTCGGAATTTTCAGAAAAGAAGCCTTAACATTATTTATAATGGAAACAAGAGGCGTGTTATTATCTAAAAACGCGTATATGTCTTTATTTGTAAAAGGCATAATCACAACGCCGTCCACCTTTTTATGTGTGTCGGTAGATTCCAGCTGTACGGCTGCAACCGCTCTCCATATATTTATCGTATTATAATCCAATTCATCAGCAATGAAAAAGGTTATTGTTTCCTTTGGCGCTTTTGCAGCTTTAAGGTTAAGCGAATGTCTTAAAACAGGCTCCCACTCCCCTCTTTTCTGCGCATACTTTTTCATAAGGGTAACCTCAAGCATTAAAACAATATCCTCATAATCTATAACTATGTCGCCTTCTCCACCGCCTGCGTGAATAATAGGCTCAAAGTCCGCACTCATCGTCAGATTAAGGCTGTTGTACAAATCAAAGCTTTTACCCGATATATAATACCACGCAATTCCGATTATATACTCATATATCGTCGGAACGCTTGCAGAATCGTTGACCGCTTTTTTTATTTTCGGGTCGTTTTTCCTGTCTGAAAACAACTTCAAAAGCTCCATAATTTTTTCTTTTGGATATTTACTGTCAATATGCTTTATGAAAGCTTCGTGCTTCTTGTCCGAAAGCACTTTTTTTATTCCGTAAATGCCGCTTACTCCAAGATAATATTCAAGTGCTTTTAAGATTTTTTCCGTTTCAGCTTCGGAAAGGCTTAGTATATCACCGATTGAAGTATTTTTGCAAAAATAACCGCCTTCATACTCCAAAAATTCCTTCTCTGTAAGCTCTCCGAAAATATTTTTATTTAGCATATCGGAATCAAAAATAACGGAAATAATCTCGGAAAATGAAAGCTCGGGAGAATTTTTAAAGCTGAATAATCCCACGGCGCTCAATAAACGGATAGTTGTATCAGAATATTCCTTTATTCCGTCAAGCCATTTTGAAATTGAAAAATCAGTATAAAAGCTTTCAACAAATGCATCGGAAGTAAGCAAATGGTGTTCGGAATTTTTTTCAATAAATTCTTCAAGCGTATATCTGCGGTCTTTTCTTCCGAAATCAAAAATCATTTTTCCGAATCCGAATGCCTTTTCTAAAACTGCGCCGTTTTTTTCAAAGCATTTAAGCAGGCTTTCATAATTTTCTGCGGTTTTATTTTCTCTGAAATTAAAAAGAGAACTAAAGAAATCGTAATATTTTTTTCTTGTGCCGTCGTTATCCTTTGAGCTTTTAAAATATTTTTCAAACAAAGAAAATTCAATATCGCACTTACCCGACAGCTCCTCGGGAACATCAACACGCCTATCCCGTACCGAAAGCTCAAGCTCATCAATCGTGATTGAATTTTCTGTTATTGCCTTTTTCAGATTTTCATCACAGTAAGGGTTAAGTCCCTGTACAATTATTTCAAAGGTACGGCGGTCTGTTTTTTGCTCTCCCGAAAGAAGATTAAGCGCCATAAAAAACGGAGAATAAAATTTTCTTTTTCCTTCCGAATCGGGCGTTGTAAATACTTTTAGCTTCATAAGCTGTCTTAAAAGAACAATATTGATATTATCAAGAGGCAGAAGCTCTTCTATGATATCTCTTTCAAGCTGCCCTTTTAAATAAGCATTTCCTGCTTCGGTAATCTCACGGTCTGCATCGGTAAATCCCATTTTAACAAGCGTACTTGTATAGTGTCTGGCTCTTTGTTCAACAGCTTCGTCCAGCAAAGCTTTGTTTTTTAGAAAATTTTCTTTTATCCATTCGTCGTTTTTGTTCACAAAAGACTGATATTTTGTACCTAATACACTGATAAATTCATCATAGCCTGTATGTATTTTAAAAACATCTTCCGATCTTTCCAGAGCTTTTTCATAAAACAAAAATTCCTTTATACTTACAGGATAAGGCTTCCAAAGCTCAGACGGATATTGAAGCTTTAATTCCGCAAGGATTTCCAGATAAATTTTCAAAGCGTTCAGAACATCGCTTCTTCTTCCGTTCGTATCCATCAGATTGAATACTTTATTTTTTTCAATTACCATAACAACTGCCCTCCTTTTTAATAATTAACTATTAAAACCTCCTCTGAACGAGAGGTCTTATCTTTAGTCTGATAATTTGAATTTGAATAGCTGTAATTCAAATGCAACGCCTTGTATTTGTCTTTGTTTTCATTTAACCAATCAATCAGAATACTGTTTTCCTTTCCTTTACTCCTTAAAACATTGGATAAGGCAAAGCGTATTCCCTTTTCGTTTATCCTGTCCGAAAAATCAAGCAAGGCTCTTTCATCAGAATCGTTCCAGCCGCCATTTTCGTTATATGAGGCGCAGGTAATCAGATAAGGCGGGTCCATATATATAAAATCATTTTTACCAAAATGTGAAATATCAAATTCTCTGAAATCCTTGCAGGTAAAAACGCAGTCCTGCTCTTTAATTCTGTCTATAAAATCGGAAAGCTTCTTTTGCATATTCTTATTAAAATCACGCTTCCCGACAGGCAAATTAAACTCACCGCTGCCGTTAAAACGAATCTGATTGTTAAAGGCATATACAATAATTACATAGAGCATTATATAGTAATGCGAATCAAATTCTCCGTTCTTCGTTTTCTCGTTAAATTCTGCTCTTAATTTCAGAAATTTATCTTTGTTATACGCTCCAAGCCCCTTACTGCTGTTACACCTGTAAAAATCGTAGCCGTTTTCACTTACAAGCGATAAGCCGTATTCGTCTATTATTTTATATATCAGGTCAAAAACCGTCTTTTTATCCGAATTTTTAAAAGTATTATAAAGCTCTGTCAGATTTTTGTCCGAATCGTTGTATATAACACTCCTGCACTCAATATTTATACCGACATTACAGCCTCCGCAAAATAAATCCGCAAAGGTATTTATATTTGCAGGAAAAAGCGGTAATATCTGAGGCAGCAGCTTAAACTTGCCGCCTGTGTAATTTAACGGTGATTGTATCATTTTATTTACTCCTACTGAAATAAAGTGCACAAGAACAAGCGTTCCTCATTTTCCGAAATATCGGATTTTCCTGTTGTAAAAGCCTTATAGCTTTCCGAAAAAACCTTTACAGTACCTTTATTTTTCAGGATACGCATAATATCCTCATCGCTTATTTTTGCATTTGAGCGGTCGTTGCCCTTTTTTGCCATATTATTATACGAAAGCAAAATATATTTAGCATTAATGGCTTCAACCAATTTTTCAAAAGACCTTGCGGCATTTTTTGTACAATATTCGCTTTTGAGGTTGCTTCTGTCCATTTTCCCCGCAACGCCGAAAACCTTCGGTTTTTCCCAACGGGCAACATTTTCAAGCAAATGATATGCGTCGCAATACTGTCTTGAATTATAAGGCGGGTCAATGTACACCAAATCGGCAGACCTTCTTTTTACAAGCTCGTTTGCATCCTCATTGAAGCATTCATTAAAAGGATTGTTATTCACATCCGCCAAAGGAACGCACAGCTCCAGCTCCTTATCAAATTCCGCGCCTTGTATGTATGCGTCGTAATGACCGCAGGTATTCGCAATTTTATCCATTGCATAAAGAAGAGCGGTTATAATTAAAGCCCTCTCTCTTTCATTGATTTTTCCCAGGCTGTAATTAAGCTCGATATCTTCTCTTATAAAGCCTATTTTTGCACAATCCTTACAGCTGAAATATGTATCGGAAAAATTTTCGGTCATATAATTATCGCTAAAGGAATTTAAAGAATTATAGTGAACAATATAATCAATTACGCGCTGCGGGTTGTAGCTTTGATTGCCGAACCACGCATAATTGCATATATAATTGCTGTACATCAGGTCGTTTGTAATTATAATTTTATCCTTAAAAGCAGAAGAAACCGCTCCCGTTCCCGAAAATATATCAGCAAACGATTGGATACCTTCGCACTCGCTTTCAACAACTCTTTTTATAAAAGGCAGCAGCTTATATTTATTTCCCAAGTATCTGCGGTTATTTACAGAAACGGTCTTATATAATCCGTTATTTATTATTTCGTTATTCAAAGCAGACACCTCCCGAATTTATTGCGTCCTTACACATAATATTTTAACATAAATCAAAAAATAAGTCAATCGGTTTAAAATCAGTATTCATCCAAAAACGAATACTCCTTGCCGTCCTTCTTGTAGCCGATTAAGGTTTTTAAATTAACATTGCAGGTGCTTTTGTATATATTGAAATCCACATTCGGATTGACCTTTTTCATTTCCTTTATCAGATTTTTCATTTCAAGCCGCTTTGACATTCCTTCGTTTTCTTCCTTAGAAAGATTTTCTGTAAAACGGCAGGCACAGCGGATAAAATCAAGCTTATTGTAATTACTCCAGGAGATTATATCGTCCTCATTTACAAAATAAAGCGGTCTTATAAGCTCCATTCCCTCGAAATTTGTTGAATGTAATTTCGGCATCATTGTTTTAAATTCACAGCCGTAAAACATACTCATAAGAACAGTTTCGCAAACATCGTCAAAATGGTGACCGAGTGCAATTTTATTACAGCCGAGCGACTTTGCGTAGGCGTACAAATTGCCTCTTCTCATTCTCGCGCAAAGATAACATGGCGACTCGGTAACGCTGTGTACAATGTCAAAAATCTGAGTTTCAAACATTTTTATCGGAATGTTTAAAATCTTAGCGTTTTCTTCGATTTTCAGCCTGTTTTTTTCGTTGTAGCCCGGATTCATAACTATAAATTCCAATTCAAAATCAGTATGCCCGTGTCTTTTTATTTCCTGCATACATTTCGCCATCAGCATGGAATCCTTACCGCCCGAAATGCAAACAGCGATTTTGTCGTTTTCATTTATCATCTCAAATTCGCTTATTGCAGAAGTGAATTTTTTCCATATGGTTTTTCTGTATTTTGTTATTATGCTTCTTTCAATCTGCTGATATCTTTCAAGTATTTTCATATTTTATTCCGACCTGTTTTCTTATTTCATCTGTTATTTTTAAAACATTTTTTGTATGAATGTTATATTCATCTGTTCTATTTCCGTCAAGCTGTGACAAAAAGTCTGCCAGTTCAAAATACATATCCTCTTTGTCCGCTTTCAAATCTGCTTCTTCTGTTTCACCGTTTCTTAATTTTACTGTATAGGAAAACGGTCTTGACATTTTTTCTATTACAACGCTTCCCTTTTCACCCTGAATTTCACTCGGAAGAACGCTGTCGGATACCTTTGAATAGATAACCTCGCACAAAAAGCCGTCATAAGAAGCTATAAATGCGCCGTTTGAATCTATGCTTTTTTCTAAAAAACAGCTTTGTGCAGAAATTTTCTTCGGAAGTCCGAAAAGAAATTCCATAATGCTTACAGGATAAATTCCGATATCCATAAGCGAACCGTTTCCCAAAGAAGAAACAAATGCATTTTCTATAATTCCGTTTTTAAATTTGTCATATCTTGAGGAATACTGACAGTAATTCAAAAATACATGTCTTATCTTCCCTATTTTTTCAATATCGTTTTTAAGCTTTATAATCGCAGGTGAATGGCTCGGTATTATCGCTTCCATAAAAACGCAGTCGTTCTTTTTTGCACATTCTGTAACCTCTTCCATATCCTTTTGGGATAAAACGGCAGGCTTTTCGCAGATAATATGTTTTTTTGCATTAAGAAGCGCTATTGCCTGATTTTTGTGGAAAATATTCGGGCTTGCGATATAAACGAAATCTATTTCCTCATCATTTGCCAAAGAGCATATATCGGTATAAACCTTTTTTACGCCGTATTTGTCTGCATATTCCTTTCCTGTTTCATAATTTCTTGAATATACAGCCTCAAAGCTAAGGCTTGAAAACTGCTTTGTTGCCGAAATAAACCAATCAACAACGAAGTTTCTTCCGATAACGGCAAATTTTTTCATATTTTTTCTTATAAGTGCAAGATTATAATTTGAGTAAGACTTGTCATACGATACATCTTGTATAACTTCGATATTTTTCGGAAGAACATAGCTTTCGTTTTCGTCCTTCAGCTCTATTTCCATAACCGCCTTATCGTTCCAGAAGGGATATACATCTATTTCGTAATAGGTATTATTTTCGCTTAAGCAATATCTTGTTTTTTCGATTGTAAGATTATTTATATCAAAAGCTTTTAAACGCTCGTATTCTTCCTTTGTGATTTTATATTCTTCCTCAATTTTTTTAAATGAATTACCGACAGATTTTTTCATAGTAAGATAATATGAAAAATCTCCGTCAATTCCGCGTTTTCTTATCCTTTTTCTTTCTCCGTTTTCCTCGATGTACGACTGACTTATATAAACCGCCTTTGCGTTTTTTAAAGAGTCAAGATAAGAAATATCGGGGTATTTTATTATAAACTTTTTTTCAATTTCAAAATGAACAGGCTCACCTATGAAATTATCTGTTTCCGCTGTAAGCTCATCAGTATTTTTTGTCATACGAAGGTGGTTATGACCTGTCCAGTTATTTATATATTCACATTTTTCTTCATCGCCGATATAGAAAACAGCGTCGTACAAATCAAATATTTGGTTTTTTGTCATTAAGTCCGTACCTAAAGACAAATCTGCTATACCGAAGCAGGAAATATAAAGACTTTTATTATCTGTTTTTTTAAATTCGTTAATTTTCTGCAAAGAAAACACAGCGGCACTTTTTTCTTTTTCATAAGTGCCGCCGAGTGCATCATATACCGAATAATCCAAAAAAACCGAGAAGCCTTTATTTTTATAATAATTTTCTAAAAAAGAGCCTGCTTCTTTAGCTTTTTTCCCCGTAATATTTATTATATAATGCATTTTTATAGTCCTTTATATTTCAGATAAAAATTTCTTAAAGCCGTTGTTTCCTTTTTCAGTATCCTTAAACACACCGCAGTTTTCTAAGATTTTTGCAAATACCTGCCCGATTTCTTCTTTTTTCTCATCGGTAAGCTCGCCAAGCTCGGTGGTAAGACGCGGAGGGAGAACTGCAAGTCCCATAGCCTCTATAAGACCTATGTTTTCCTTTTTAATGTAATGATATTCCGCATGCGGATGGAAAATTCCCAAAGGATGCTCCTCGGTAGTTCTGTTGTTTCTTAAAATAAGGTCAAGCTCATATTTACCGTTTTTCATTCTTGCAATAGGTGTGATTGTGTTATGTGGAGCGTCTGTGTATGAAAGGATTTCGTTTTCCTCATCGTCATACGCTCTCCATTTTGTGAGGATTTTATCGCCAAGCTCACAAAGTCTGTCGATATTTTCGCCTCTTAAACGGATTGTTGTAAGCGCCCAGTCAACAGCTTCAACCTCAATATCTGAATAGCCTTCGATTTCACAAGTAAATTTAGCGGGACATTTTGCCATTGTAAACTCATAGTTACCGCCTTGAAAATGGTCGTGCGTAAGAATTGAGCCGCCCACTATCGGCAAATCTGCATTTGAGCCGACGAAATAATGCGGATATTTTTCAACGAAGCAAAGCAGATTTTTAAAGGTCTGTTTTGTTATTTTCATCGGCGTATGCTCTTTATTTAAGAGTATGCAATGCTCGTTGTAGTATACATAAGGCGAATACTGCAAAAACCACGGTGAGTTGTCAAGAGTTACAGGAATAATTCTGTGGTTTGCTCTTGCAGGGTGGTTTGCGTGTCCCTCATAGCCCTCGTTTTCACAGCAAAGCTGGCATTTCGGATAGCCTGTCTGCTTCATTGTCTTTGCCGCCGCAATCGCCTTCGGGTCCTTTTCAGGCTTTGAAAGATTGATTGTTATATCAATATCGCCGTATCTTGTGTTTGTTTTCCAGATAATATTTTTCTTTACTCTGTTTGTCATTATGTAGTTATCGTCTCTGGACAAATCATAAAAATACTCTGTTGCTTTTTTCGGGTCCTCGTTATAAAGAGAATTGAAAGTCTTTATAACTGTGCTTGGCTTCGGAGTTAATACATCCATTATATCAGCCGACAGAATATCTCTGTAAACGATTGAATCAATCTCAAGCTTGCCTGTTGAAGCAGCAAAATCAAGAAGACCGTCTAAGATTTCTTCGATATTCTGATGCTTATCGTAAGCGCATCTTTCGTAGCTTTCTCCGCCGATTAAATTAAGTATTCTGTTTGCACAGTATATTTCATCTTCTTTTTCGATTAATTTTCTTTCGATTGCATAGTCAATAAGCTCTGTTAAATATTTGTTCATTTTATATTTCCTCTCTTTTTAATTTTTTTAAAATTATTTTTCCGGCAATTCACTTGTCGGAAAAATACCGACAAAACGACCGCAGGGAGTTCCCCCGTAGCTGTGCAAGGGGGAGCTTACAAAGACGGACAATAATTTCGATTTTTATAAAAAATTTATTTTTTATAAAAATCGCCTGTTAAAACACCTGTATTCCGCCGTATTTTCTGATGTTTAATATATGGCACTTTCCTTCTCCGAATACCTTTTCGATTTCCTTTTTAAAGTCATTTGCCATTTCAAGCGGAACAAAATTCTGAGTTGTGCCGCCAAAGCCGCCGCCGTGAACTCTGTATGCTCCTTTATCCTTCAAAATTCCTTCAGCAGTATAAAGCGCAAGTGAAATTCCCTGTTCAGACGGATTTATATTTGCATACACATTCTGTAAAAATCTGTATGACGAATTTCCCGATTTTTTATTAATTCTCAAAAACTCATCAAAGTCGTTTTCTTTAAGCGCTTCAACCAGCATTTCAACATTTTTGTTTTCATCGAAGAAATGAAGCGAACGAAGAACGGCTCTGTCTCCGAATTTTTCTCTTAATTTTCCGATATTTTCCATAATATCTTCTTTTTCAAGCTGTCTTAAAACGCTTTTTCCAAAATACCCTGCAACAGCCTTCATTTCACCCGGAATTGAAGCATATTCATCTGTGAGGTCAGCATGATTTCCGCCTGTATCAACTATACAAAGAGCGTATCCTGCCGCTGAAAAATCAAAGTCGATTTTTTCTATAACAGGGTTGTTTATATCTTTAAAATCAATTGTTATAATTCCGCCGACGCTTGAAGCCATCTGATCCATAAGACCGCAAGGCTTTTTGAAATATACATTTTCTGCATACTGTGCCATTTTTGCAATTTCAACAGGGTCAACGCTGTTATTATTATATGTACCGCTTAAAATTGTTCCAATCATAACCTCAAAAGCGGCAGACGATGAAAGACCTGAGCCTTTTAAAACATTTGATGTCATATACGCCTTAAAGCCGCCGATATTAAGTCCGCGTTCATTAAAGCTTGCAGCTATACCTCTTATAAGTGATATAGACTTTCCTTCCTCCTCATCTTTTACCAAAAGCTCGCAAATATTCATTTCATCAACGGGATATCCCTCTGATTTTACTGTGATTTTTCCGTCGTCTGTTTTTTTAACAACTGCAATTATATCCAAGTTTACACTTCCTGCCACAACCCTTCCTAAATTGTGGTCAGTATGGTTTCCGCATATTTCAGTTCTGCCCGGTGCAGAAAAAATCATCACATCATCACATTCACCGTACATTTCTTCAAAAGAAGAAACTGCGTTAAGGTATCTTTCTGTCTGAAAGGCTTCGTTTCCCTTTCCGTATATATCGCACATCTTGTCACTGCTTTTTTTAATAAGCTCTTTTAATTCTGCTATATTCATTCCAAGTTGCTCCTTCTTATAAAATCTCTATCATATATAATACAACAATCAAAAAAAATTGTCAATAAAAAAAGTGATTTTTCTTGAGAATTATGCATATTTTTTATAGGGGGACAACGAAAGGGAGAGAAGAAGATGAATATTATAATCTCGTTTTTTTTCATATTTTCAATTTTATATGCTTTTATATTCCAAAAAAGCGGAGAAATATTTTCCATAATCACAAATTCCTTAAATGAATGCAGCTCGTTTGTTTTGCAGCTTATGTTTATAACTGCATTTTATTCGGGTTTGATGCGTGTTGCACAGGACAGCGGTTTGACTCAAAAATTAGGATATATTATAAGAAAAATAACAGGAAAGCTGTTTAAAACAAAAAGCGAAGACGCTTTGGAAAAAATAACGCTTAATATATCTGCCAATGTTATCGGGATAGGAAACGCCGCAACGCCAATGGGACTTATGGCAATGAAAGAGCTGGACCGCGAAAACGCTTCTGAAATCCCAAGCTATGATATGTGTAAATTCATTATTTTCAATACCTGCTCAGTTCAGCTTATCCCGACAACCGTCATTTCACTAAGGTCTCTTGCAGGCTCGCAAAATCCCACAAGCATAATTCTTCCTGTCATTATAACAAGCTTTTCAAGCCTCATATTCGGACTTCTTGTTTTAAAGCTTATTTTCAGATTCAGAAAGGAATAATCTATGAATATACTTAAAAACATTTCAGATATGCTGTTTCCTCTGTTTATACTAACTGTCGTTATATTCTGCATATTTTCAAAAAATGACCTTGTAAAATCCTTTAAAAAAGGAGCAGTTGACGGGTTTAATACATCTTTTGAGATTTTGCCGAATATACTTCTTATTATGGTAGGCTCGGCGCTCATAAAAGAAACAGGCGCGCTTTCGTTTCTCACAGGCTTTATATCTCCTTTTTTTGAAAAAATACATATTCCGCCCGATTTATCGGAGCTTATTCTTATGAGACCTGTTTCGGGAAGCGGAAGCATTGCACTATTAAAAAATCTTTATACTACCGCAGGCGCAGACAGCAATTCAGGACTTATTGCGTCTGTCATTGCCGCCTCAACCGAAACGACGCTTTACACAGTAAGCGTTTATTTCGGTGCAACAAGAGTAAGAAAAACTCTCGTTCCCCTGCTTACAGGAATAGCGGCTGATATTTTTACTGTATTTTTTGCGATATTTATCGTTAATTTATTATTTTAAGGTGATATAAAAATGTTTAAATTTTATATTATGAATAAAAAAGGGCTTTTGTCGGGAGCGGTTCTATGCTTTGTTGTTTTTGCTTTTCTGACTGCATTTGCCGCAAAAAACACAATCAATGTCAATCTTTCGGACGCCACCCAGGTTCCGATAATTATGTATCACAGCGTTATTGACAGCCAGAACCGTCAGGGAGATTATGTCGTTTCTCCAAAAATTCTTGAGGAGGATATAAAATTTCTTTCAGATAAGGGATATACATTTATTCTTGTAAAAGACCTTATAAATTATGTTTATAAAGGGACAGCACTCCCGAAAAAGCCTGTTATACTGACCTTTGACGACGGCTATTACAACAATATGGTATATCTGCCGCCTTTACTAAAAAAATACAACGCCAAAGCAAGTATAGCGGTTGTCGGAGAATTTACTGATACTTTTTCAAAAAGAGACAGCCACAATATCAACTATTCCCATCTGACATGGGAGGATTTAGAAGAAATTTCAAAATATGAGAATATAGAAATCTCAAACCACTCTTATCATATGCATTCAATAAACGAGCGTATCGGCTGTTTTAAATTAAAAGGCGAAACAAAAGATGAATACGAAAGAAACTTAACCGAGGATATTACCGAAATGCAGAAGGCATTAAAGGAAAAAGCAAATATAGACTGCGAGGTATTTACATATCCCTACGGAAAAATCTGCGACGATTCTATTGATATAATAAAAAATATGGGCTTTAAAGCGTCACTTTCGTGCTACGAAAAAACAAGCACGGTCACAAAGGACAAAAATTCTCTTTTCCTGCTTGGAAGATATAACCGCCCTGCCGGAATATCGACAAAAAATTTTATGAAAAAAATCAATGTTAAATGAAAGGAAAATTAAAAATGGATGGAAAAGGTTCATTTATTGCACAGGTTTACACCTCAAATGCACAGCTTCCCATAAAGGACGCGGTGGTTACGATAACAACGCCTGAAGAAGAAAAACCGACGGTTTTATTTGTGCGAAACACAGACTCATCAGGCAGAACAAAATTGGTAGAGCTTGATTCGCCGCCTATGGCAAATTCACTCACTCCTGATAATGGAACAGAAGCGTTTTCAAGCTATTTTGTGCGTATCGACCACCCCAAATTTGAAACTGCACTTATAAAAGATGTACAGATTTTTTCAAACGAAACAACAATTCAGCCAACCGAGCTTATCCCCCTCCCCGAAACGACAAAACGGGGTGATAAGATTGATATTGTGTTGATTACACCGCAGAATTTATAAAGGGGATAGGGGGAACCGGTCAGAGTTTCCCCCTTATCCCCTTAAACCCCATTCCCCCTCCTTCGATTGCTCAAACGCCGCAAAGGCTGAGTTAGTTTGTTTTGTGTTTTTTTAAGGATAGTTATAATTATGAATTACAAGAAAGGAGAATTTTTTTATGCCGACAATAAGGCCATATGTGCCGACTTATATCACAGTTCACTTAGGTGCACCGGGTGACAATGCAGAAAATGTGGTTGTATCGTTTCAGGATTATATTAAAAATGTTGCGTCAAGCGAAATTTATCCGACCTGGAACACAGCCGCGATTTACTCAAATATCTATGCGCAGATTTCCTATGCATTAAACAGGGTTTATACAGAGTTTTACAGAAGCCGAGGATATAATTTTGATATTACAAGCTCCACCGCATACGACCAGAAGTTTATAAACGGAAGAAATATTTTTGACAATATTTCAAACATAGTTGACAATATTTTCAATGAGTACATAAGAAAAATCGGCTTTGTAGAGCCGTTAGCGGCAAAATACTGCAATGGCACGACGGTTACCTGTGAGGGACTTTCCCAATGGGGAAGCGAAAATTTAGCCTCAGAGGGCTATGGGACTGTTGATATTTTAAAATATTACTACGGAGACAATATCGAGCTTGTTGTTGACGCACCTATTCAGGATATTGTAAATTCATACCCGGGTACACCGCTTCAGGAAGGCTCAACAGGTGAAGATGTAATAATCATACAAAGCGAGCTTAATTTAATTTCGCAAAACTACCCTGCTATACCCAAAATTTATCCAAGAGACGGAATATTCGGACCGCAGACAAGGCGGTCTGTTGAAAAATTTCAGGAGGTATTCAACCTTCCCGTTGACGGAATTGTGGGAAAAGCGACATGGTATAAGCTTGTATCACTGTACACAGGAATAAAAAAGCTTGCTGAGCTTAATTCAAAGGGACAGCAGATTTTCGGAATTTCTATGGAATACCCCAACGGAATATCCTACGACGACAGTGGGGAAAGAGTTGAAATTGCGCAGTTTATGCTGAGTATCATAGGTGAATTTTACTCCAATCTGCCCACCATAGAGGTGGACGGAATATTCGGCGACCGTACACTTGCGGCTGTACAGCAGTTTCAGGAAAACAACAATCTTCCCGCTACGGGCGTGATAAATGATGATACATGGGAAGCTATGTACAGACAGTATAAAGGTATTGTTGATACGGTAATGTCAACCGAGCGTCTCAATTCACCGACAACGCGTGCTTATCCCGGTACACCGCTTAATGTAGGAAGCCGCGGTGACGATGTGCGTGCAATACAGGATTATCTTAATATAATAAGCCTTGCATATCCGAGAATCAGACCTGTTTCCCCTACCGGATATTTCGGAGAAAACACAAGAAATGCTGTAATAACCTTTCAGCAGATTAATGATATACCTGCAAACGGAATTGTTGACGAAAATACATGGAACTTGATTTCTGAAATATATAAGGAAGTAATTTCAGGAAAAAATGCCCTTCCTGCACAGTTCCCAGGAACTCCTTTAAAAATCGGAGATGTGGACGATTTTGCGGCAAAAAGAAACGAACAAAACGAAAGGATGGCGTTACAACAATGAGAAGCACAGAACCACAGATAAATGAGTCTATTTTCAGCATACAAACACGACTCAGAGAAATATCACAGCATGACGACAGAATACCGCCTGTCGTGCCCGACGGCAGATTTAACCGCCAAACCGAAAACGCAGTAAAGGAATTTCAGCGTCTCAACGGACTTTTAGTTGACGGAATCGTTGATAACGATACATGGGATAAAATAATAGAGGTGCACGAGGATTTAGTGGTTGAAACATATCTCCCCGACATAATCTGTCTGCACGAATACAAGGACAACAAAATAAAAGCCGACGATATTGCAGACTGTCTTTTTGTTATTCAGGCTATGATGCATATTTTAGCTCTTCGCTTTAAAAATCTCGATGATGTTGAAATATCGGGACAGCATAAAGAGGACAGCGTTAATTTTGTTAAAAAAATACAGGAGCTCTCAGATTTACCAAGCACAGGAGATATTGATTTAAAAACTTATAATACGATTGCAAAGCTGTATGAGATTTGGTTGTAAGTTTTTTTGAAAAACCTATTGACAAAATAAAAATATTTGGTATAATAAAAATAGATACAGGTTAAACCGCAAAACGGTTAGCCAAAATTTATTGCTTTAAAGAATAGCCGTTCATCTTGGCAGGTGGGACGGCTATTTTACTTTTATATGAAAGACTATTATAAATTTTCTTTTAGGGGATAGGGGGAACCGGTCAGAGTTTCCCCCTTATCCCCTATGACCCCAATCCCCTTCCTTCGATTGCTCAATCGCCGCAAAGGCTGAAGTTAGTTTTTTATTGTTTTTTAAACAAAACCTATTGACAAAATAAAAATATTTGGTATAATAAAAATAGATACAGGTTAAACCGCAAAACGGTTAGCCTATAAAATGTTTGTTATAATAAAATAACTGTCCACCTTATGGCTGCGGGGACAGTTATTTTACTTTTATATGAAAGACTATTACAAAAAACATTATAAGTATAAATATTTTATAAATCAGTCTCATAAGTATCACCCCCTTTATTCTGGGAGTGCTAACCGTCTCCGATATTCCTGTATCTACAAAAAATATTGTAACATATTATTTAAAGTTTGTAAAGTGTTTTTAAACAAAATCTATTGACAAAATAAAAAAATGTGATATAATGATTTCAACCACGCAAACAGAATATTATGCAGAAAAATAGTGTGTTTTTTTGTCTTTTGGCAAAAATGCAGACTCTCATTTAACATACTTTTTTCTGTTATAATGATTTGCGTGGTTGCATTCAGAGTTTGCATTTTTCGGTGTGTAGGCTCTAATGCTTGCACACTTTTTTATTTCCGCGGATATGTATAAACCGAAAATACATAATAATAAAAAGTGTATAAATAAATGTTCGGAAATTGTCGCCAAACAAAACCACAAAAAGAAACCCGATGGTGTTTTTACGCCATCGGGTTCTTTTTTGGGGCTATATACTTAGAATATACTTAGATTATTTACTTACAGAGCTGCAAAGCGGTTTTAGTAAATCTGCGCTGTTCCAGAGCATTGCTTTAACTTCAGTTGCGCCTTCTGTTGTAAGCCCTGCTTCTGAAAGTGAAACAGGTGTATTTGCTGTTATAGCTGTCAGAATTTCTGTATCAACAAGTATATTTCCGTTGTAGCTTGCAAGGATAAGCGAATAGCTGTTTGGCAATACATTTACATTCACAGTTGTATCATCAAGAGTTATAACGATTTCATCTACCGAATATGTACCGTCCGCATTTGTTATCGGCGCAAATCCGTATGCACACCATTCATCTGCAATCTCATTTGTAAATGTTCCTGCTGAGATTTCGATATATGCTTCAAGGTCATAGCCGCTGTCTCCTGTGAGAACAACATTTCCTGTGATTTTACCTGTCATTGTTTCATCAACAACAACCTTAACCTCACCGTAGCCTGCTGTCGGATAGTAGTATGCGTCAAACGCTGTTCTTCCCTCGTATGCTGTAATATTTGTGTTTCCGCTTAATGTTGTTGTTCCGTTGTTACAGCTTAAAACAAATCTTACGCTCTCGTCGTCTGAGCAATCAAGTGTTACATCGGAAAGTGTGAGATTGCTGTAATTCTGAACGAATATTTTCATATTTGCGTTATCTGCAGAAAGAGTACCGTTTTTGATTGTGATATTGCTTCCCTTTAAGAAGTGGAATGCATTTGTTTTTGTATTTGCTGAGCCAACCAACTCTCCGTTTACTGTGTAGGTATATGAATTTAAGTTGATTGTCAAATCTTTTCCGCTTTCAACTGCGATACCGTTTCCGCTTGCGTTTGTAAGCAGGATTACTTCATCGCCGCTTTCTGCGTTTGCAGCTGCCTCTTCAAGTGTTTCATATCCTACTCCATTTACTTCGGCAACATTTGTTTTTGCTGCGGGAGTAAGCGAAAGTGTGAAGTCGTAATCTCTTAACCATTTCTGATTTTCAAAGTCTCTTGCTCTGAATACAACTCTGTCATCGTAGATATTGATATAGTATCCGCCTGCCCATTCATATCCTCTATTAATATTTTTAGAACATAAAATAGTTGTGTTAACTAACCATACGCCTGTTTCTGTACCATCGTCAAGCTTTACCTTGAAAGGATTGCCGTCACCTGTTGCAAAGCTTTCGTGGTGGTGACCGGTCAGAATAAAGATATTGTCATAATCTTTTACAAGATTTTTTATCTTTGTATCTGCTTCTTTAGAAAGTCGGTTTTTATCTGTTTCAACACGAGGCTGTGTACCATATAAAGGATTATGCTCAATAAAGAATATTGGTTTTCCGTCACCTGAAATTGTATCTAACACACTTTTAAGCCAGCTAATCTGTGTATCACTTATTGACCTTGCGGTTGGCCAATAAATATCTACTGAAAGGTAATGTGCAATGCCGTCTGTTGAATAGTAGAACGGCTGTGTAAGCGCACCGTCTTCATTCAAAAGCTCCTTGTTAAATTCAAGCTCTTTGTTTACATATACATCCACACCGTTTACATATAATTCTTTCAACTGTGCTCTTGTATATGTTTCGCCTGTTGCATTATTTTTTCCTACCGGCTCGTCGTGGTTACCACGGCAGATAGCTATATTGCTGCCGGGAACAACCCATTTTCCGAGATGACTGAAGAAATATCCCAAATCATCAGCGCCGACATCTGAAAGGTCTCCGCTCAAAATAAATGATTTGGCAGGATTCTCCCAATCAGAACTTTCTGTTAAAAATCTTTTTAAATTCTGAGCATTTAAGTGTGACTCGGAAGCTTCCGAAATATGAACATCGGAGCCGTATGCAACAACACCCTTGACATCTTTGTTAAGGAAAGTATTGAAATAATCATCTATCGCGTTGTACTGTTCAATCATAGCGCTTAAATTTCCAACCTCATAGCCTTCAACAAATGCCTTTGATATTGCAAGCTGTTCTTCAAGTGCTGCGATATTTTCTTGTGAATAAAGCTCTGCATTGTCGCCCAAAAGAAATACTTTTATATCATTATTTACTTTATCAAGTGCAGTTTTATAATATAATTCTTCGATTTTGCTTGATTCAAGCGCTGATGAATAAATTCTTATATCATCAAACTCACCCTTCATCATACCATACTGTCCGAGACCGTCAGCACCAAAGATAAGATTGCCTGTGCCCAATGAGCCTTCAAGTGCGGAAATGTTTGTTTCTTTTACGACTTTATTATCAACATAGAAGGTCGCATTTCCTGCTCTGTTTACTACATATGAAAGCTGGTGCCATCTTGAATCGATAGCAGTCTGTACACCTACTGTATTTAAAACAGAATTATCACCTAATTTCATATTGTATGAGAAGTCTGCATATATAGGCATTGCCGCAAATGCGAAGCCTGTGTTACCGTTCACGGAGAAGTCCTTATTTGAAAGAACAACACCGCCCTTTGTACCTGTATAGGTTGAAAAATCAACTATGGAACCGCTTGCAATGCTGTCGCCTGTTTCTTCATAGTCGATACCGCGGTCAGGCGCTCTGAGCCAGAATACGATTGAGAAGCTATCCTCGCTCAAATCGTACTGTCCCATATTGAGATATTGCTGTGCTGATATTCCAAAATCGTTTGTTACTTTAAGAGCCTTTGAGCCGTCAGGACCATCTATGAATGCTGCGTCTCCGACGATTGTCGCATTTTTGTTATTTCCTGAAATATCGTTTGCTGTTTTGTCGTCAAAGCTGATATAAACATCAGGATTGTTTATGATATTATTTGCAGCAAACAAAACTGCATTGTCATAGTCAGCTATGAAATCTGCAAATTTGATATATCCGCCATTTGCTATTTCTTCATAGATTTCGTCGCGGATTTCTTTCTTATATTTCTCTCCAACGCCTGTATAACCTGAAAAACCGTATGTACTTTTCTTCTTAAATATTCCCGCTTCGTTAAATGTATTGAAAATACCGTCAAGCGCGTCGGCTGTGCTTGCGCTGTTAAGATAGTCAACAAGGCTTGCCGTATCATATGTAAGAGTAAGCGTAGGGATTGTTGAATCTGTGCTTACATTCATACTGAAATTAATATAACCGCTTGTTTCTCTGCCTGTTGCAAAGGTTATATATTCAGCTTCTGTATCTTTAACATAAGCTGCCATTGCAGTCTGTGTTACATCATGTGAAAGTCTTCCTGTGCTTGATGAAGTAATTTTATAAGCTACCTTGCTGTTTGTATAAGAATAGTCGCTTGCAGGCCAGTAGTTAGAGGTATACTCAAGCACCTTTGCATATACATCTACCGTTGTTTCCGTAGTATCATCCTCTGTCGGAATATCGACTGCTCCGTCTGAGCCTTCTTCATCCTCGTCAAGTCCGCTGTCCGTTGTTTCGTCGGTTGTCTCTTCAGTTGTTTCTTCGGTTGTTTCTTCAGTCGTGTCTTCCGTAACCATTAAGTATTTACCTGCCGGTGCGTCAACTGAGAAGCTGTTTATATCATAGAATACAGGAACATGACCGTTTGACATCTGTCCTGCTGTGTTTATTGAATAGTTTATTGCCATACCTGAAAGCATATCTTTAAGCGGTATTTTATAGCTTGAAATTACGCTTCCGCTTTCAGAATAGAGCTTTGCATTTTCGCTGTAAGGTGTGTTGTAATATACAGCCTCTGTTCTTGAATAACCGTGGTATCCTGAATCTGTAATATGAATTGCAGCATAGTTTTCAGGAGAAATTTCTGTAACAGTTGCTTCTTCCTTTGAAATTCCCGAAGCGTAGCCGATATGCTCATCATAAGCGGCATTAAATGCGTCAATTGATTCAAAGCCACCGTTTGAAACAGCTTCATAAAGCTTTTCTACAACATAAGCCTCCATCTGAGAAACAAGTGATGTAAAGCCTGCATAGCCTGATGAAGTCGCCTCAAGTGAGCCTGCTTCGCCAAGCTCTTTTATCATTGCAGCCATAGCTTCTTCTGATTCAACGCTGTTTATTGCAATAAGTGAGCCGTTTTCTTTTGCAAAAGTAACTGCTTCATCATACGCTGTATAAAAAGCGTCAAGTGTTTCAAAGCCGCCGTTTGAAATTACTGTGTAAAGCTCATTATCAACATATTCTTTTGCAATAGCGATAAGTGATGAATAGCCTTCGTAGCCCTGAGATGTATTTGCCATTATTCCGATTGCACCGAAATCTGCAAGCAAATCGTTGATTTCTTCCAAAGAAGATAAATTTAATGTATTTAAAAGCGCTTCAATTGAATAAGTAGCTGTAAGATAAGGAATACGGTCTTTACTGTTCAAGCTGTATGCACCTTTTGCATACCCCGATGTTGAACGGCCTGTTGCAAATGTGATAACATCGGTTGTTTTATCTGCCTGAAACTTAGTGAGTGCTGCTGCCGCAACATCTTTTGTACGAGAGCCTGTTGTTTCCGTGCTCCCTTTAAATATTGCAGCAACCTGAGATGTCCACGCAGTTGAGCCGTGTCCAACTGAAGTTGTGGCAGAAACAGGCCAATAATTTTTTGTAATTTCTTTTATCTTTTCATATTCTGCTGCACCATCTGTACCGCCATATGTAGTAGGACCTGCATATGCACCGTCAGCTATATTAAGCCCGGTTGAAAATGCACCTACATTATAGAATATAGGATGATTACCGTTATTTTTTGCGTTTGTCGGAAATGCTGAAACATAATGTGTTATAGCAAGACCTGTTACAGCTTCTTTTAACGGAACTGTATATTCAGATAAAATAGATCCGCTGTGCATATATATGTTTGCATTGTCGCTAAACAAAGCATTGTAATACATCAAAAGATTTCTTGTTGTTCCGTTGTAACCGCCGGCTTCAGTATTAGCAGCTCCTTTCTGCAAATATATACTTGCATAATTATCAGGCTGAAAAACAACCTCCAGCGTTGTTGTTTCTTCCGTTGTCGTATCCTCGGCAAAAGCTACCAGAGAAAATGACATCAGCATAAAACAGCATAAAATAAGTGATAACACTTTTTTTGTGATTTTCATTTAAAAAACTCTCCTTTTTTATTTTATCATTTAGATTTTTACATATACTATTCTACATTATATATACTCAAAAAATCAACTCTAAAATTGATACATTGGTATACTTTTGAACTTTGTTTTTATGATTGCATAAAACTGTGAAGCTGTTCATAAAATATAAATACAAAAAAAGAAAAAAATTTCAGGGTGTGTATTATGAATTTTCAAAAGAAAATTATTTCTTGCGTTTTTCTGTGCGTATTTATGATGTTGTTATCAAGCCATGCATTTGCGAATGCGGAGCTTTCTTCCCCGTCCTACATACTTATGGATGAGAAAACGGGAGCGGTGCTTTTAAAAAAGAATGAAAACGAAAAAAGAGCCATTGCAAGTGTGACAAAAATAATGACAATGCTTCTTACATTTGAGGATATCGAAAAAGGAAATGTTTCCCTGTCCGACACCGTTACCGCAAGCGAAAACGCAACAAAAATGGGCGGCTCACAGGTATACTTAAAGGAAAATGAGGAAATGACTTTAGAAACGATGATAAAAACCGTATTCGTAGCAAGTGCAAACGATTCATGCGTTGCTATTGCTGAAAAACTCAGCGGAAATGTAGGAAGCTTTGTGGCAAGAATGAACGAACGCGCGGCAGAATTGGGACTTAAAAATTCCTCTTTTAAAAATCCGCACGGTCTTGACGAGGACGGTCATTATTCATCTGCCTACGATTTAGCTGTTATATCGCGTGAGCTTATGAAGCACGATGTAAAAAAATACACAACAATATGGCAGGACACGATAAGAGACGGTGCGTTTACACTTTCAAACACAAATAAGCTTATACGCTTCTACCCGGGTGCAACAGGATTGAAAACAGGCTCGACCTCAAAAGCAGGAAACTGCATAAGCGCCACTGCAAAAAAAGGAAACCTTGAGCTTATAGCTGTTGTTCTCGGTGCAGAAACTTCAAAGGAGCGTTTCAACGACGCAAAAGCGCTTCTGGAGTACGGTTTTTCAAATTATAAAATGCTGTCTTTGGCGCAGTCGGACAAAAAAGCCGCAGAATGTAATGTAGAATATTCCAATAACGAGACAGTTCCCGTTTTTCCCGAAAAGGATATTGACCACCTTATAAAAGCAAACGATAATTCAACAATAAAAACGCAGATTACATTGGAAGAAAATCTCAAAGCGCCTGTAAAAAAAGGTCAGGTATTGGGAAAAATGAGTTTTATAAAGGACGGAAAGGAAATTGACAGCGTAAATCTTATTTCAGGAGAAGACGCAGAAAAAAAGACATATTTTGATATTGTGAGGGAGTTTATGAATGCATAATTTATAGATAGCCGATTGTAAAACTCGGCTTGCGCCTCTTTTACAATCGAAATTAAAGCAAAGCTTCGGGGGTAAACCCTCGCACACGCTGCTCGGGAGCTCCCTGTGGTCGCTTTATCGGTGTTTTTTCGGCAAATGAATTGCCCAAAAAACAATTTTATGGTTATAACCTGTATTGCGATTGTATTTTACAATCGCCTATAATTTATAGGGGATAGGAGAAAATTTCACTTTGTTCAAGGGTAAGTTCAAAAAATTTATTTTAAGAAGAAGCATAATCGTGGGAACGCTTATTTTAATGCAATTTGTGCTTCTTTCCGCACTTATTTTCAATATGGCGCGTCAGTTTTTATATATTTATATAATTCTTAATGCTTTAAGCCTTGTTATTGTGCTTTATATTGCAGGAAACAGAAGTAATCCTGCATATAAGCTTGCATGGACAGGCCTTATTTTGTTTATTCCCCTTTTCGGAGGGATTTTCTATCTTTTTTTCGGGTCTGAAAGGGTGAGCGCTTCATTAAAAAAGAAAATACATCGTATAAAAAAAGCTACACCTCCTGTTGCGTCGTCTTGTGAAGCAATAAACTTGAATGAAAAAAATCCGCTTATTTCATCGCAGATAAAATATCTTGACAGATTTTTTCCTGTATATAACGGCGAAAAATCCTATTATTTCAAGACAGGCGAGGAATGCTTTGAAAAAATGCTTGCAGAGCTGAAAAAAGCAGAAAAATATATATTTATTGAATATTTTATAATTGCGGAAGGCGTAATGTGGGACGCTGTTATCAGCATTTTAAAAGAAAAATCACTCAGCGGAGTTGATGTGCGGATAATATATGACGATTGCGGCTGTCTGGGACTTCTTCCTACAAAATATCCGAAATACCTTGCGAAATATAATATAAAATGCCGTGTGTTCAATCCTTTAAAACCAAGCCTTACTGTGACAATGAATAACCGTAACCACAGAAAAATTATGGTAATTGACGGAAAAACCGCGTTTACGGGCGGAATTAATCTTGCAGATGAATATATAAACGAAAAAGAGCTTCACGGTCATTGGAAGGATAACGGCGTTATGGTAACGGGAAAATGTGTGAACAGCTTTGTGAATATGTTTCTTGAGATGTGGAGCCTTATAAAATATGAAAATATAAATCCGAAGCATTTTTATTATGAGCATAAAGAAGCTGAAAATGACGGCTATATTCAGCCTTATGCGGACAACCCCTATGATGAGGAATTAATCGGTGAAAATGTTTATCTTAATATAATAAACAAGGCGCAAAAGGAGCTATATATAATAACGCCGTATCTTATTTTAGACAACGAGCTGACATCGTCTCTTATTTTAGCCAAAAAAAGCGGTGTGAAAATAAGCATAATAACGCCCGGAATAGCTGATAAGTGGTATGTTCATACCCTTACCCGTTCAAGCTACGAAAATCTTATAAAAGCAGGGATTGACATATACGAGTACACCCCCGGCTTTATACACGGGAAGGTTTTTTTGTGCGATGATGTGCTTGCAACGGTCGGCTCGGTAAACTTAGATTACAGAAGCTTATATCTTCATTTTGAATGTGGTGTAGTATTTTACCGACAAAGTGTTATAAAGGACATAAAGGCAGATATTCTTGACACAATAAAAAAAAGCAGAAAAATTTCTGCTTCGGATTGTAAGAAAAATATTTTTGTGAGGATTTTAAGAAGTGTTCTTAGATTACTTGCACCGTTAATGTAGTTATTTATAGGGGATAGGGGGTGCTGTTATTTCAGAAACCTCTGCTTTTGTAAAAGCTATCAGTTCTTTTGTATTTATAAGAAGCTGACAGCCCTTTACTCCTGCGCTTACTGTGATTTTTTCGTAATTTTCTGATGATTTATCGATAAAAACAGGATAATTCTTTTTCATTCCGATTGGTGAACAGCCGCCTCTTATGTACCCAGTTACAGACAGTAAATCCTTGACATGAAGAAGCTCAACGCTCTTGTTTTTCGATACCTTTGCCGCCTTTTTCAAATCAAGCTCATCGCATGAGGGAATACAAAAAACGCATACGCCAGTTTTATCACCTCTTGCAGTAAGTGTTTTGAACACTGTTTTCGGGTCAAGTCCAATCTGCGCGGCAACGGTTGTACCCGACAAATCGTCCTCATTGGGAACATATTCCATAGCTTCATATTTAATTTTTGCCTTATCAAGCATACGCATTGCGTTTGTTTTGTTCATATTTCATTCTGCCTTTCTGTAAGCATTGAAAGCGCTTTTTCAAAATTCACACCGTACCAGACAGCGTCCTTATCCTTTAAAGATTCTTCAATTGATTTATATGTGAAATCAACTGCGATTTCAATAGATTTTTCTGTCGAAAAGCCGTTTACTGCACAGCCGCAATAACAGCTTGCAAAAACATCGCCCGTTCCATGAAAAATTTTATCTATGGTTTCCTTGAAATATGAGAAAAATTTCTTTGTCCGCGAATTGTAGCCCATTACTCCGAGCTTTTTGTTATCGTCAAAGCTTACGCCTGTTATTACTGCCTCTTTTACGCCTAAATCACACAATCTTACAAGCATATTTTTTATGTAATCCTCATCATATCCGCAAGGCTTATATTCTTCCTTTAAAATTATTGCGCTTTCTGTTATATTCGGTAAAATTATATCGGCTTTTTTGACAAGCTCCGTCATTTTTTCCGCAAATGCGTCATCAAAGCCTGCATAAAGCTTTCCGTGGTCTGCCATTGCAGGATCAACAATCACAAGTGTATTTTCGTCTTTCATATCGTCTATAAAGTCTGACACAATATCAACCTGCTTTATTGAGCCGAGATAGCCTGTATATATAGCGTCAAATGAGACATTTTCTTTTTTTATCTGATTTTTTATAGGTATAATTTCGTCGGTAAGGTCGCGGAATGTGAACTCTGAGAAAGCGGTATGGTTTGACAAAAGCGCAGTCGGAATTACTGCGGTTTCAATTCCCATTGCCGAAATCACAGGCAGAGCAACCGTAAGCGAGCATTTTCCTATACAGGATAAGTCCTGTATTGTGATTATTTTTTTCAAAGTGGTTATTCCTCCTTACTTTTTTAAAAGTAACAAAATGTATTTTTTCTTTAGGGGATAGGGGGAACCGGTCAGAGTTTCCCCCTTATCCCCTATGACCCCAATCCCCTTCCTTCGATTGCTCAAACGCCGCAAAGGCTGGATTAGTTTTGTTTTCAGTTGTTTTTTAAAAATCCGACAGGTTATTTTCATAAACCTGTCGGATTATATTTTTATGGTCTGTGCCATTTTTACGCTCTTTCAAAAGGGGCAGGAAAAAATAGTGCAGAATTATCAAATTGAACAAAAACGGTATGTCAATAGCGTTTTTGCGTGCCCGAAGGTGTATATAGATACACCGATGGGTGAAATTTGATGATAGCATAAAGCAAATAAATTCGTGTTTCTTCCTGTATTTCAGTGTCAAGAACAAATCTTCTTTGTTTTATTCCTTGCTTTATGCGGTCTGTGCATTTTTTACGACCCTTTTTTTATTTTGCGTAGTCTACTGCCCTTGTTTCTCTTATAAGATTAACCTTAATCTGTCCCGGATATTCCATCTCGCTTTCGATTTTCTTGGCAATCTCTCTTCCGATGAGAATCATTGATTCATCATTTACATCCTCAGGCTTAACCATGATACGAACTTCACGGCCTGCAGAAATAGCAAATGCTTTTTCAACTCCCTTAAATGAAGTTGCAATTTCTTCAAGCTTCTGGAGTCTCTTGATATAGTTTTCGATATTTTCTCTTCTTGCGCCCGGTCTTGCCGCAGAAATAGCGTCAGCCGCTGCAACTATGCAGGCAATTGTGCTTGTAGGCTCAACATCGCCGTGGTGCGCGTGGATAGCGTTGATAACAACATTATCCTCTTTATACTTCTTGGCAATATCAGCACCGATAGTAACATGGGAGCCTTCAACCTCATGGTCGATTGACTTACCGATATCGTGAAGCAGACCTGCTCTTTTGGCAAGTGTGACATCAACGCCAAGCTCACCTGCAATAAGACCTGAAAGATGAGCAACCTCAAGTGAATGAGTGAGAACATTCTGTCCGTAGCTGGTTCTGTACTTAAGTCTTCCGAGCAATTTAACAAGCTCGCTGTGAACATTATGTACGCCTGTTTCAAATGTAGCGTCCTCACCTGCTTTTTTAATAATCGCGTCAACCTCTTTCTGAGATTTGTGGAAGGTTTCTTCAATTCTTGTCGGATGGATACGACCGTCCTGAATAAGCTTTTCCAGAGTAAGTCTTGCAACTTCTCTTCTTACAGGGTCAAAGCCTGACAGAATAACTGCTTCAGGTGTATCGTCGATAACAAAATCAATGCCTGTAATCTGCTCTAAAGAACGAATATTTCTGCCTTCACGACCGATAATTCTGCCCTTCATATCTTCGCTCGGAAGTGCAACAACGCTTACTGTAACATCGCTTACATGGTCAGAAGCACATCTCTGAATTGCAGAAGCGATAATTTCTCTTGCTGTTTTTTCGCAGTTTTCTTTTGTTTCTGCTTCGATTTCCTTAATTTTCAAAGAAGCGTCAAGCCGTACTTCATCCTCAATATTCTTAATAAGATATTCTTTCGCTTCTTCTTTTGAAAGTCCTGAAATTTTCTCTAAAATTTCAAGCTGTCTTTTCTGGATTTCTTCAACCTGAACATTTCTTTCTTCAAGCTGTTTTTCTCTCAATTTTAAGTTTTCTTCTTTTTTTTCGATAGTGTCAAGCTTTTTGTCAAGATGTTCTTCCTTCTGAAGATATCTTTTTTCAAGCTTCTGAAGCTCTGCTCTTCTTTCTTTTGTTTCTTTGTCAGCTTCGCTTCTTAATTTGTGAATTTCTTCCTTAGCCTCTACCAATACCTCTTTCTTTTTAGCCTCGGCTGATTTTATGGCGTCGTTAAGTAATTTTTTCGCCTGTTCTTCAGCGCTGCCAATTTCTGATTCAGCTATTTTCTTTCTGTATATTATTCCGAGTCGGAACGCAATAATAAATGCCAATAGAAATGAGCCTAAGGAAATCGCTATTGCAATGGGTAATGAAATCATAGTCATGCAATCTCCTTTCTTAATTTAAAAAAATTGTTAATTTTTCATATATGCTTTTTTGTACGAGAAAAAACACATACCTACACTCTATTTTACAATTTTTTTTTTACTATGTCAAGTATTTTTTTCATATTTTTTCAAAAAATATGGTCATTTTTAACAAAAAACAACAAAAACCTTTACAAAAAAACTTAAAAGTGCTATAATCTGTGTGTAAATAAACAAAAACGGAGAATAAAAATATGGCTCAGCTTTCTTTTTTTGAAATAACAAATATGACAGATGAATACAGAGAATTTCTGAAGTTTGAAAGAAAAATGAAGGATAACACAATCTCAGCTTATCTTCGGGATCTTGATAACTTTTTTAACTTCTGCAAGGAAAATAATTTTGCTGATACTGCGCTTTTAAAGGACGGCTTTGACAGCTTTACCATTAATCTGAAAAAAAGCGGAAGAAGCGCATCAACCGTTTCAAGAAATATTGCGTCAACACGAAAATTCTTCAGATTTTTAAAGGATAGAGGTCATATTGAAAAAAATCCGACAAAAGGCGTTTTATATGAGAAAAAGATAGACAACGACGATGATTTTGAGGTTCTTTCGACAGACGAAATTGACAGACTTATCGATTCTGTAAAAGATGAAAGCATAAAGGGATATCGCGACGAAGCAATTTTAGAAACGCTTTATGCCTGCGGTCTAAAGGTAAGCGAGCTTATATCGTTAAAGGTTTCCGATTTGTCGTTAAACGACGGTTATATCACAATAACCTCAAGCCCGAAAAGATATATCCCGATATATAAGGGCGCTGTAAAATCAATAAAGCAATATATGACAAAAGCAAGAAAATATCTGACAAACGACAAGAAAAACGATATACTTTTTTTGAATAAAGAAGGAAAACCATTATCACGGCAGGGGTTATGGAAGCTTTTGAAGGCGCTTGGCAAAAAAGCAAAAATAGATAAGGAAATAACTCCGCATATTATAAGAAGAAGCATGGCGATACACCTTCTGGAAAACGGCGCTGATATATACGATGTTCAAGCTGTTTTGGGGCATAAAAATGTTAATCTCACAAAGGATTATCTTAAAAACTTCCGCCCTTCCGTCATGAACGCATATAAGAAGGCGCACCCTAAAGCAACCACCATGTAAGGCAACATAATTTTCTTTTTACAAAAAACTCTTTACAAATCTTAAATATTATGCTATACTGATATTGCGACCTAATTATATAAAAAATTTTCAGTATGTTTTTTACTTTTCGGTAAAAATGCATGCTTCATTTTGCATACTGATTAATTTTTTATGTAAAAATTGGGTCGCACCTGCGAAGCTGTGCATTTTTCATGCGTCGGCTTTGTCGGCGCATTTTTTAATTTTATTATTTTTATCGGGAGGTATAGCATATGAAAATGCTGAAAGAGAAATGTATGGGAATGAAATTACTGGGGCTTAGAGTAATGTACTTCAGAAAAGCAAAAGGACTTACACAAAAACAACTTGCTGAAAAGTGCAAAATGAGTAGTGATTACATACAAAAAATAGAAAGCGGAAAATACGATTATTCGCTTGATTTATTGTATGAAATATCAAAAGAACTTGATATTTCCATATCTAAATTTTTTGAATTTGATGAATAAATTTTATTATGTACTTGACAAATGATAAAAAAATCCCAACACAAAACTAACTCAGCCTTTGCGGCGTTTGAGCAATCGAAGGAAGGGGATTGGGGTCTTAGGGGACAAGGGGGAAACTCTGACCGGTTCCCCCTATCCCCTAAAAATATTCTATTTCCACAGCTTAAGCTCCAAAAATTCGCCCATAAGCTCGTGTCCCTTTTCGATATGTATATTTGTTTTTAAAGCTGTATCCTCGTTATACAAATCGCCTTCAACTTCATTTTTGTTACAGTATGCAAAGAAAGGAACAGCGTCTCTTGCATGTGTACCTGTTGAAATCGGTGTCGGATGGTCAGGAAGCACCATAATTGCAAAATCGTCGCCGCAGCCTTCTAAATATTCGCATACAGGTCCTATAACCTTTTCGTCTATAAGCTCAATTGCAAGCTTTTTGTTGTCAGCTTCAAAACGGTGTCCACATTCGTCGGGCGCTTCCATATGAACATAAACAAAATCGTCTCCGTCTTTTAAAGCATTTATGCAAGCCTGAGCCTTTCCGTCAAAGTTTGTATCTATATTTCCCGTAACATTTTCAACATCAATTGAACGCATATCTGTTAAAATTCCGATACCTTTTATAAGGTCAACAGCGCTTATAACAGAGCCTTTTACATTAAACTTTTTATAGAAGCTGTCCATCTGCGGTCTTTTGCCTTCTCCCCATACCCATATTGAAGAAGCGGGATTTTTGCCTTCTGCAATTCTCTTTTTGTTATACGGATGGTCCTTTAAAAATTCGTAGCTCTTTTTCATAAGCTCCAAAATCTGCTTGTCCTTCGGAATATATTCCTTTACAGGCTTTTTTGAAATATCGTGCGGAGGGGTAAGCTTTCCCTCTATAACCTTATCCTTAAGCACCAAAAGATGTCTGTATGACACACCCGGGTAAATCGCTGTTACATCATCGTTTATAATGCTCATCAAATCCTCGATTATCTTTTTTGAGTCGGCAGTTTTTATTTCGCCTGCGCTGTAATCCTCCATTGTAAGCTCCTCGTACTCCCCTTCTCCCGACAGAGTTACGAGGTTTGCACGAAACGAGGTTTCGTTATCCTGAAGCTTAACGCCAATGCTCGCAGCCTCCAAAGGTGAACGCCCTGTGTAATAAATATCGGAATCGTATCCCATAACGGATAAATTCGCAACATCGCTTCCGGGTGATAAATTATCCGGAACGGTTTTTACAGTTCCGATAACCGCCTTTTTTGAATATTTGTCCATATTCGGAGTATAAGCTGCCTGAAGCGGAGTTTTATCTCCGAATTCCTTTAGCTTATAGTCCGCCATTCCGTCACATAAAAAAACAACATATTTCATATTTATTTCTCCTGTTTTAAATTATTTATAACTCATTATAGATTTATTCTAAAATTATTGAATGATTAGATGCCAACTCTTTTTTAATGAATTGACAACTTTGTTGTCATGAATTGGCGTTCCGCCATGATTTCTCGCTAACGCTCCATGAATTGAATTGCCTTAATGCACGGAGTGCAATTCATGAGTCGTCAGGCTCATTTCATGAAATCTTTAGATTTCAATTCATGCCGCAGGCAATTCATTGATTTTGTCAAGTTAGGGAAAAAATTATTCACCAAGCAATTCTACTTTTATCTCTCTATAACTTTCCATTAATGCCGAACTCTTTTTCGACAAATCTTCCGTATATGTATTATAACTACCCTTACAAGAAATCACAAAATCTGTGTAATCAGAGTACGCATAATATAATTCTTTAAATTCATCATATGCGTCTTCGAATTTTTCAGGAGGATTTTTAAGTTTTCCAAGATAAGTGTCGATTTCGCTTTGCTTATTTCTAATGGCTGTAATTTTGCCTATAAATTCTTCATCAGCAAATAAATTACTTAAAGCTTCATTAAAATCTTTCGCTGTACTCGTATATTTTGAGGTATCGGCATTATTTTTATCCCAAATAGCATTATTCCACACATAAGATATCTGATTACCAATATTTTCAACTTCAGCCGAAACTGTCATTATTTCATCTACCGCAGTAGAAATCTCTATATTGTAGTTTTCAGTTCTTGCGTTATTGGATACAAGCAACACTATTGACATAAAAAATACTAAGCATATCGCCAAAATCAAGAACCACTTTTTCTTAAATATACTTTTAGACTTTTGTTTCTCATCTGCTTTTATTTCAAGTGAGTTTAACGGATAACCGCAATTAGAACAAATATCTGTCAATCTATCAACAGCCACTCCACATTCAGGACAATTTATCGTTCTTTTCTCTGTGTTTACATCGTCAACAAATCGATGTCCGCATCCCACACATACTTTTGCCTTGTCACTTATTTCCTTATTGCAATTAGGACATTTAATTAGTGCCATTATAAATCCCTCCTACCACCTTTTTCTTGCGTTATATACATTATTTACTGCTTCCACATAACAAATAAATGATGGATGATTATAATCGTTGCGAATTAAATACATATTTTTGATTTTTTCATACTGCTGCCTTACCAATATCCATTTACCGCATTTTTTAATATAATCAACCTTTTCATTTATTCTCTTTGAATTAGGTGCCATATTCCAAAAATATCTATCATGCAATGTGAGTCCGGTTTTTTCGTGCACTAAGCGATAATAATTATCATCTTCATCTATGACAGTTATACATACATCCATTCTGAATTCTGTATCATTTCCTTCAGTAAAATATATCAATTCTGTTGTAAGGGGAACTGTCGAATCGTTACAATCATTTAAATCGTTTAGATTCAATGCTTTGTTAAATGCTTTACGCACACATTCTTTTATGTAACGACAATCTTCAAAGTCTTCGCACCTGATAACTTCTAAATTGTAATCTAAGTCCACAGGTTCATTATTGTTTTGCATAATAAGATTTCGCGCACCGCTACCAACCAGATAAAATGTAGCCCCTATGTCATAATCCTCTTTTAAAATATGACATAAATCCTGCATAATATCTCCACATAAACTTCTCATCTTACTAACAAACTCTTTGTCATCTAAATAGTGATACATATTTTTCTCCTTTCGTTCCCATACCTACCATTTAGATTTAAATCTAAATCATTATAGAATACACTATTTTATAAACTTTGTCAAGTTTTTTCGATAAAATTTGAGATAAAATTTTGTCCCTTACATTTCAAACTTTAGAATCAGTGCACGATTTAGATGCCAATATTATCTTGATTTTTCTTTGCAGTTGTAATCGATGCTATTAGTTTTCTGCGGATAAATCCACAATTATTTTTTAATTTTTTATATGTTTCTTCGCTATATTTTTTCTTTCTGTATATCAGTTCAATCCAATAATCTGTTTCAGAACTTTCTTTCAATGCAATTTCAAGTTTATGTATAAAATCCGCTCTGCTTTGTGCATACTTGGCTTCATGTATATTGGCACCAATTGAAGATGAAGATCTCAAAAGTTGATTTACATAAACGCTACAACCTTTAATATTATCACAAATATCTGATACAGCTATTGCAAATTCAATAGATTCTTCTCTTAACTGATTTTTATTTTGTTCCATTGTTTTCTCCTTTTGTCGATATGCAATCTTCGATTGCTCGATATTTTTACTCCGTAAAATCGATATGTTTTGGCTTCGCTCAAACTCGATATGATATAAATCTCGTTGCGTCAGCAACATATCGAGCCGTCAGGCATATCGAGTTCCGTCAGGAACATATCGAAAATCTCGCAAGAGATTTATATCGACGATTTCAAGCAAAGCTTGAAATCATTATATCACACTTTTTTAAATATTTCAATACCTTTTAAAAAGTAATTTTGCACAACAACTGATATTTTGCAGTAATATTTTCTGTTATATTTGTAGAATTTCAACAAAACTTTAGCACTCTACTTGACTAAAGCGCGAAAGTGTGTTATTATATAAGCAGGCACATAGCGTGACAGTAGATATCTATTGTTATGCTAAGAAAGGAACGAAAAAACTATGAATATCCCTGAGAAAATCTTAAAAACAGAAGAAAAATCAACCTTCAGATTAAGAGAGCTTTATGAAAAGTACGGCTACAAAAAATACAAAATGAGAAAGTTTGAGGAATATGAGCTTTACGCGCAGAACAAAAATTTCCTGCTCAGCGACAATATAATCACCTTCAACGATAACAGCGGAAAGCTTATGGCGTTAAAGCCTGATGTTACCCTGTCAATTGTTAAAAACACAAAAGCAAAACAGGACGAAATAACAAAGGTTTATTACCACGAGAATGTTTACAGGATGAAGGACGGCGAATTTAAGGAGCTTTCTCAGCTTGGAGTTGAATATATCGGAGAGGTTGACATTTATTCTCTTTATGAGGCTGTAATTTTGGCAAAAAAGAGCCTTGATATTATAAATAAGGATAATGTTCTTGATATTTCTCATATGGGAATTATACTTGGGATTATAGATTCGTATAATATTAACTATTCTATAAAAGAAAATTTGCTTAAATGCTTGAAAACCAAGAACGAATATGATATTATAAATATATGCTGTGTAAATAATCTGCCGTCGTCGCTTTGCGAAAAGCTGACTTCGCTTACAAAGCTTTACGGAAAAAGCGAGGAAATATTGCCGAAGGTAAAAGAGCTTGCAAGGGGTACACAGGCAGAGGAAAGTGTAAGCGAGCTTGAAAGCCTGTATGAGCTTTTGAAGTTGACAGGCGAAAACAAAAAAATCCGTCTTGATTTTTCTGTAATAAACGACCTCGGCTACTACAACGGAATAGTTTTTCAGGGCTTTATAAAGGATATCCCCTTCTCGATTTTATCGGGCGGAAGATACGACAATCTTATTTCAAAGTTTCATATCAAGGGCGGTGCAATAGGCTTTGCGCTTTATATGGACCTTATTGAGCTTTACACACGGTCTGAAAATGAGTTTGATGTTGATGTGCTTATCGTTTACAAAAACGCAGATGTAAAAGATATTATAAACGAGGTATCAAAGGCACAGGGTGATGGCAAAACCGTGAAAGCGGTTATAAAAGGCTTTGAAAACAGCATTCACACAAAAGAAACAATAAATTTGGATTAGGACAGGAAAGAAAATTATGATTAATATAGCATTGCCGAAGGGCAGACTCGGAAAAAAGGTTTATAATATATTGGAAGAAATCGGCTACGGCTGTCCCGAAATACTTGAGGATAACAGAAAGCTTGTATTTGAGGACGAGAAAAACGATGTCAGATATTTCTGGGTTAAGCCGTCTGATGTAGGGATATATGTTGAAAGAGGCGCGGCAGATGTGGGCGTTGTCGGCAAAGACATAATTCTGGAGCATAACCCTGATGTTTACGAGCTTATTGATATGGGAATAGGAAAATGCAGGGTTTGCGTTGCAGGAAAGAAAAACGAAAGAATAAATATGGAAAAAACATTGCGTATTGCAACAAAGTTTGAGAATATTGCAAAGGATTACTACCGTAAAAAAGGAAGAGAAATCGAAATAATAAAATTAAACGGTTCTATCGAGCTTGCGCCGATTTTAGGACTTTCCGATGTAATTGTGGATATAGTTGAAACAGGGACAACCTTAAAGGAAAACAATTTAGAGGTTAAAGAAGAAATCGTTGATATAAGCGCAAGATTTATTGCAAACAAATCCAGCTTTAAATTTAAAAACAGCCAGATTACCGAAATGGCGGACAGAATAAAAAAATCACTTGAAGGATAAGGAAAAGAAAAAATGATTAAAATTTTAAATTCAGCTTCTCTTACAGCAGAAGAAATAATCGGCAGAAAAGACGAAGTAAAAAGCAACATTGAAGATATTGTGGCAGATATTATATATAATGTAAGAAAAAACAAGGATAATGCGCTTAAAGAATATTCACAGAAATTTGACGGCGTTATTTTAGACGATTTAGCTGTTTCAAACGAAGAAATTGAAGAGGCTTTTGCTTCTGTTGATAAGGAATTTATTGAAATTCTTGAGCTTGCAAAGAAAAACATATATAATTTTCACGAAAAACAGGTAAGAAACGGCTTTTTGATAAACGAAAACGACGGCGTAATACTTGGACAGAAAATAACCGCAATCGAGCGTGCAGGCGTATATGTTCCGGGCGGTACCGCCGCATATCCTTCAACAGTTCTTATGAATGTTATTCCCGCAAAAATTGCAGGGGTTGACAAAATAACGATGGTTACACCGCCTAAAAAGGACGGAAAGGTAAATCCCGTTATTCTTGCGGCAGCAAAAATTGCAGGGGTTGACAGAATATATAAGGTAGGCGGCGCACAGGCAATTGCCGCACTCGCATACGGGACTGAAAGTATAGAAAAGGTTGATAAAATAGTCGGACCGGGAAACGCTTTTGTGGCAGAAGCAAAAAAACAGGTTTTCGGAATTGTTAATATAGATATGATTGCAGGACCGAGCGAAATCCTTATAATTGCAGACGGAAGCTGTGACGCTAAAGTAGTTGCCGCAGATATGCTTTCTCAGGCAGAGCATGACAAAATGGCAACATCAATTCTTATTACCACCTCGAAAGCCCTTGCAGACGAGGTATCATCTGAGCTTGAAAGACAGATACCGCTTCTTCCGAGAGAAGAAATCGCAAGAACATCTATTGATAATAACGGTAAAATAATAATTACAGATACAATCGAAAAAGCGATAGAAATATCAAACGAAATCGCCCCCGAGCACCTTGAGGTATGCGTTGACAATCCTTTTGAATACTTATCGCAGATACGAAATGCAGGCTCAATTTTCTTAGGCAAAAACTGTCCTGAAGCATTGGGAGATTATCTTGCAGGTCCCAACCATACGCTTCCTACAAGCGGAACAGCTAAGTTTTCAAGTCCGCTCGGTGTTGATGATTTTATAAAAAAATCTTCCTTCACCTATTACAGCGAGGAGGCACTTTCAAAGGTAGCAAAAAAGATTAAATACTTTGCAGATAAGGAAGGCTTGCAGGCACACGGCAAGTCGGCGGTTATCAGATTTGAATAAAGCATAATTACTTCGGCAAAGAAAGGAAAAAGAAGTATGAGCAGATTTTTAAATGACAGCTTAAAAGCTTTTGAAGCATATGTCCCGGGAGAACAGCCAAAAGACAAAAAATATATAAAATTAAATACAAACGAGTCGCCCTATCCCCCATCAAGTGAGGTTATAAAAGCGGCAAACAGCGAGACGGCGTCGGATTTAAAGCTGTACTGCGACCCGAAATGCTCGGTTTTAAAAGAAAAAATAGCAAAGCTTTACGGTGTTGAGAGTGAAAATGTATTCGTTTCAAACGGCTCTGATGAAAGTCTGAATTTCTTTTTTATGGCGTTTTGCTCAGACAAGAAGGCTGTTGCTTTTCCTGAAATAACATATGGCTTTTATGAAGTGTTTTCGGAGCTGTATAATATAAGCTATGAAAAAATTCCGTTGAACGATGATTTTTCAATAAATGCTTCGGATTACATAAATATCGGAAAAAACATTGTTATAGCAAATCCGAATGCACCGACGGGGCTTATGCTTTCAAAAAGCGATATAATAAAAATAGTTGAATCCAATCCCGATAATTTGGTGGTGATTGATGAAGCGTATGTTGATTTCGGCGGAGAAAGCGTAATTCCTCTTACAAAAGAATACGACAATCTTTGCGTTGTGCAGACCTTTTCAAAATCCCGTTCACTTGCAGGCGCAAGACTTGGGTATATGATTGCGTCAAAAGAAGTGATTTGCGATATGGAAAAAATAAAATATTCCACAAATCCATATAACATAAACACGCTTACTCAAAAAATGGGAGCGGCAGCGATAGATTCGCAAAAATATTTTGATGATAACTGCAAAAAAATAATAAAAACAAGAGAATATGCAAAAGAAAGCTTAGAAAAGCTCGGATTTTTTGTGACAGAATCTAAAACGAATTTTCTTTTTGCAAAACATAAATCAATAAGCGGTCAGGAAATTTATGAGCGCTTAAAAGAAAAAGGAATCCTTGTAAGACATTTTACAAATGAGAAAATCAAAGATTTCAACAGAATAACAATCGGAAGCGATGAAGAAATAAATGCGTTAATTTCAGGTTTAAAGGAGATAACACAATGAGAACTGCAAAAATCGAAAGAAAAACAAACGAAACAAGTATCACGCTTTTTCTTAACTTAGACGGAATAGGAAAAAGTGAAATCGACACAGGCTGCGGTTTTTTGGACCATATGCTGACTCTTTTTTCACGCCACAGCGGTTTTGATTTAACCGTAAAATGCGAAGGTGACAACTATGTAGACTACCACCACAGCATTGAGGATATCGGGATAGTCTTAGGAAAAGCTTTTAACGACGCGCTCGGCGATATGAAGGGGATAACAAGATATGCCGATATTATTCTTCCGATGGACGAGGCTCTTATTATGTGTGCAGTTGATATTTCGGGAAGAGATTATCTCGGCTTTGACGCTGAATTTCCAACCGAAAAAATCGGTACCTTTGATACTGAGCTTGTTAAAGAGTTTTTACTCGGCTTTATAAGAAACGCAAAAATAACTCTTCACATTAAAAAGCTTGCAGGTGAAAACAGCCACCACATAGCTGAGGGTATTTTCAAAGCACTTGCAAGAGTTTTGGGATATGCAACATATATAAACGAAAAATATAAGGATGTTGTTCCGTCTACTAAAGGAGTTCTTTAATTATGATAGCAATAATAGATTACGGTGTCGGGAATATATTTTCATTAAGAAGCTCTCTTAAGTATATCGGGGCTGACGCAGTTCTGACATCAGACAAAAAAACAATTGAATCGGCAGACAAAATTTTACTTCCGGGCGTTGGCGCATTTGGTGACGCTGCCGAAAAATTAAAATCAAGCGGAATGTGGGATATTGTTAAAAAAGAAGTATCCGAAAAAAACAAGCCGCTTTTGGGAATATGCTTAGGTATGCAGCTGTTACTCGAAAAAAGCTGTGAATACGGTGAGCATGAAGGACTCGGCTTTATAAAAGGGAGCGTTGTTTCTATGGAGCCTGTTATTCCGAAAAGCTACAAAATCCCTCATATTGGCTGGAACAGCTTACAGTTTCCGAAAAACAAAGAAAAAAGCAAGCTTTACAAATATATAAACGAAAACGATTTTGTTTATTTCGTTCACTCTTACTTCGCTAAAGACTGCGATGAAGCTGTTTCCGCAACGACTGACTACGGCGCAAGTCTTACTGCTTCGGTTGAGTTTGAAAATATTTTCGGAACACAGTTCCACCCTGAAAAAAGCGGTGAAACAGGAATGAAAATTTTAAAAGGATTTTGTGAGATTTAGGAGATTATAAAAAATGAACATTTTTCCTGCAATAGATTTAAAAGACAAAAAGGTTGTCCGTCTTTTTAAGGGCGATTACGACCAAATGACAGTATACGGCGACGACCCTGTAAAAATCGCAAAGGAATTTGAAGAAAAAGGAAGCGAATTTCTTCATGTTGTGGATTTGGACGGTGCAAAGGACGGAAACAATCCGAATATGGAATGTGTTGAGAGTATCGTAAAAAACACTTGCTTAAAGGTTGAAATCGGCGGCGGAATACGAAACGAAGAAATAATAAAAAAATATATTGATATCGGTGTTTTCAGAGTAATTCTGGGAACAATCGCAGTAAAGGATTTTGATTTTTTAAAAAGCATGGTGGAAAAATACGGCGACAAAATTGCTGTCGGTGTTGATATAGCAGAAGGCTATGTTGCTATTCACGGCTGGCGAGAATTAAGCGAAGAAAAATACAACGATTTTTTCAAAAAGCTTGAGGATATAAATGTAAAAACCGTTATATGCACAGATATTTCAAAAGACGGTGCAATGAAAGGCACAAACCTGGAGCTTTACAAGGAATTAAAAGAAAAATATAAAATAGATATTATAGCGTCGGGCGGAGTAAGCACCTATGAAAACATAGAGGAGCTTACAAAAATGAAGCTCTACGGCGCAATTTTGGGAAAAGCGCTTTACACAAACGATATTGATTTAAAAAAGGCGCTTCGGATTGCAGGAGGAAAGTGAGGAAAATATGATTACAAAAAGAATTATTCCTTGTCTTGATGTAAAAAACGGACGAGTTGTAAAAGGCGTTAATTTTGAAGGACTGAGTGATGTTTCCTCCCCTGTTGAGCTTGCTGAATATTATTCAAAAAGCATGGCTGACGAGCTTGTTTTTTACGATATAACGGCGTCATATGAAAACCGCTCGATTTTCACGGATATATTAAAGGAAGCGGCAAGCAAGGTTTTCATTCCGCTTACTGTCGGCGGCGGTATAAACACTCTTGAGGATTTTGACCGCGTATTAAAATGCGGCGCTGATAAGGTTTCTGTAAATTCGGGAGCGATAAAAAATCCGAAGCTTATATACGAAGCGGCAAAGAGATACGGCGATCAATGCGTTGTTTTGTCAGTTGATGTAAAGAGAGTGGACGGAAAGTTCTGCGTTTTTGCAAAAGGCGGCAGAGAAAACACAGGTATCGAAGCTTTGTCATGGATTAAAGCGGGACAGGAATCAGGCGCAGGCGAAATCGTTGTCAACAGTATAGATACAGACGGAGTTAAAAAAGGCTTTGACATTGAAATGTTAAAAGCCGTAAACGATATAGCGACAGTTCCCGTTATTGCTTCGGGCGGCGCAGGCTCGATTGACGATTTTATCACATTGTTTAACGAAATCCCTGATATTGACGCAGGTCTGGCTGCTTCAATATTCCATTTCGGAGAGGTTGATATAAGGGATTTGAAGGCTAAGCTTTCCGAAAATAATATAAATGTAAGAATTTAAAGAGAGGTATAAAAAATGTTTGATATAAATAAACTTAAATTTGACGAAAAGGGACTTATCCCTGCAATCGTTACAGATTACGAAACAAAAAAGGTGCTTACCCTTGCATATATGAATAAAGAAAGCTTAGAAATAAGCTTAAAAGAAAAGAAAACCTGTTTTTATTCACGCTCAAGAAACGAGCTTTGGAGAAAGGGAGAAACCTCGGGAAATTATCAGCATATTGTTGAAATAACGGCTGACTGTGATTATGACGCACTTAATGTCGTTGTAAAAAAAGACGGACCTGCGTGCCATACCGGAGCAGATTCATGCTTTAACGATGTTTTATTTGAAAACGAAGAAATAGCGCCTGCGTTTTCGCTTTCTTCCCTTATGAAGCTTATTGAAGGAAGAAAGACAAACAAGCAGGAAGGCTCATATACAACATATCTTTTTGAAAAAGGTATTGACAAAATATTAAAAAAAGTCGGAGAGGAATCGACAGAGGTTATTATTGCAGGCAAAGCAGACGACAAGGCTGAAACAATCTATGAAATCGGTGACCTTGTTTACCATGTGCTTGTTCTGATGGTTGAGATGGGAATTTCCATTGATGATGTTATGGCTGAATTAAAATCAAGACATGTTATTGACCATAAGGTAAAACAGGAAAAAATGAAATAAAAAAAGAATTTTTATTTTTCACTTGAATTTAGTTTCAATTTGTAGTATAATAAGTAAGAGCGTTGAATATCCATGCGGTATTCAACATTCTTTATTAATTTTAAAAAACGGAGGTTGACATGGGTCTTAAAACAGGTTTTGACAATGATAAATATATACAGCTTCAATCAACGCATATTGAAGAAAGAATTAAAGAATTCGGCGGTAAGCTTTATTTAGAGCTTGGCGGTAAGCTTTTTGACGATTTTCACGCATCCCGCGTTCTGCCCGGC
>CAZHZL010000015.1:0-41163 GCA_964537245.1 uncultured Oscillospiraceae bacterium
TTATTTGTCAATACTTTTTTTGAATTTTTTTATTTTTTTACTTTTTTAGAAAAATTACACGAGTATTTCACAAAAAGGATTTATACTAATATCAATTATTACCAAAAAATAAATAATTATTAATTTATTTTAAAATTTGTTATACTATATTATATATTTTAATACAATAATAAAGGTGGAATTAATTTTGAAAAAATTGAACACAGTATTTCCTAACAAAATTTTGATTATAATCTTTTCTCTTATCTTTATTTTCATAATATTTTTTATTGCCATTCAGTTATATGTCGACAATTACGCTAAACCATTTATCATAAATAAAAAAACCGAGTTCCCAAAATGCGATGCAGTAGTTGTTCTTGGTGCTTCTGTTTACAAAAACGGCTCTCCTTCTCCAATACTGAAAGAGAGGTTACTACACGCATATGAACTCTACAAAGACGGTTATGCCAAAAAAATAATAGTAAGCGGTGACCACGGTACAGAAGATTATAATGAAGTAAACACAATGAAAAACTATCTGATTGAAAAAGGAGTAAAAGACGAAGATATATTTATGGACCATGCCGGATTTGATACTTACGACAGTATGTATCGTGCAAAGGAAATATTCAAAGTTAATTCTCTTATTATTTCCACACAGAGTTTCCACATAAAAAGAGCTGTGTATATATCACGCAAGCTTGGAACAGAAGCTTACGGATACCCCTGTGAAGATAAAGCATACTATAATATGAAATATCTCAATTTCAGAGAAAGTCTGGCTAAAGTTAAAGCAATTTTGGAAACCGATATTTTAAAACGGAAACCAAAATTTTTAGGAGAAAGCATTCCAATATGGAAAAGCGGAACACTTACAAACGATAAAAAATAATATTTTATAAAAAAGCTATTGACATCGGACAAAAAATATGATATAGTATTGAATACTAGATGACACAATATCAAAACCACATAAGAAAGGCTTGGGATGAAATGAATAACGAAAAGATTAATAATAAACATACTATTCAAACATTAGGCGAAGAAATCGCAAACGCAATTTCACATGGTGTCGGTGCACTTCTCGCAATTGCAGCAACAGTTGTACTTATCGTTGTTGCAAACTTCAGAAGTGATGCGATAGGAATTGTAAGCGCGTGTATTTACGGTGCTAGTCTCATACTTTTATACACTTTCTCATCATTATATCATTCACTTACAAATCCGACAGCAAAGAAAGTATTCAGAATTTTTGATCACTGTTCAATTTTTCTTCTTATTTTAGGAAGCTACACTCCAGTTTGTCTTACAATGATAAGAGGCGCTACAGGTTGGGGACTTTTCGGAATAAATGCATTTTGTACAGTGCTTGGAATAGTTTTTAACGCAATAAATCTTACAAGATGGAAAAAAATATCAATGCTGCTGTATCTTATAATGGGATGGTCAGTTATATTCAGTTTAAAACCACTTCTAAGCGTTATTACTATACCCGAATTTATACTTGTTCTGGCAGGAGGACTATGTTACACATTAGGTATCATTTTCTACAAAAACAAAAGATTCAAATATATGCATTTTGTATGGCACCTGTTCGTGCTTGCAGGAAGCGTACTTCAATATTTCTTTGTTCTTAATTTTTATTTGACAAGATAATTAAAAAAGAGCGTGTCTCTTGCGATATGCTTGACTTTCTTTACACCCTGCTTGTCGGTAGATAGTGATATTCTCAATACTTCCTTATCACTACCCACCTAACGAGGGAGAATTTTTTTATTTTACTTTATATATTATTCTGTGCCATAAATATTCAAAAGCAGTAGGATGCGAATATATTGAAGATGGTAAAGAATTTGTTTTTATTGTAATATTGTCATTTATAATATCATTTATTGCTTTTATTTCATCATTTACACCTATGCATACCTGTAAAATAGGATAAGTCGTAAAATTGTCCCATTTAGTTATTGGTATTGATGACTGGTACAAAATTCCTCCTGTATCAATACCGCAGTCAACCAAATGAACGGTAACGCCTGCATTTTGCACATCTTTATTATATAAAGCCCAATATGCACCGTGACAGCCTCTGTATTTTGGTGTTATTCCTGTATGCATATTTATAAAACAAGCTTCAACACATTCCAGAACTTCTTTTGAAATTATACGGGTTCCGTTTACAACTACAATATCCGGCTGAATACGCTTCAGTTCATCAATGCATTCCTTGTCATTCACGGAATTTACAAAAAGCGGATTTGAAGACAAAAGCGGTTCAATATCATTTGAAGCGTTGTATTCCTTCAATATTTCAAGCTTACGGTTTCTTGACTCTTTTCTTAAAAGAGGGACAATAGCCGCAGAAAATATAAGTTGTCCGAACACCTTAAAAATGCCAAGTCTTCTAATTCTTCTTTTAATAAAAGTTTTAAATGGTGTTTTTCCCTCAATAATAACCTTTTCAATTGAAAAATATCTGCTTAATGTATTGTAAACAATAGCAGAAGAATCGCCTTTTTTACAAAGAATAACTATTTTTTTCATTTAATATTTCCTCCGCCAGCTCACCCATATTTTTGCTTTCAAAGCCATAACGCACATTCATTTTTTTGTAATATAACAATATTTCTTCAATCTGCTTAAGAAAAATTTCAAGGTTTCGTCCCATATTATGAGGATGCCACCATATATGAAGCACTTTTCCATTCTTAGCGGCTTTCTTCATTTGATGTTTTACAGAATGCATTTTGAGAAATTCAAAAAAACGCAAACGGTGATTATACTTCCTGAAAAATATGCTTGCGCGAATGTTTGTAATACCATCAATATCACAATCTGATTTTTCGTAAAACTTATTACCGCAAACAGGAATATATGTATCAACCAGTCTCATCATTCGTCTGAGCAAGCTGCTTCCGTTAAAAGCAAAATTTTTAAGATTACCTCTTACGGAAGAAAAGCCATATTTTTTTAATACAACGAGATATTCGGGATTGAACTGATTACGAGGAAAAATAAAGCTTTTCATATCTAAATTATATTTTCGTCTTGCAATTTCTTTTGCAGAAGCTACATCAGCCTCAAAAGCTTTTATATCTTGCCCATTTTCTTTGCAATAATAGTGTGCAAAAGTATGAGAACCAATTTCCTGATTTTTGTATTTTAATATTTTTTCTATCAAAGACGGTGCATAGTGATAGCAATCCTCATTCTCGTTTTCACCTATTGAATCAAAGTGTTCATAAGCAGATTTTATTCCTTGATAAGACGGCTTAATTTTCGGAAAATATTCTTTCAACTCCGATTTATTTTCAGAAAATAACATTCCGACAACACCCCAAGTAGCGTGTATACCATACTTTTCAAACAGCTCCAGAAGCATAGGTATACCTTTTCGACCACCATCCATATCTGCTTTAAATTCTGCAACGGTTTTTTTATCACACACTCCCCAAAATAATTCAAAATCAAGGGAAATAACCAATTTGCCGCATTTCTCACCCATATAATTTTATTCTCCTTTACTACAACCTTTATTAAGAATTATATCACAACTACAGGTTGTTGTCAATAACTAATAAAAAGTTTTTTATATCAATCCAAAAAGTTGTTATAATGTAAATGGTGATATATATGATAAAAAATTTAAAAGCATTGAGAAACGAAAGGAAAATAAGCCAGCAGCAGCTAGCTGAAATTATTATGGTCAGTCAGCAATCTGTAAATAAATATGAAAATCACGATGTAGAGCCTGATATATGCACCTTGGTAAAAATTGCTGATTTTTTCAATGTTTCATTGGATTATCTGGTAGGAAGAACCGATATGAAGGAAATGGCAGAAAAAGAAAAAATGTCTGATTTGTCAGACGATGAAGTGAGCTTAATAAAGCTTTACAGAAAGCTTAATAACATTCAAAAGGATTGCATATTTACAGTATTAAATAGCTATAGAACTAAAAGGGGCTGTTAAAAAAGTTCAGACCGCAAAAAAAGAAAGGACCCCCCAAAAAATTAAGGATATTTCAATCTTTTTTACTATTAAAAAATTAAGAAAAAAAGATAAATTTATTAATTTTTGAAAAAATTTTTTCTTTTTTTGCTACGAACAAACTTCGCCTCTCGCTGTATACACATACAGCTTCGGGTGTCCCAAAGCTTCGCTTTGGCTCAGTTTGTCCGTTCTGAAGCTTTTTTTCCTATCCCCTAAAAAAAGGGGCTGTTTAAAAATAATTTTTAAACAGCTCCCAAAAGCTTTAATTATGTATGGAAAAACATGCTTATATATTTTCCATTGCCTTATCAATTACTCCTAAGAAAATATCTACGCCAACCGAATGATTTTTAAGCATCCACAACTCTTCAAATTCTTTCTTCACCTTTTCGCCAAGCTCTTTTGCACCGCTGCTTTCACCGCTTGTAACCTTTGCGAAGAAAATAACCATTTCACAGCTTAAGTAAATTTCTTTAAGCATATTTTCGTCTGCCGTAACCTCGTTAAGCTCTTCTCTTAAAGCTTCCATATATTTAATTATACGCTTGAAGCCTTCTTTTTTAAGAGCAGGTATTTCCGAAAGAGCCTTTGTTTTGTTTGCCCAAAGCTCAGAGCCGTTGAAGTGAATACCGTCCTCCAAAGGATAGTAGTTACCCATGTGATAAACGATGTCGGCAAGAGATTTTTCGCTTGTTGTTTTGTAAATAAATTTATCAAGATATGCTTTTATGTGTGTAAGAAGCTCATATCTCTTGTCAAGACCGGCTGAGCTTCTGTTCCAACATACCGAGCCGAGTGTAAGCGGAAGATATGTGGTTGCAGGAGTCTGCGGATGTCCTCCGTCGCCCCACTCTGTAAGCAAGAAGCCCTCAGCACCATATTCACAGCCGCTTTCAACTGCATTTGTAATATTAAAATATGTATTGTTCGTTCTTCCTGTGAAGCTTCCCCACATTGATGTTCCGGGGCAGACATAGAATTTAAGTCCTTTTTCTTTTATCAGACGGCAGTTTCTTTCAAATTTCTGCTCTGTTTCATAGCCCCACTGCATGAGAACTGAATTTTTCGGAATATTGTCAAGCTGTTCCGGGTGCTTAAAAATAATATCGTCCCAGAACATCGGTGTTTTTCCGTATTTTTCATAGATTAGCTTGCAGATTTTGTTAAGATAATCTGTATAAATTTTTCCTTCTCCATATTTTTCGCAGGCTTCTTTGGTTTCGTTAAGTCCAAGCTCAAACGGCTCGTCCATACCGATATTAACCTGTCCCGATGAAAATGCGTCAAAAAAACCGTCATAGATTTTATCAATAAATTCGATTGTTTCAGGCAAAAGCGGATTCAGTGTAGCGGAAGGCTTGCCGTCCTTTCCTGTAATTGCAAGGTGTGAAAGCTCAGGCTTCTTCGTCCACGAAGCCATATGACCAAAGCCGTTCTGATTTGGAACAAGCTCCATAAAATGCTCCTTGCAGTATTTATCAAGCTCCATTATTTCCGCCTTTGTCAAAGGCTGGGTATCCTTGTAATATTCAGGGAAATTTTTGTATTCATATACAAAGGTTTCCATATAAAGCTGAAGCTGATTGTATTTGAGGTCAGACAAAATATCAACCAATTTTTTTAAATATGAAAGGCTTGCAATCTTTCCACGGCTTATATCAAGCATATAGCCTCTGTTATTCATAGAAGGATAATCCTCTATATAAAGACAATTTATCTTTCCGTCCTCTTTCTGATTAACAATCTGTTTAAGAGATGAGGTTGCTCTGTATGCACCGACAAGCTCTCCGTATAAAACCTTTATTCCGTTTTCGTCGATTATAATTTTATAATTTTCTTCTGCCAGTGATGAATCCTTTTCAAAAAGAAGCGCGGTCTTTCCGTCCTTTTCAGCTAAAAAGCCTGCAAATTTTTCAATTTCGCTGTTATCTGCTTTTAAAGCAAGGCTTTCAAGTGCGATTTTTTCCTCTTTAATTTCCATTTTCTGAGGATAAGGTATAATAAACATAATACAAATCTCCTTTCAAATTATCATTTTTTATCTTTTTTGATTATGTTGGAAACAGGCTTATAAACAAAGTAAGCCAGAATCGAGTTTACAGAAGCTTTTATAATATTAAAGGCTATAATCCACGGCAAAAACTTAAAAATTGCCGCAACGGGAATGCCCATATAATGAGGCGTTACCAGAATGTTCCACAAGGTCATTATAACAGCTGAAGCAGCCGTTCCCGAAATAAGCGCCAAAACTGCGCCTTTTTTCGTTTTGTTACGCTTATAAACATTTCCGCCGACTAAGCAGTAGCTTCCTGTTGAAAAAATATGCATTATTATTCCGATAATACCGCTTGATGAGCTTACCGTTACACCTTGAAGTATGCTCACAACCGCAGTAAGCGCAAAGCCGCTTAACGGTCCGAAAGCAAAGGTGGCTATAATGATAGGCACATCTGCCGGGTCATATTCCAAAAAGGCAACTGCCGGGAATATCGGAAAATGAATAATTACAACAAGAACTATCGAAATAGCGGCAAAAAGCCCAAGTGTAACCATTTTTCTTGTGTTTGTTTTGTTTGTCTCTTTCATTTTTTCTCCTTTCTTTCATCCGGACTTATCACCGTCGGTGCCGTAGTTTCAACGGCTCAGCAGTTTTCTTTTTCAAAAACCGCAGGTGGACTTTACCACCGGTCGCATATATAACATAATATGTTTAACATATTATATTCATATTATGTTTTCGCTCTCCTGAAAGTTGTTTTTCTTTATATTTATTTAATTTTTTTCTTTTTATTCTCCCTCAACAACAGGATAAAGTGTTATTTCCTTTTCTTCGGTTATAATAAGATTATCAAGCTTTAATGTGACGCTGTATGATGATTTTTCTTCATTTTCTGAATAGTCGTCAATATAACCTTCGATTTCTTTTAAGGAATTTATCACGCTGTCCTGCCCTGCAACCTCAATTGTGTCTGAGCTTAAGCTGTATTTCATATCAGAAGGAGCATTTTTAATCACAACAGGAACGTTTTTTCTTTTGTATACAGGGATTGTAACGCTTATGTTTTCCGTTGTCGCCGTGATATTCTTATCTGAAATCACCTCTCCGTTTTCGTCAATCAATACACCGCCAAAAACATTTGTCAGCGTGTTTTTAACACCTGTCATATTAACCGAAACCTCTACACTCTCAACCTTGTTTTTGTCAAGCTCAGGCAATTTTATTGTAGCCATTGCGGGATTGAAGGTGACATTTTTCTTGTCGATATAATAGTTCGGGTCTAAATTTCCGTCGTATGAAATCTTTATCGGTTTTTCAACGCTTATAATTCTGTCAATATAAACAGATACATTTGAAGGCGATTTACTTACAACAGTAACCTCGCTGTCGCTTGAGCGCACCTTTATGGGAAGATTGAAGCTTCCTGCGGTATTACAGCCCGAAACATCAACAACAGCAGTAAAATCGGAAGAATCAAGCACATGAATCATAGACCTTTTCGCGCTTACCGTCACATTAACCTTAAGCTTTTTCGGCAATTCACCTACAACAAAGCCGTCGCTGTTTATATCCGCTTCGCCCGTTATGGTAATCGGTACTTCAAAAATATCGTAGCTGACTTCGGGATTCTGAACAATCTGAACATAAAACCACAAAAGAAGTGCAAGGATAAGCGAAAAAATTTTAAGCGCCATATTACCGGTGAAAATACTTTTAATTTTATTTATCATTATTCCCGCCCCTCCCTACTTTTTTGAGTCTTTCTTTTTTGAATTTTTAAGATTAAGCTTCCATCTTGTTTTAGAAGCTGTTTTTTCTTCTTTTATAAGGAGATTTTTAAGAGCCTCTTCCAATACAAGCGGAGTAAGATTTCTTGTCAATCCGCCGTCGCAGGCAAGAGAAATTTTTCCTGTTTCTTCAGAAACAATAACTACAACAGAATCGCTTGTTTCCGAAATTCCAAGACCTGCCCTGTGCCTTGTTCCAAGCTCAGAATCAAGAGAGTCGTTCTGCGAAAGAGGCAAAAAACAGCCTGCTGAAGCAATTTTCCCTTCAGAAATTATAACTGCGCCATCATGTAAAGGTGCTTTCGGATAGAAAATATTAATGAGAAGCTCGCTTGAAACCTTTGCGTTAAGGTTTATTCCCGTTCTTACAATATCCACTATTTTTGCGTTTCTTTCAACAACAATAAGAGCTCCTACCTTTTTTTCGGAAAGCTGTTTAGCGGCGTTTGTTATGCTTGTAATGATTTCAAGATACAAATTTGTATCCCGCGCTTCTTCAAAATTGAAAAACAGCATTTTACTTCTTCCCATTTTTGATAAGCCGGACCTTAATTCAGGCTGGAAAAGAACAATCATAGCCACAAATCCGACCTGCATTGCGTTTTTTAAAATGAAGTTAATTGTATTGAGCTTTAAAATTTCTGAAAGCTGCATTGCAATAATAACAACCGCAATTCCCTTTAAAACTTGGATAGAACGAGTGTCCTTAAAAAATTTGGCAACATTATAGATTATATATGTAATAAGAAGTATATCAATGTAGTCATTTATTCCTACTGTCTTAAAAACAGACAGCTTATTAGGTAAATCAAAAAAGCTTAAAAAAGTCATTTTTTTAAAATTTCCTCCTTAACATGTATTATTATTTTTATTATAACGCAAATCATCTTTTTTTGCAATAGAAAAAGCATAAAATTTTAAAAAATAAAAAAACATTTTCATACATTTTTTTTCAGTATATGTTTTTTTCAAAAAAGAAATAATTAAAATAGTCATAAAAAAGAAAGGTAGAAATAAATTGCAGAAAATAACCATAAACCCAAAAAACAGGCTTTTTGGGACTGTAAAAATAAACGGCTCAAAAAATGCGTCGCTTCCGATAATGGCGGCAAGCTTACTTTGTACAGAGCCTTGTATTTTAAAAAATGTGCCTGAGCTCTCGGATATAAGAAATATGAACGAGCTTTTAAAATCGAGCGGAATGATTTTGCAAAGCAAAAATGAGGAATTTTTGTTTGAAGCTTCAAAAGAGCTTCAGCCTTTTGCCCCATATGAAAAAACAAACAAGCTTCGCGCTTCTTTTCTTATTGCAGGACCGCTTCTTGCAAAAACAGGCTATGCACAGCTTTCATATCCCGGCGGCTGCAGAATCGGCGCACGGCCAATTGACCTGCACTTAAAAGGCTTTGAAAAGCTTGGTGCAAGCATAAACACAAAAAACGGATATATAGAGCTTAAAGCACAAAAATTAAAAGGAAATAAAATATATCTTGATTTTCCGAGTGTAGGTGCAACGGAAAATATAATGATAGCTGCAAGCTTAGCAAAAGGAAAAACTATAATCGAAAACGGTGCCGCCGAACCTGAAATAAAGGATTTGGCGGATTTTCTTAATAAAATGGGCGCAGAAATAACAGGCGCAGCCACAGACACAATAACGATAAACGGAGTGGAAAAGCTTTCGGGCGGCGAATATACAATTATCCCCGACAGGATTGAAGCAGGGACATATATGATTTTAGCGGCGGCAACGAAGGGAAAAATAAAGCTTGAAAATGTTATCCCTGAACATTTAGCACCGATTTGCGCAAAATTGAAGGAAACAGGGACAAGCATTTCAATGACAAAAAGCACAGTCACCGTCGAAGGAAAATCAAGCTTCAAAGCGGCAGACATAAAAACACTTCCGCATCCGGGCTTTCCCACCGACCTTCAGGCGCAGTTCTGCGCAATGATGACCAAAGCAAAAGGAACATCAATCATAACCGAAACAATTTTTGAAAACCGTTTTATGCATGTAGGAGAACTGAAAAGACTTGGTGCAAAAATAACTATTGAAGGACGGACAGCGATAGTGGAAGGAACAAATAAGCTCTTTGGAACACAGATGAAATCAAGCGACCTGCGTGCAGGTGCCGCGCTCATAATCGGCGCGCTTATGGCAGAAGGACAGTCTGAAATCGAGGACGATGATTATATTGAAAGAGGCTACTGCAATTTTTATGAAAATCTAAAAAAGTTAGGCGCAGAGATTAATATAATAAAAAATTAAATATTTATAAGGAATGTAAAAATCCCTTTACCGAATTTCACGGTAAAGAGATTTTTTTTTGCATTTTTAAGTTTACATAGCTAAAGCTACATATCCACAGAACTACGGCACAAAGGGTAGTTTCAGACTCCTACAAGACGGTAGGAGTATAGTTCTTAAACTAAGACAAGCTCAAGTTTCTGCGGCGTTTCAGACTCCTACGAAACGGTAGGAGTATAGTTCCTCCGAATATACAAATCAGAGAATTAATCAGTACAATTATTTTAAAATCAGTGAACGATTTAGTCAATGTGTCATTCATTGTAGGGCACAGCCTTTAAGATGTGCCGATAACGGTTCGTCGGTCAAATCCCTCCACCACGCTTCGCGCGGTCCCCCTCCCTTTAGGGCAAGGAAGGCTACCGAACCCTACACATTGTGCATAACGATTGAACGATTTAGACGCCAACTCTTTTTTAATGAATTGACAACTGTCGTTGTCATGAATTGGCGTTTCGCCATGATTTCTCGCTTTGCTCCATGAATTGAATTGCCTTTAATGCACGAAGTGCAATTCATGAGCCACAAGGCTCAATTCATGAAATCTTTGATTTCAATTCATGCCGAAGGCAATTCATTGAGTTTGCTTTGCAAACTCATTATATCATACTAAACAAAAATTGTCAATATAAGTCTAAAACTTTTTGTATTTTACATACGCTTCAACGGCGTCGTTTGCTGATTTTATTGCAATTCTGATTTCTTCGTCGCTTATCGGCTCGTCAAAATCGTTAAAGCCGTTTAAGCTTTCTACCTTTTCGCCTGTTATGTACGAATACCAAGCCAATGCGCAGGTAAGTCTGCCGAGACCGAGCGACATATGGATAGGGTCACGGTGTATTTTTTCGATTCCGTTTGAAAGAAGATTCTGTGCCGCCTGACCTGACGGGAGAATACCGTCTGCATTTATTTTTTCATATGCTTTTTTATATACTTTTTTTGCGTCAAGATACATCTCTTTCTGGTCATCGTAGCCTAAATTTCTGAGATTGTCTGAGCCTTGGGCATAAGACCATGTTTCGTGGATAAGCTGCTTTGCATTTGGCATATATTTTTTTACATATGCGCTAAGCTCGTTTAAATACGGCTGAAAGGTTTTATAATCTACGCTTTTTGAGCTGACCTGCTGTAAGGTAACAAAATCCCAGCCGTCAGAATACGACTCTGTTGCAAGCGCTTCTCTTATTGATACGCCAAAGCCGCTGTTATAGCCGTTTACCATAAGAGCATAGGCTTTCCTGTCGTCAAGCATATTAATATAATGATGTGAAAGCGGACAGCCGCCTATATAAAGATTTATAACCTTAAAATTTTTCCCCTGTGAGCGAGCAACCTGATATAAATATCTTGTTGCATCCTCTGAATAGCTGTTTCCTATTGCTAAAATTTTATAAGTTTTCATTTTTTATATCTCCTTCTCTCCGAAGAAAGCGCCTATTCTTATATAAGTCCCCTCCGAAAGCTCATCATTTTCTTCGCATACTCTTATTGTAACGGTGTGCTTTTTCTTTTCTAAATTTTTATCAAAAATATAGTTGTGCGCTCTGTTAAACGAAAGTGCATATTTGTCCCATGTTGAAAGCTTTACAAAAGGCTTGTTATCAATGGAATACTCTAAAATACCTGAATCCTTTTCGGTTGTGCAATATATTCCGAATGAACTGCCGTAAAAATCAAGCGTTATCTCTGAGCCGGGCTTATATGCGTAGATATATTCAGGCAATCTTCCGTAAAGCGTACATTTTGAAAGCTTCCATTCGCTGTTTTCATAATCTCTTGCCATAAGAAGAGTGGCATTTTCAAGATTATTTTTGTTTATAAGCTCCTTTAATGAAATATTCCAATCGTAATCAAAAATAAATGAATTTATGATATCAGCGTAAAATTTTCCGCCTTTATCATTCGGATGACAGCCGTCGTGAAGATAATCTTTTATATCTTCGTTTGTATTTTTTATATGTAAAAACAAATCGTAGCCTGCATTTATATATGGTACATTATAATATACGGCTATCTTTTTATGTGCCTTGACGCTCGGAGGAATATCGTTTTTATCATAATAAGCGTTCATGGATTTCGTTGTAAGTCCTAAAATAACAATAATTGTATCGGGCTTTAAGGAAAGGGTTTTTCTTATTATTCCCTCCATAGTTCTTTCATAAATGGAATAATCGCCATCATCAACACCTGCCATATCGTTTACCGAAAATTCGACAAAAAGGATATCAGGATTTTTTGACAAAATATCTCTTTCACATCTGTGAACGCCGAGAAATGATGTCGTTCCGCCTATTCCTGCGTTAATTTCCGTAAAATTATTGTTCCTATATGTATTTTTTAAAAACTCGTTTACATATTTTCTGTATTTATCGTCCTCGGTTATAGAGCCGCCGAAATAGCCGACTGTTATATCCTTTTTTAAGTTAAAAAGCTCCTTTAATGTCATAGGAAAATCCTCCGTAAAATTTTAAGCCTACTCTTCTGAAGAAACATAGATAAGTGTGTTTTCTTCCTCACTGTCGGGCATAGCATAGTCAAAGGCTCTTGCAAAAACTGTATACGGAATGTATGTACGGTCGTTTTCGATATAAGGCGCGGTTTCGGTTGAATAAATACCTCCGTCGCTGCGGAAAAGCTGTACATTTCCTATCTGCAAAATAGCTTTTTTCTCACCGAGAGAAGTGATAATTGTCTGAGTTTCGCCCTCCCAGTATACCTCTGCTCCTGCCGCTTCAAAAACTGCTCTTAACGGAATAAAGATTTCTTCACCGTTTTTAACAGGCTTTACATCGGTAAACTCAACATCTTTTCCGTCGATTTTTACCTTAATTTCCTCTGAAGCAAATGCTGACGCTGAAAGAATAACAACAAAAGCAAGCGTCAACGCCAATAATTTTTTCATTTTTTTCATTTTTAAATTTCTCCTTTTTATATAATTTTATTTATTTTTTATTTTATGAAACTCTGTCTCAATTTTCAAAAGTGTAAGCTGACCGTTTGTTTTATCTGTGATTTTACCATTAAGCTCATCAAATTTTGTTTCGTCAATATAGTATTTAAGGCAGATATTTTCGCCGTATGTAATATCCATTTTCACACAGTCGAAGGAATCTAAAATAAACTGTACCGTCGAAAGCAAATTATAAGGGCATACTATTTCAAACACACAGCATGGCGTCATTATTGAAATTCCTGCTTCCTCAACGCCCATAACAGCCGATTTTGAATATGCTCTTACAAGTCCTCCTGCACCGAGAAGCGTACCTCCGAAATATCTGACTACAATAATAAGAATATTTTCAAGCTCATTTTTTGTAATAACATCTAAAACAGGTATACCCGCAGTTCCCTGCGGCTCGCCGTCGTCTGAAAAACGGCAGATATTATTTTCTTTTATTTTGTAAGCAAAAACAACATGAGTTGAATCATAATATTTTTTTCTCGCTTTTTCTATTATAGCAAGTGCGTCCTCCTCAGTATCAACAGGGTGAACAAAGGAAAGAAACCTTGATTTTTTTTCGATAAATTCGCTTTCTCCGTATTTTTCTACCGTCTTATAAACCTTCATAAAACTTAATAAGCTCCTCCTTTCCGTATACAGTCACCATCTGCCCTTCAGCTTCGTAAGAGATATTTCTCACCTGAAGCTTATCGTACATTTTGGAAATTATATGAGTTTTATCGTAAGGCACACAGATAGTTTTTTCGATTTCATCTTTTTTTGTAATCTCCGTTATTTCCAAAAGAAGCTTATCGAGATTGTAGCCTGATTTAACGGAAATCGGAATACCGCCCTTAAAAGCAATATCGTCAGGATTTAATTTGTCGCATTTGTTGTACGCAATTATTGTCGGTTTATCCTTTATGTCAAGCTCATATAAAATATGCTCAACAGTTTTTATATGTGTTTGAGCGTTTTTATCTGTTGCGTCAACCACATGAACAAGCACATCTGCATACACAGCCGCCTCAAGTGTGGATTTGAACGCTTCAACAAGCTTATGCGGCAGCTTTCTTATAAAGCCGACTGTATCTGTGATAACAGCTTCTCTTCCGTCTGATAAAGTCATTTTTTTTGAAAGCGGGTCAAGTGTCGCAAAAAGCATATCCTTCACAAACTGCTCCGAATTTGTAAAAGCGTTTAAGAGTGAGGATTTTCCTGCGTTTGTATAGCCTACAAGTGCAACGCTCGGAATTTCGCTTTTTAAACGCTGTTTTCTCATTGTGGCTCTGTTTTTTTCAATTTCCTTAAGCTCCCTTTTTAAGCTTAAAATTCTTTCGTTTATATGTCTTTTATCTGTTTCAAGCTGAGTTTCACCGGGACCTCTGGTACCTATACCGCCTCCAAGCCTTGAAAGAGATGTACCTATCCCCGAAAGTCTGGGAAGTGTATATTCAAGCTGTGCAAGCTCGACCTGACATTTCCCCTCTTTTGTTGTTGCACGAAGTGCAAATATATCCAGAATAAGTCTTGAACGGTCAATAACTCTGACATTAAGCTCTGCTTCTAAGTTCCTTGTATTCGAGCCTGAAAGCTCACAGTCAAAAACAACAAGGTCTGCTTCCAGCATTTCCACTGCGCTTCTTATCTCCTCAACCTTACCTTTTCCGATAACTGTTCGCGGGTCGATTGAATCTCTTTGCTGATATACTTCGCCCACAACCTCAGCTCCGCAAGCTTCACAAAGCGCACCGAGCTCCTTTAAGGAAGCCTCGTCAGAATCGTTTATTTTTCCTGTTCCCATAAAAACACCGCATATTATACAGCGTTCCTTTTTATTTTCAAGCTTTTGTAAATTTTCCATTAAATCAATCCCTTTTCAATTATATCAATAAGGTGGCAGATTGCGTCCTCGTTATTTGTGTACGGCAAGATAAAATCCGAAACATTTTTTACAGCGTCAAGAGCGTTTTTGACGCATACGCCGACATCTGCCGCTTTTAACATTTCACGGTCGTTCATGCTGTCTCCTACTGCATAAATTTTACGGTTTTTATTTCCGAGTATTTCTGCAAGCTTAGGGATAGCCGTTCCCTTATTGGTCCCATATTCCATCATTTCATAATAGTATGCGTCGCTTTTAAAAAACACATATTCGCTGTATGCACGAGGAAGCACCTCTGCAATTTCGTTTATTTTTTCGGGATAATCGCAGAACATGATTTTTGTTATCGGAGAATTTACATCTGAAAAATCCTCCCACGGTATCTGACCGTCTGCATAGTCCTTTTCATATTCCTCATCTTTTATATGCTTAAGGACCATATCGGATTTTTTTATAAAATGAGTATGGTCAACCGACGCAACCTCAACTCCACATTCAGAAAATCTTTTTGATATATTTTCCGCAGCCCTCAGACATTTTGGATTCATAGTTTTTACATATAAAACCTTTTCGGAAGAAAAATCGTATATAACTGCGCCGTTACTTGCGATAACGGGGATATTAAGCGAAAGAAGCTTTGCATAAAGCGCAATTTTCGGATAAAGGCGACCTGAGGCAATAGTGAAATTACCACCGCTTTCTCTGAAATAGTTAATTTTTTTCAAGTTTTTTTCGGAAATCCCCTTCTTTTCGTCAAGAAGTGTCCCGTCCATATCTGTAACAATAGTTATTCCGTCAAATTTCATATTCCTAAAAACCGATATTTTTATCGGATTATCCTTTCTTTTTTGTAGTTTTTTTAAGCTTTTTGTAGTTTTTTAAAAGTCGTGTATGTTTAATCTGTCATTTTTCCTCTTGAATACAGCATACAATTATAATATAATAAAATCTGTAACCGATTGCAATCCGTTATTTCCGATAAAAAAATAAAAGAAAGGATTAACTGTTATAAGGGAAAAACTTATGAAAAAAACAAGCACTGTACTCAGAAAGCATGTTTTCACAGACAATTCTGTGTACCGTATCGCCTATCATGTTATAACAGATGAGAAGAAATACGGCATAATGATTACATCTGAAAAATTCAGGTGTAAGGATCTGATTACCGAAAAAACACCCACCACCACACAAAAGGTATCAAGCTCTGTTATGCTGTATCAAAAAAGCTTCCAGGAAGTTCTCGATATTATTCAAAAGCTGGCTGATAATATCGTCTTTCCGTCTGACTTAACCGACATAATAGATGAGATGTTGTAGCTAAAGCTCGCTTCCGGCGCTGTGTTTTTCAGCGTCAGAAGCAGTTTTTATAAAATCATAAGCTCTTTATTCAGTTTTGTGAACGAAACAGGCGCACCTTTTTCATTCATATAATATAAATCTTCAATTCTTATGCCAAACTCATTTTCAAAATAAACTCCAGGCTCAATTGAAAAAATCATATTTTCCTTTAAAATTCCGTCGCTTCCCGGAGATAAGGTCGGTAATTCATGTATGTCAAGACCGACACCGTGTCCGAGAGAATGTCCGAACAAGCCTTTATAGCCGTTATCATAAAGATAGTCTCTTGCATACTTATCTGCGTCCTCTGCTCTTAAATCAGGCTTTATATTATCCCTCGCAAGCTTATGTGCATAAAGAACATCGTTATATGCTTTTATCATTTCAGAAGACGGGTCACCGATAAAAAATGTTCTTGTTGTATCTGAACAGTAGCCCTGATAGGTTGAGCCGAAATCAATTAAGATTATATCATTTTTCTGAAGTATCGCGTCAGAAGGCTCACCGTGCGGACGGGAAGTATTTTTTCCGAATAAAACGATTGTGTCAAAGGAAGGCTTTTCGCTTCCCAGCTTTGACATATTGTATTCAAGCTCGCTTTTAAGCTCTTTTTCTGTTATTCCCGGTTTTACAAACGAAAGAACATTATTAAAGGCTTCATCGCTTATTTCCTGTGCCTTTTTTATACATTCAATCTCTTTATCATCTTTTATTATACGAAGCTTTTTTATCATATCATCTGCTTTTTTTAAAGCGGCAGATGTGTTTTCTTTAATTAAATGGTATTTATCATAAGTAAGATAATCCGTTTCAACAAAAACAGTTTCTTCCTTTATGATTTCTTTTATATAATAAATAAGCTTTTTCTCCCACAACACCTCGTAATTGCCGCTGTTTTTCTTTGCAGCTTCAAAGTAGCGGAAATCTGTTATGAGATATCTTTTTTTCTTTGTTATATAAAGCGTGATATTAGAGGAGCTTATACCCGAAAAATAATATGCGTTTTTGGGGTTTGTTATAAGTATTCCCTCATTATCCTCTAAAAAATCAGCAAGTCTTTTTGTTCTCATTTTTTTATATCCTTTTATAAATTTCTTTCATCAGAACACAGTCTGTATCCTGAGTATCGGGACTTTTGCAAACGACAAACGGCGTTATTTTTTTATTTTTAACAGCCTTAAAAAGTCCTTCACAGCTTTGATTTTCATCTTCACATTCAAAAAAATTAATATCTTCACGAAAGCCGTGATGTGTGTATTCTACCTTTGAATAATAAAGATGAAAATTATCTCCTCTGTATGCGCCGAGCTTTTTATGAAGCTTATCAATAAGCTTTTCATAAAATAAGGTATCACATTCCCTGCCCTGACTTCTTGCATATATGTTTCCTGCGTTTATTGCAGGAAGTATTCTTTCATCGCAAAGGCACAGAGATATAACCTCGTCAACCGTTCCCAAATCGTGTATAAGCCCCATAGCTTCGGGACAAAGATACACATTTTCAATTCCGTCAGCTTTAAGACGGGACAAGGCTTCAAAAAGAGATTTTTTTGTATTTGAAAAAACATCTTTTCTTGCTCTTATGGCGCAGTTATCAAGCGGAAATACCACTCTTTCTGCTCCCATAATATTTGCAGCACGAGCAGTTTCGTATAAAATATCTACGCTTTTTCTTCTTGTTTCTTCATCGCTGTGCGAAAGTGAAAGAAAATCATACGCCCGTACGCTTAAAGCTATATTATTTTTTATTGCGTTTTCTTTAAGAATTAAACAAGCGTCATCGCTTATATGAACGCCCTGATTACAAAGATATTCATATCCGTCAAGTCCCAAAGACGCTATATAACGAGGTGCGTCAAGAGAGCTTTCGTATTTTTCATAAAATTTTTTACTGTTCCCGTAAGACGCAAATTTTATTTCCATAAGCTTTTGTCACCAACAATCTTTTTTTCCAGAAATCTTTTGAATTTTATAAACCTGCCTTTTTCTTCACCCAAAGGCGCAACCATATAGGATTTTATGCCTACCAGATTTGCACACAGAATATCTGTAAAAAGCTGGTCACCGATTAGTACAACCTCGTCCTTTTTATAGTTTTTTATAAGACTGTTCACCTTGAAAGGAAGCGGCTTTAAGCACATCGGATAGGCTTTTATCGGATGCTTTTCAAACACCTTGTTTATGCGGTGAATTTTACCGTTTGAAGCGATTAAAATATCAAATCCTTCCTTTTCAAGCTGTAAAATTTTTTCCATCATTCTTTCTTCTATATTAAAGGCTTTATCCAAAATCAGCGTGCTGTCTGCATCGAAAATAATAAGCCTTATGTTATCGTTTTTTAATTTTTCGGTATCTATGCTGAACACCGATTTAACCTTATATGTCGGACAAAACAACATCTTTTTTCTCCTTTTTGAGCTTAAACAAATTGAACAATTTTTCTTTTACAAGTGCGCATATATATGAAAGCGTGAATGACAACAGAACAAACAAAACCGCATAGTTGTTAAACTGTGTAAAGCTTGTCAGATATTTTGAAGCATAAGTATAAATGACAGTATCAAAAATATATGAGAAGAGATATATTTCAAGAGTGTTTTTTGAAATACTTCTCAAAAGCTTTTTCAAAATAAGCTTGTTCTTAAAATCAAAATCATAAAGCAAAAGAAACAGCGATACGGCTGCAATAACCGCAAACAATGAATTATTTTCACCGAAGAATGTTGCGGGAAAATACCCTCCCCTATGCTTTACAGCTATATACAGGGTCTCAAAAGCCGTTATCCCAAGAAAAACCATAAGCGGATATCTCTTTTTTATTTTAGGTTTATACTCACTTATAAACGCGCCGATAAAATAGTATAAAAAAGGATAAAGCGAAGTCCAGTATTCGTTAAACATATAACTTCCCTTATCCGATACCGTATGATAAAAATTAAAGCTTACAACACTTGAAATAAGAAACAAAACAATGATAAGAACATATTTATGCTCTTTTTTCTCCAAAGAATTATAAGCGCCGTTTAAAAAAGGAATAAGAAGATAAAGCCCGATAAACATACAGACATACCATGCATAATTATCAGCAGAAAAGTTTGTTAAGCTGTAAAGCCAATATAAAAAATCGCCCTCATAGCCAAGATAAAATACTTTAAAAAAAACGCATATAACAGATATAAAAAGATAAGTAACAAGAGTGGGAATAAGACCTTTGTAAAACCTTTTTGTTACCGTCTTTTTTCGCTGTAAATAACCTGTCGTTATAAGAAAAAGAGGAACACATAAGAAAAATATGTTCCGAAAATAACCGAAAAATACCATCGAAAATGTGCTTTGCGGCTGAGAATAAAAGCCTGTATGCAAAAAGAAGTGCACGCAAACCACAAAGAAAGCTGACATTGCTTTTATAAAATCTATTCCGATTGATATTTTCTTATTTTCCATCGGTATTTTCCTCCTACAATATCCCAACAGCCTCTTTAGCCAGCATGTCTGCCTTTTCGTTGTATTCGTCTCCGCTGTGCGCAAGCACCTTTGAAAATGAAACAGTGATTTTTTTGCGTATTTTTTCGGCATATTCCTTATACTTTTTTGTATATTCGAGATTCGTTTTCCACTCATTGTCAGCCCATTTTGAAACGCCTTCATAATCGTGGAAAATAGTTATCTTTGAAAATCCGTTTTTATAAGCGTACTGCATTGCTACGCAAGCACCCTTCAGCTCGCCTGCAACATTTCTCATCTGTGAAACCTCTTTGTCGCCGTCACTTCCGCTAAAAACAAGTTCAGTGCCGTTTGCAAAAATCAAAACGACACCGTAACCGTATACACCCGTTTTAACATTATAGCTGCCGTCGGTATACGCAAATATTTCGTTTTCCTTCGGCAGATATTTTGTTTTTTCTTCGTTTTTCAAAGCAGCTTTTCCGTAAAGGTATATTTCTGCTTCATTTATAGTCGCAAAGCTTTTATACTGAGCATTTTTGTAGCCTTTCACATACTGCTCACACTCTGCCCAGCTTTCAAATATTCCTGTTTTTTCTCCTGTTTTTACAGCGTAATATTTTTTCTTTGCCATTTATTCTTCCGTGCTTTCTGCTTCTTCTTTAATTTCTTCTGCTTCTTCTGTCTTTTCCTCCGAAACAGGCTCTTCTATACCGAGAGCTTTTCTGCATACTGCTTCAAACTCATCGCCGTCGATTTTTTCTTTTTCCAAAAGAACATCTGCTACTGCGTGTAAAAGCTTCATATTATCTATTAACAGCTTTTCACATTTGCTGTAGCATTCGTCCATAACCTTTTTCATTTCTTCATCAATAACAGCAGCAATGCTTTCAGAATAGTTTCTTGTCTGAGCATAATCCTTGCCTAAGAAAACCTCGCTCTGTCCGCTTCCGAAGCACATAGGTCCAAGTCTTTCAGACATACCGTATTTTGTTATCATATCTCTTGCAATCTTTGTTGCTCTTTCGATATCGTTGGAAGCGCCTGTTGTAATATCTGAGAAAATGAGTTTTTCTGCAATTCTTCCGCCGAGAAGTATAATAATATCATCATACATTTCGCTTTTTGAATAATGGCTCTTATCATCCTTCGGAAGCGAAAGTGTATAACCGCCTGCTCTTCCTCTTGGAATAATTGAAACCTGATGAACAGGGTCCTGGTCGGGAAGCATTCTTGTTACAACTGCATGACCTGCTTCGTGGTACGCAGTAATTCTTTTATCCTTTTCGTTTGCTTTTTTTGACTTTTTCTCAGTGCCGGCAATAACCTTTATCATTGCTTCGTCAATTTCGGTCATTGTAATTTCTTTTTTCTTACTTCTTGCAGCTAAAAGCGCGCTTTCATTAAGGAGATTTTCCAAATCTGCACCTGTAAAGCCCGAAGTGATTTTTGCTACAACAGTCAAGTCAACATCGCTTGCAAGCGGTTTTTTCTTTGAATGTACCTTCAAAATTGCTTCTCTTCCCGCAACATCAGGGTGTCCAACAACAACCTGTCTGTCAAATCTGCCCGGACGGAGAAGCGCCGGGTCTAAAATGTCAGGTCTGTTTGTTGCCGCAATTATAATTATATTCTGATTTTCAGTAAAGCCGTCCATCTCAACAAGAAGCTGATTCAAGGTCTGTTCTCTTTCATCATGACCGCCGCCAAGACCAGCGCCTCTGTGTCTGCCGACAGCGTCAATTTCATCTATAAATATAATACAAGGAGAGTTTTTCTTTGCATTATCAAAAAGGTCTCTTACTCTTGAAGCACCAACTCCGACAAACATTTCAACAAAATCTGAACCGCTTATGCTGAAAAACGGTACTCCTGCTTCACCTGCGCAAGCCTTAGCTAAAAGTGTTTTACCTGTTCCCGGAGGTCCAACAAGCAAAAGTCCTTTCGGTATTCTCGCACCGATTTCCTTATATTTATCGGGATTTTTAAGAAAATCCACTATCTCTGTAAGCTCTTCTTTTTCTTCGTCAGCACCTGCAACATCGTCAAAAGAAACGCTTACTTTATCGGGGTCGGTCATCTTCGCCTTACTCTTTCCGAAATTCATAGCGCCGCCTCCGCCGCCTGCCTGCTTTAAGAAAAATACCCAGAACAAAATTCCGACTACTATAAGTCCTAAAGTTGGAAGCAAGGAAACCCACCACGGAGCTGTTGCGGGAGGGATAACAGTATATTTAAGCTTGTTTTCACCCTCTGTTATATCCTTTGTTATATCCACGCCCAAATCCTTATTCAAGGTATCTAAGCTCGGAATAATAACCTCAACCTGCTTTTCGGCATTTTGATTTTTCAGCGTGGCTACCATTCGGTTTTCGCCCAGATAGTATTCGATTTCGCTGAAAGCACCTTCTTTAAAATTGACAATAAAGTCCGAATATGAAATTTCTTTGATACCGGGGCTATAAGTCAGTATTGTCATAACTGTTGCAAACACAACAATCAGAAGTGCATAAAAACCTATGTTTTTAAACATTTTATTCATTACATTTTCTCCTTTTTATTTTTGTTATCTGTTTTGAAATTTTCTATTTTTCTATGTACAAATAAATTTTATCAGTACATTTTTCTTTTTTTACATATACATCTTCAACATAGCATATTCCGCTTTTATCCTCAAGAATAATAAGCGAGTTTCTTTTTTGTCTTTCAATTTTTTTATCAATGAGTAAGCTTTTTAGTTTTTTATGTCCTACATTTTTTATATAAACTCTGTCACCGTCTTTTCTTGTTCGTAAAATAAATTCTTTTGCGTCTGTATATATCGGAGTTCCTTTATTTTCTGTATTGAGATATATTTTTTTGTTAAGCTCTTTTACATATATTTCTTCTCCGATTTTTAAATTATAAAAAAACTCTTCAGCAGCTTCTTTTTTTCGGCGGAAAATAAGATATTTATATGAAATCTCCGCCTCAATATCACCGCAAAGCTCTGTTTTTTTTCCTGTTAAAGCATTTTTTGCCATATATATTATTTTTTCTGTATGTTCAAACGAAATATACCTGTCATTTTTAAAGGAGTAGTATATTTCTCTTATAACCCTTCTTTTTAAGGCAAGATGAAGCGGCTCAAATTTTTCAAGAAGAATTTTTGCACAGCCGTCTTCGTAAAAAACATTTTCCGAAATGAATTTTTTTGTTTCAATATTCAGAAAATCGTCTTCAAAATAGTTGACATCTAAGTTATTATACACCACTTTTGTGAAGTTTGTGTCAAATTTTTCATTAATATACGGAATTAATTCAATTCTTACCTTGTTTCTGGTGTAATCGGTCAGGAAATTTGTTTTATCCTCGCAAAAATCCTGATTTATGCTTTTTAGAAATTCATAGATTTCTTTTTTTGTTATTTCAATAAGCGGCCTTATGATATTGTCCCTTTTAGGCGGTATACCCTTGGGAGCTGTTCCTCTTATTGCATTTATCAAAAAATTTTCTGCGCTGTCGTCTTTATTGTGTGCAGTTGCGATTTTAAAATCACGACCTGCTGTGATGCTTTCAAAAAAAGAATACCTCGCAATCCTTCCTGCGTTTTCCTCGCTTAAGTTTTTTTCTTTTGAAATTGCAGGAATATCAACTCTTTTAAAATGGAAAGGCACACCGTTCTTTTCGCACAGCATACGGCAGAATTTTTCATCATTCTCCGCTTCTTTTCTTATCATATGATTAACATGCGCCGCCTCAATATGAAGCTTATATTCATCTTTTATCATTAGAAGAAGCATAAGAAGACTTACCGAATCTGCACCACCCGAAAGAGCAACCAAAATACTGTCATTCTCATTTATAAGGTCAAATTTTTTTACTGTCGTAATAAATTTTTCTCTACACATCGTGCTTTTTCTCCAGATTATAGAAGGAAGTGAATTTTCCGAGCCAGGTCATTTCAAAGCTTCCCGTTTCACCGGCACGGTGCTTTGCTATAATACATTCGCCGATATTATGCTTTTCTGTTGTTTCAGGCTTATAATATTCTTCTCTGTATAAAAACATAACTATATCAGCGTCCTGCTCGATAGCGCCCGATTCTCTCAGGTCTGATAACATCGGTTTGTTGTCCGCTCTTGTTTCCGCACTTCTGGAAAGCTGAGAAACAGCAATAACAGGCACCTGCAAATCCTTAGCAAGTATTTTTAAATTTCGGCTGATATCGGTAACCTCTGCCTGACGGCTTTCTGATTTTTTACCGTGCATAAGCTGAAGATAATCCACAACTATAAGTCCAAGGTCGCTTTTCTGTTTAAGCTGTTTAGCCTTTGCGCGAAGCTCGGTAACGGTAATTGAAGCAGTATCGTCAATATATATCGGTGCGCCCGACAAGTGCGGCATAATTTCAATAAATTTATTAAGGTCTGAATCTGTAATTTCACCCGAACGGATTTTCTCCGATTCAATTTTAGCCTCGGAGGAAATAATTCTGTTGACAAGCTCCTCCTTCGACATTTCAAGAGAAAAGATAAGGACTGGCTTTTTCTCCTTTATCGCAACATTCTGAGCGATATTGATTGCAAAACTGGTCTTTCCCATAGCAGGACGCGCCGCAACGATAACGAGCGCTGAGGGCTGAAGTCCCGAAATCATTCTGTCAAGCTCTGTAAAGCCTGTTGATACGCCCGAAACAGCTTTTTTTCCCTCTCTGCGTTCCTGAATTAATGTCGAAAAATGATTGAAATTCTGATACAAAATGCTTTTTATATGTGTAACGCCGCCGTCGTCCATCAGACTTGTGGCTTTAAAAAGCTCATCAACCGCATACGCGCTGATTTCTTTTGCGTCCTGTGATTCATAGCATGAGTTTTTCACCTTATCGCAAACTGTGATAAGGCTTCTCAAAACAGCTTTATCGGAAATTTCCTTTGCGTATATGACAGCATTTGCGCTTGAAGGAACAGCTTCAAAAATACTGAGCAGATATTCCTTTGCGCCGACTTCTTCATATACTCCCTGTTTTTTCATTTCGCTTGCAAGGGTAATAACATCAATGCCGATGCTTTGCGCATACAGCTCAGCCATACATCTGAAAACAAGCTGGTTTTTTTTCAGAAAAAACATTTCTTCTTTTAATATTCCCATAACGGTGTGAATACACTCGTTATCTCTTAAAACCGAGCCTAAAACGGCAGCCTCGGCGTCCGCGTTATATGGCAGGTCTCTTGCAATTTCCATATCCCCGATAATTTCCTTTCATAAATTTTACAAAGCTTCTATATTTATTTTAACCTTTGCATTTATATCTTCAAACAGCTTAACTACAATTTCATACTGACCGAGAGCCTTTATTGAATCCTTCAAAACAACCTTTCTCTTATCAACCTCGATTTTAAGCTGGTCTTTTATTGCTTTTTCAATGTCGATAGAGGTTACAGCCCCAAAAAGCTTACCGTTGTCTCCTGATTTAGCTTTAATTACAACAGTTGCATTTTCAAGTCTTTCCTTAAGAAGCTTTGAGTTATCTCTGTTCACGGCTTTTCTATGCTCAACGGAAGCCTTCTGATTGTTAAGCTGAGTCATATTTGCCGCATTTGCTTCAACGGCAAGATTTTTCGGTAACAAAAAGTTTCTTGCGTATCCGTCAGACGCATTTATAACTTCGCCTTTTTTTCCGCTTCCTTTAACATCCTGTAATAAAATAACCTTCATTTTTATTCATCCTTTCATTTTATATATCTTCTTCGTCTGTATATTCTTCCGTTATTTCTTTTAGTATTTCTTTTATCGTCATAACAGCTTTATCCACCGTCATATCGCTAAGCTGTGCGCCTGCAACAAGCTGATGTCCGCCGCCGCCCATTCTTTCCATAACAAGCTGTACATTTATCTTTCCGTTTGAGCGCGCGCTTATGATTACTCTTTCTTTATTTTTGAATATTACAAATGCCGCTTCAATGCCCTTTATGTCAATAAGACTGTCTGCCGCCTGTGCGATAAATATGCTGTTATCCTCTTCGCCGTAATATTTTGCAATTGCGATATCGTTATGATAAAATTCGCAGGATTTTACGATTTCCGTAACCTTTAAATATGTTTCAAAATCACTCTTTACAAAATCCTTTGCAGAAATCGGCTCCATACCTGCTTTTCTTAAGTATGACGCGGCTTCAAAGGTTCTCACACCTGTTTTTACGCTGAAATTCTGTGTATCAAGAAGTATTCCCGCATATAAGCTTTCAGCTTCGGGCTTTCTTAGCTTTACTCTGTCGTCTAAGTAGCCGAGCATTTCAACAACAAGCTCACATGCAGAAGAAGCATACGGCTCGTGGAACGAAAGCACGGTATCTGAAATAAAGTCAGCACCTTTTCTGTGGTGGTCAATAAGTACCTTTTGATTACATTTTTCAACAAGTGCGGGGCAGGGTAAAATCGGAAGTCTGTGAGCGTCCACAATAACAACGACTGTATTTTCCGCAAGATAGTTTTCCGCAGTCTGCGCAGGAATAAAAAGTCCTTCGTATTCCCTGTTGTTCCCCAATCTTGAAAGAACTGCTTCAACATTTTCGTTTGGAGTATCGTCAAGAACTATAAAGGTTTCTTTTTCAAAAGCCCTTGCAATTCTTGAAATACCAAGCGCCGCGCCCAAAGAGTCCATATCGGGATTTTTATGTCCCATTATTATCACTCGTTCGTTTTTCTCCAGAAGCTCCTTAAAATAAAGAGCAACTATACGCGACCTTACCTTTGTTCTCTTTTCAACCTCACGGGCATTACCGCCAAAATAAGTAACATCGGCTTCTTCCTTGACAACCGCCTGGTCGCCGCCTCTTCCTAATGCAAGGTCGATTGCAACCTTCGCAAAGTTTTCGGTTTCGTGTATATCTGAGCCGACTCCGACGCCGATACTCAAAGTAAACTGCATATCTGAAACCTCAATATCCTTTACAAACCGAAGCACATTGAACTTATCCGCCTTCATCTGCCTGAAATATCTGTATTCCGTCATAAAGGAATAACGGTCTCTGTCGCTTCGTGAAAGTATTGCATTATAACGGATAACAAAATCATAAAGATTTTTTTCGATTTTTGATAAAATTCCCGTCCTGTCGGAATCAGGAAGGCTTTTTGTAAGCTCGTCTAAATTATCAATATAGATATATCCTTTAACAAGCCTGCTTTCGCTGTATTCTTCCTTTAAATCGGTAAGCGCCGTTGTATCAACGAAATAGTAAACAAAAATTTCTTCAACCGTATCATTCTTATCGTTTTTGTCATTTTTATCGTACTTTTTTGATTTTGTACAAACACCGATAGCGTCAAAGGTTTTTTCACCGATAGTAACTCCCGAAACAACAGCTTCCTCGTTTCCGACCGTAAAGCCTTCAAACATATCCTGTATTAACGGACTTAAAAAGCTGTCCTTATTTATAAGGTCTCCGAAATTGTTGTTATACCATAGTATTTCTCCGTTTTTTCTCACGATAACCATCGGGAACGGCGAGTTCATTATGGAGTTATGTGTTGCTGATTCTATATTAAAAGAAAGGTTTTCAAGGTACTTTCTCATTTGCTTATCGGTTTTTCTGCGTTCTATAAGGTAAACGATAAGAACAACAGTTGTAATAACAAGCTCTAAAACAGAAATCTCAAGGCTGAAAAAGCCTGTTATAAGACAAAAAATATACAAAAGCACAAAGTTTATTTTTGTTTTTGAATTGGTTATAAACCTGCTTACTTCTTTCATACCCTTCCTCCTTTTTTTGCTATCATAATATTATATCAATTTTTTTAAGCTTTGTCAACCAAAAGCTTTGAAATAACAGAATTTGATACAAAAAATCCGTCATCGGTAAGCGAAAAGCCGTTTTTTGTTCTTTTTGCGTAACCGTTTTTTATAAGAAGCTTAATATATGCGCCTTTTTCTTTTTCAATATCATATCCGTAATTTTCTTTTATGTCTTGTGTATCAAGTCCGATATCTGTTCTTAATGAAAGCATTATTTTTTCATTCAAAAAATCTGTCTCATTTCTTTTCTCAATTTCAAAAACGGTAGCTTCGTTTTTTATATAATCGGAAATATCTGATACATTGCTGTATCTTCTTCCGTCAAAAAAGCTGTATGCCGCCGCGCCAAAGCCTATATACGAGGACATATCCCAATATTTGAAATTGTGACGGCAGACTGTTTTTCCGAAATTTGAAATTTCGTAGTGCCTGTAATCCGAAAAATACGAGCACAAAAATTTATACTGCTCATATACTCCGTCATCGTCGGGATATGAATAATCCATCGAATATATGGGAGTGTTTTCGCTTATTGTAAGAGCATAAGCTGATATATGCTCGGTGTTTAAGCTTTTTACATATTCTGCGGTTTTAAAAAGGCTATCAACGCTTGAGTCCATAAGACCGTAAATAATATCAACATTTACATTTTCAAAGCCTGCGTTTCTAACCATATCATACGCCTTTGAAAAATCATCTTTCGTATGAATACGACCAATTTTTTTCAGCTCGTCGTCATTTGCGGACTGAAGCCCCATGCTTATTCTGTTTACTCCGTTTTTACGGTAGCATTTAAGCTTTTCTTCAGAAAAGGTTTTTGGATTTGCTTCTAAAGTGATTTCAGCATTTTTGGAAATATCAAAGACTTTGTATATTTCCTCCAAAACGCCTGCAATATATTTTTCATCGGGATATGTCGGAGTTCCTCCGCCAAAAAAAATCGTATCAGCCTTTATTTTTCCGTATTTACCGTATGAACGGATTTCATTTTGAAGCTTTTTAAAATATTCTTTTTGCAGCTTTTCATCGCAGACAGAATAAAAATCGCAATAATAGCATTTGGCTTTGCAAAACGGAATGTGTATATATAATCCTGTCATTACAGCTTCAACACCGCCATAAACGCTTCCTGCGGAACCTCTACGCTGCCGACCTGACGCATTCTTTTTTTACCTTCCTTCTGTTTTTCCAGAAGCTTTTTCTTTCTTGTTATATCACCGCCGTAGCATTTCGCCAAAACATCTTTTCTCATTGCCTTAACAGTTTCTCTGGCGATGATTTTGTTTCCGACAGCAGCCTGAATAGGTATTTCAAAAAGCTGTCTCGGAATAACATCCTTTAATTTTTCTGCAATTCTTCTACCTCTTGCATATGCTTTATCTGTATGAACGATAAACGAAAGTGCGTCAACGATGTCTCCGTTTAACAGAATATCAAGCTTAACAAGCTTTGACATTTTGTATTCACTAAGCTCGTAATCCAAAGAAGCATAGCCTCTTGTTCTCGATTTCAAATCGTCAAAGAAATCGTAAATTATTTCATTAAGAGGCATATCGTAATGAAGCGTTACTCTTGTTGCGTCAAGATACTGCATATCTATAAATGTGCCTCTTCTTTCCTGACAAAGCTCCATAATATTGCCCACATATTCGGACGGAGTCATGATATCAGCCTTAACATAAGGCTCCCACATAGCTTCAATCTGCGTCGGGTCGGGAAGATTTGCAGGGTTATCAAGGTCAATTTCCTCACCGTCAGTTTTTCTTATCTTATATATAACGCTCGGAGCAGTTGTGATTAAATCGAGATTAAATTCTCTTTCAAGTCTTTCCTGAATAATCTCCAAATGCAAAAGTCCCAAAAATCCGCAGCGGAAACCAAAGCCCAATGCAGCTGATGTTTCAGGCTGAAATGTGAGCGCCGCGTCGTTAAGCTGTAATTTTAAAAGTGATTCCTTCAAATCGTCGTATCTTGCACCGTCAACAGGATATATACCGCAGAATACCATCGGCTGAACAGGCTTATAGCCGGGAAGCGGCTCTTTTGCAGGTCTGTCCTTTAATGTAACGGTATCTCCGACCATAGTATCTCTTAAATTTTTGATTGAAGCTGTAATATAGCCAACCTCACCGCTCATAAGGCAGCTTGACGGCGCCATACCAAGCGCGCTTAAATAGCCGACCTCAACAACCTCAAATTCCTTTCCGTTTGACATCATTTTCATAACATCGCCGACTTTAATAGAGCCGTCAAACACACGGATATATATAATTACGCCTTTGTATGCGTCATAATACGAGTCGAAAATAAGAGCTTTAAAAGGCTCGTTCTCATCGCCCGACGGTGCGGGAATTGTTTTTACAACAGCCTCTAAAACCTCCTCGATATTAGTACCGTTTTTCGCTGAAATAAGAGGCGCTTCATCAGCAGGAATACATATAATATCCTCAATTTCCTTTTTAACCTCGTCAGGTCTTGCACTGGGAAGGTCAATTTTATTTATAACAGGAAGTATTTCAAGGTCGTTATCGACAGCAAGATAAGCGTTTGCCAAAGTCTGCGCTTCAATGCCCTGCGCCGCGTCTACAATAAGAATAGCGCCTTCACACGCGTGCAGACTTCTTGAAACCTCATAGTTAAAGTCAACGTGTCCCGGTGTATCTATAAGGTTGAAAATATATTCTTCTCCGTCCTTAGCCTTGTATATAAGCCTTACTGCACGGGCTTTAATCGTGATACCTCTTTCTCGTTCAAGCTCCATATTATCCAAAAGCTGTTCTTCCATTTCCCTTTCGCTGACAACGCCTGTTTTTTCAAGAAGTCTGTCTGCCAAAGTTGACTTACCGTGGTCTATATGCGCAATAATAGAAAAATTTCTTATCAGTTCCTGTCTGCTTTTCATTTTATATCTCCTGTTTACATAATTATACTACTTATACAATTATATATTATAACACAATTTTTTTTATTTGTAAATATATTTTTTATTTCTTTTTCATTTTGTCATAAAAATAAAAAAACATATTGACTTTTTATGTTAAAACTGTTATAATTTACTCACCACATGTTACACTTAAATATTGAATTTCGGATATTTTGTATACTTAACAAATATCCTTTTGTGTTATCCTTTTTTAAGGGTATCATAAGACTTTTTGTGTTTTGCAAAAAACGCAGGCTATTATATGTATAGTCTTATGATATTCATATTTAGAGTGTAATGTGTGGTAACATGAATTCTAAGCCGCGTTTTTTATGCGTGGTACAGATTTCTGTTGCCACGCATTTTTTATTATGTGAGATTTCAGAAAGGAGCTACATTACACACATTACAATCACAGTCAAAAATCAAAGAAAGGATATTTATTATATGAAAAAAATTTTCAAAACTATATTTTTCGTTTTTATTCTATTAATAAGCTTATGCTGCATACATGCATTTTCTTCTACCGTTTCCAGCGGAACTTGTGGAGAAAAAGTCAGTTATACACTTGATGATAAGGGTACTCTGACCATTAGTGGAACTGGCGAAATGTACGATTTAGGTTCTTCCGGCTTTTTTTACAAAAACACAAATATTAAAAACATCATTATTGAAAGTGGTGTTACATACATCGGAAATTATGCCTTTTACGGTTGTAGTAATTTAACAAGTGTATCTATACCTGATAGTGTAATATCTTTCGGTACCAGCGCTTTCGGTAATTGCAGCAGCTTGAACCAAGTAAACATATCTGATTTGAAAGCTTGGTGTAATATTGATTTTAAAAATATTAGTGATAACCCTCTATGGTATGCGCAGAATCTTTATCTTAACGGCTCTCTTGTTAAGGATTTGATTATTCCTGACGATATTACATCTATCAACAATTACACTTTCGCACGGTGTAGCAATTTGGAAAGCATAACAATTCCCGACAGCTTAATATCTATAGGAACTGAGGCCTTCGCAAATTGTACCAATTTAACAAGAGTAAATATATCCGATTTATCATCTTGGTGCAATATAAAATTTGCAGAAAAAACCTCGAATCCTGCATATTGTGCGCAGAATCTTTATCTTAACGGAATTCTTGTTGAGGATTTGATTATCCCTGATGGTGTTACATCTATCAACGATTACGCTTTTTACGGATATAGTAAATTAACAAGTATAACCTTCCCTAAAGGTGTATCTTCTATTGGAGAATATGCTTTTTTTAACTGTGATAATTTAACCAACCTATCACTCTCTGATTCTGTTACAGCTATAGGTGCTTTTGCTTTTGCTTATTGCGAAAAAATAACAAACATAACTATACCAAAATCAGTTACATCTTTTGGTACGCAGTCATTTTACAATTGTAGTCTAAATAAAGTTGAAATATCTGATTTGGAAGCATGGTGTAATATCGATTTTGAAACATATCTAGCAAACCCTTTGTATTATGCACATAATCTTTATCTTAATGGTTCTCTTGTAAAAAGTGTGACTATTCCTGTTTCTCGTACGACCATTAAAAATTATACTTTTAGCGGTTGCAGCAGTTTAACAAGCATAGATATTCCTGATTCTGTTACAGAAATCGGTATAGGTGCTTTTTACTATTGTAGTAAATTGACAAGTATAACTATTCCTGATTCTGTTACAGTTATTAAGAATATAACTTTTGGCTATTGCAGCAATTTAAAAAATATAACTATTCCGGATACCGTTACCGCCATCGGAAGCGGCGCATTTTCTAAATGTATTAAATTAGCAGAAATAAGTATTCCTGCCGGAGTTACATCTATCGAATCTTCTACATTTTCCGGTTGCACTAATTTAACAAAGATAGCAATCCCCAATTCTGTCACTTACATCGGCAGTGATGCTTTTTTTAAGTGCAGCAAATTAACAGACATAATCATTCCGGAAGATGTTACATATATTGGGTCACAGGCATTTTGGGATTGCAGCAATTTAAAAAGCATAAACATCCCTAATAATCTCACATCTATTAGTGCGAGCGTTTTTTGTGGATGCACCGGTTTAACAAGCGTAATCATTCCGGACGGAGTTAATTCTATTGGTATGCAGGCTTTCAGCGGCGTCTCCCTCACTATTGTTATCCCAAAAAGTGTAACCTCTCTCGGTAAAAATTCACTCAATAAAGCAACAGGCATTTATTATGAAGGTTCAGAAAACGAATGGAATTCAATTACACGAACAGGTGCTTTTGGAACAACAGAAAATTCAAATATAATTTTTTATGATGTGGCATCCGAACGCATAAACAAAAATATATTTTGGACATTAAAACCAACCGGTGAATTAATAATTTGGGGTTCGGGAACAATCCCCAGCTTCACATCAGTTTCCGAAGCTCCGTTCACTGAATATATAGAGAAAATAAAATATGTTAAAATTCCAAATAATATTCAAACAATAGGTGATTTTACTTTTGCAAACTGTTCAAATCTACAATTCATTGAAATATCAGCAAATGTTGAAAACATAGGAAAATCAGCTTTTAAAAACTGTTCAAATTTAAAGAAAGTATTTTATACAGGAAGTAAGGACAGCTGGAATGATATTTCCATTGCTGAAGAAAATATCTACTTAAAAGAGGCTGCATTTTTTTGTAATTGTATAAACAGCGGCCTTGCCGGTGATAACATATTCTGGTTTCTTGATTCCGGCGGAAAGCTAACCGTTGGAGGTTTAGGCAATATGTACGATTTTGGCTTTTTATCAAAAACCCCTTGGTATGCTAATCGTAATACAGTAACATCTGTAGAAATCGAAAGCGGTGTTGAAAGAATAGGTAATTATGCTCTTTCTAATTTGCCTACAACAATTGTAAGCATTCCGAACACAGTCACTTCAATAGGAAAATATGCTTTTTATAGTTGTGGAACTATGACAAATATAATTATTCCTGACAGTGTAATTTTAATAGAAGAAAATGCATTTGCACTGTGTACAACATTAAAAGAAGTGCTTCTTTCAAATAATCTTGAAGTTATTCCCAAAAGTTTGTTCAGTAGCAGCGGATTAGAAAGTATCAATATACCAAAAAATGTTAAAGAAATAAAAAGCAGCGCTTTTTCATATTGTAGTAAATTAGTAAATATTACTCTCCCAGACTCTCTTGTTTCAATTGAGGATAGCTCTTTTCAAAATTGTTCCAATTTAGTTAAAATTGTTTTCACAAAAAATTTGAAATACATTTCTCAATATGCATTTAGTAATTGCTCAAAGTTAACCGATATTACAATACCGAATAATGTTGAATACATCGATAGATATGCATTTTCAAGCTGCACCAATCTGAAACGCTTAATAATAATTGGAAATCAAAATACTGAATATGGCACAGAAATTGAAAGCTATGCATTTTATAACTGCACAAATCTTACAGACATAATAATTTTAGGAAAAATCAGATATATCGAAAGCAATGCTTTTTATAATTGTCAAAAAATTGAAAACTTAAAATTAGGAAAAGACATTCTCAGTATTAACTCATATGCATTCAGAAATTGTTCTGCACCAAAAAATTTATATTACGGAAAAACAGAAGATAAATTTATTCAAATGCTTACACAAACTGGCAACACCGCTATTTTAGGAGCAGAATACATTAACTTCAATTCAACATTTTTTGAAGTGTTAAACGGAAGCACTAATGAAACAACGGTTGTTTTTGAAACACCCGACACAAAAGGCGCGACTGTAAATGTAGCTGCATTTCTGACAGCCGACAGAATATCTGAAACCGAAAAAATTACTGTTAATACCGCGACATTCAATGACTCCTCCAACGCACAATACTTTAAAGTATTTATCTGGGATGATAATATGAATCCGGTTTTAAACTCGCTTACAGCGTATCCGTATTTTGAGACAAATCAATAATTCACTATAATTATTTAGTATCATGATTGCATAAATTTTCAAAAAATACAAAATAACGAACCCCCTGATATAAAAAAGAAAATATCAGGGGGTGTGTAATCAGGAATTCATTCATTATTCTTCCTTACTCCATAATAGGTTATTCAAATATTTTTATTTCTAAGCTTTTTTAGCTGTGAATTTCCCGTAAAATAAATCAGAAGCTTTCTTGGAAGAAAACGGGAGAAAAATACGGCAAGCTTAACCGATACACTCGGAAGAATAATAGTTTTCTTGCGAAACATCTTTTTTACTGCATATTCTGCCACATATTCTGCCGACATACCCTTTAACGAGGACGAAGCGTTTGCAACTGCGTCAAATTCCGTCTTAACGGGTCCCGGGCATAAAGCACCGATATATACATCTGATTTTTTTCTTTTAAGCTCGTCTGCTATACCCTCGGTCAAGGATTTTACATATGCTTTTGTTGCATAGTAAGCTGAAAAATAAGGAGAAGCAAAAAAAGAAGCTATGGAGGCTACGTTTAAGATGTAGCCTCTGTTTATTTTTATAAAATCCTTTAAAAAAAGCTTTGTCAGAATATGAACGGCAGTAACATTTGTTTCTATCATAGAAAGCTCGTCTTGTATGTCAATGTCCGAAAATTCTCCAAGCTTTCCGAAGCCTGCGTTATTTATAAGGATTTCTACATCCTCGTTTTTTACCTTTTCATAAAGAGAAAAAACCTCGTCCTTATTTGATAAATCAGCTTTTATTATAATTGTTTTTTCTCCGAAAATTTCTTTTAATTCACAAAGCTTTTCGTATCTTCTTGCAACTAAAATAAGCTCATATCCCCTTTTATGAAGAATATGAGCCATCGCTTTTCCTATTCCTGATGACGCGCCTGTTATTAATGCTTTCAAACAAATGTCCCCTTTATTTATGATAACTCTCGTTACCGAGAATTTTAAAGCCTCTGTAAATCTGCTCCGTCAAAATAAGTCTTGCCAGATTATGCGGAAATGTCATTTTTGAAAGCGATATTTTATACTGACATTTATTTATTACATTCTGTGCTATTCCGTGTGAGCTACCGATAATAAAGCAAAGACCGCCGTTTATTTTGTTTTTTTCGATAAAATCCGCAAACTCCTCGCTTGAAAAGCTTTTTCCGTCTATCGTAAGCGCAACATTTACCATATTTGAAGGCATATTTTTTAAAATAATATTCCCCTCTTTTTCCAAAACAGCTTCTATTTCCTTTTGCGAAGGGTTATCGCTTACAGACAAATCCTGAAGCTGACAAACAGAAATATCCGTATATTTTGAAAGTCTTTTCTCATATTCAGAAATTATTTCCTTAACTGCCTTTTCCTTGAGCTTTCCTACCGTTATTATTTTCGTTTTTACCATCAGATAACAACAACCTTTCCAAGCTCTCCTCTGGGCGAAACCCAAAGCTCCACATCCTTATCGGGCGTTATACCGTTTTTTATAAGAACTGAGCTTACCGTATCATAAGCCATCTGCGTTGTATTCGCCTCACCGCTCAAATGTCCGAGAACAATTCTCTTAACGCCTTCTTTCACAAGATATGCAGAAAATTTACCGCAGTTTTCGTTTGAAAGATGACCGCCGTCGCTTAGTATTCTCATTTTCAAATCCATTGTGTAGCTGCAATTTTCCAAGCTCCATACATCGTGGTTGCTTTCTATAAAAACAAGGTCCTTCCCTTTAACATCGTCATAAAGATTTTCCCTTAAAAAGCCTATATCGGTAAGGATAGAAATTTTCTTTTCCTCAGACAGCAGGTTGTATCCCACAGTCCCTTCAGCATCGTGCGGAACAGGAAAAGAAGAAACGATAAAGTCGCCGAAATTTATATCCTGTTTTTCTTCAATCTGAAAAATTCTGTTTTTATATGTCAAAAGAGCGTCGTTCATCTTTTCGTTTTTCAAAAAAAGCTCATTCAAAGTCCCGTAAGTAGCGCATACCTTAGCATTTGTGTTTTTTAAAATCATAGGAAGCGCGCTTGTGTGGTCTGAGTGATAGTGTGAAATAAACAAAACATCAATGTCGGTTATTTCTTCGCCTATATAAGAAAGGTGCTCCTTTATTTTTTTATAGCTGCAGCCGCAGTCAAACAAAATTCTGTTTTTCTTATAGGAAACAAAAATGCTGTTTCCGTTACTGCCCGAAAATAGCGGACAAAATTTTAATTCTGCCATTTTATACCTTTAAAAGTCTTCCTTTCTGATTTTGCCGCCCAAAGCTGTTATTTTTTCAATAACCTTTTCATATCCTCTTTCGATATAGTGGATATCGTATATCTCTGTTTTTCCTTCTGCCATAAGTCCCGCAATAATCATAGCCGCACCGGCTCTTAAATCGCAGGCATTAACAGGAGAAGCAACAAGCTTTGACACACCCTCGATAAACGCCATGTTTCCGTTTGTATTTATCTTTGCTCCCATCTTTTTGAGTTCTTCAGTAAACTTAAATCTCGAATCCCATACTGTTTCGGTAACTGTGCTTGTCCCGCTTGAAACTGTAAGAAGCGTTGCAATTATAGGCTGCATATCTGTCGGAAAGCCCGGATAAGGCATAGTTTTTACAACAGCATTTTTATATACTTCCTTTTTGGGAAAAACGCGGATTGAATCGTCAAACTCTTCAATTCCTACTCCGATTTCAGACAATTTTGCACTCATAGATTCAAGGTGCTTCGGAATAACATTGTTTATCGTAACTTCACCGTGAGTTGCAGCCGCCATAACCATATATGTACCTGCTTCAATCTGGTCGGGGATAATTGAATATGTTGTTCCGCTAAGCTTGGAAACTCCTGTAATCTTTATGCTGTCCGTACCTGCGCCCTTGATTTTTGCACCCATAGAGTTTAAAAAGTTTGCAATATCAACAATATGCGGCTCCTTTGCAACATTTTCTATAACTGTATTCCCGTTTGCTCTGCACGCGCAAAGCATTGCGTTGATTGTAGCGCCGACAGAAACCATATCAAGATAAATATGCGCGCCGTTTAAGCTGTCTGCCCTTGCAACCACCGCACCGCCTACAATCTCGGTTTCCGCTCCCAGCGCCTCAAAAGCCTTGATATGCTGGTCAATCGGTCGTTTTCCTAGATTACAGCCGCCCGGAAGCGCAACCTTCGCACTGTGATACTTACCAAGAAGCGACCCGATAAAATAATATGACGCTCTCATTTTTGAAGAAAGCTCATACGGTATCTCGGTTGATTTTATGGTAGTACCGTCAATATACAAAACTCCTGGCTCTTTATAGTATACCTCTGCACCAAGCTTATCGAGAATTTTTATCATAACCCTGACATCTGAGATATCAGGAACATTTTCCAAAATACAGGGAGAATCTGAAAGCAATGCTGCCGGAATCATAGCAACCGCAACATTTTTCGCTCCGCTTATCGTAACCTCTCCTTTAAGAGCTGTACCTCCCGTTATAACGTATCTTTTCAAGCAAAAAACACATCCTTTATATTAATATTGAAAATCCGAAGTTTTTTAAAACCGTAATAATACAAGATACATTATAACATATAAAACAAAAAAAATAAAGTCTTTTTTTGAAATTAATTATTTTTTTTATTATTTTTTATAAAACTGTTGACAAATATGAAAATTTATGGTAGTATAATTTACACGGTTAGTTATAGCTAACTAACCGTGTGCTGAAAGACAAAACTTTCTTACATATAAGGAGAGAATTATGAGTATAGTAATTGTAGGCGGACATGACAGAATGCACTGCCGTTATAAAGAAATATGCAAAAAACACGGCTGCAAGTGTAAGGTTTTTACACAATACCCTGCTAATTTTGAAAATCAGATCGGAAATCCCGATATTATTATAATATTTACAAAAACAGTTGCGCACAAAATGGTAAGTATTGCTTCAAAGCAGGCTTTGAAATCGGGTGCGGCTGTTAAGCATTGCCATTCTTCCAGCGCTTGTGCGCTTGAACAGACTTTAAACGAACATTTCGGAAACGCTTGCTAAATTTTTTAACAACAAGTTAGTCTAAACTAACCGTTATTTTACAGAAAAGGAGTTTTTTATAGTGGAAAAATTAATTGCCTATTTTTGCGGTCCTGCATTAGCGGGAATAAAGCCATCTAACATTGTAAACTGTCAGAAAAGCGACTACAAAAATATATCTGATACAGTTCGTACTCTTAACGGTCAGCTTAACTGCAGGGATATTTATTTTGAGATACTTTACGAATACGAAAAAAGCGTTCTCATTATGGTATACAGAAAAAAGCTTCTTGAAAACCATCTTAACAGGGAAGATTCAAAAGCTTTTTTGAAAAAATACGGTTACAAGGAATATAATACATTAAACGAGCATATAAGTTTTCTGAAATCAAGGATAAAGAAATATGATTTTCCACACGAAATAGGGATTTTTCTGGGATATCCTATTCACGATGTAGAAGGCTTTATCAACCACAGAAACGAAGGCTTTATTTTATCGGGAGAATGGAAGGTTTATGAAAATGCAGCGGAAGCCAAAAAGCTTTTCAAGCGTTTTTCAGACTGCCGCCGTTCTATAACAAGACGAATTTTAAACGGTCAGACATTAGCACAGATTTTCTGTGTTTTGTAATATATATTATATACATTAAGGAGGTTTTACAATATGAGTAAAACAGCAGTTATTTATTGGAGCGGTACAGGGAATACCGAGCTTATGGCAAAGTCGATTTTTGACGGAGTTAAGGAGAACAATCCCGAGGCGGAAATATATAATGTTTCTGAGATTACAGCAGACAAAGCGAAAGAATATGATATTCTTGTTTTAGGCTGCTCGGCTATGGGAGATGAGGTTTTGGAGGAAGAAGAATTTGAACCTTTCTTCGCTAATCTTGAAGCAGATATTTCAGGAAAAAAAGTTGCATTATTCGGCTCATACGGTTGGGGCGACGGAGAATGGATGCGAAGCTGGGAGGAAAGAGTTACAAACGCCAACGCCGTACTTATCGGCGGCGAAGGTCTTATTATAAACGAAACCCCCGATGACGACGGCATTGCGCTTTGTCTTAATTTCGGAAAAAATATAAAATAAAAAATTGCCCTCACTCAGCGAGGGCAATTTTTTTATTTCTGCGTAAATACTCCGCAAAGAGGTACAAGGCTTACAGTATCCTTCCAAAGCATTACTTTATCATCTGCTCCAAAATTTTCAAGCTTGACGGGAATTGTATTTTCTCCCAAGTTAAGCGTATCTGTCACGATATCAACCATATTAAGCGAACCGTCAGCATTGTAATCCGCAAATATAACGGTATATACACCTTTTTCAGCAATATTTACCATGATATTTTTGTTATCCCCATCAATTTGAAGATAAGGAAGCTTCTTAAGAAGCACATTACCGTCATAATCAAGCGTTAAACCGTAATTGCCATCTTCATAGCTAAGCTTATTCATATCGCTTTGTGTAACTGTATATTCATCAGCAGAAGCTGCAAAATTAATATAGCTGAATGAAGTCGGCTTAAGCCATGAATAAGCAACAATCTTTGCAGTAGATGCAAGCTGTCCTATTGTTACATTCGGAAAATGTATTCCGTTATACTCATAACCGTCAAGATACATATTTTCTCCCGGCTCTTCCGAAGTATTAATATTTCCGTAAACTCCGACTGTTCCTGATATTGCCACGCTTGAATTGGGAGCTATGAGCATTCCACCGCCCCATCTTGAAGCTGTATTTTCGGTAACCAGACCGCCTGAAAGCTCAAGAAGCTCATTATCGTTTACATAAATTCCGCCTCCATAGGCTGAGCTGTTTCCGATAATGCTTCCTCCCTTCATTTCAAATACAGATTCCGTCGATATCTGATATACACCACCCCCATATTTTACTGCGCTGTTATTTTTTATTTCAGCATTATCACTTACAATAACCGTGCCTATTTTCTGACAAATACCTCCGCCGTTTGTAGCAGCAGTATTTCCGGAAATAGTTCCATCTGTAAATGTTATTGTATTACTGTCAAGATTCAAAATAACCACACCGCCGCCCTGATAGGCAGTGTTACCGCTGATTTCTCCGCCGTTAAGCGTGAGGCCGCCAACTATAATGCACACTCCTCCGCCTGCGCCGTTTTGGGTAGTATTGTTATTATTACATATAACAGCGCCTTCACCCAGTGTAAGATAACCCGCTTTCATACTGAGATTGCTGTTGTCGCCTACTGCTATCAATGCTCTTGAAGCAGTAATACCCGATTCACTTCCACCATCAACAATAATATTTTCCATAATAACTCTTGCAGGAGTATATGTTTCTCCGTCCTCCGCAAAGCTGCCGGAAACCTTCAGAAGATAGCCGTGCTGCTCCACAGATGAGGTAATTTTTTTGGGGTCAGAAGCTTCTTCGCTTGTGATTTTTACAGTTTTTGATACCGTTACAGTTTCTGTCAGGGAAACATCCGAAACAAGCTTTACCGTTCCGCCGTCGTAAACATTCTGCAAAGCCTCCGAAAAAGAAGCCTGAAGCCATTCTCCGTTTACATTCGCCTGATACATTGCCTCAGAATCGGAAGCAAGCGTTGCCGGTGAAAATAGGCTGATTACCAAAAAAACTGTAAGTGTGAATAGTGATAAGGTTTTGTTAATTTTCATTTTTGAAACACCTCTCATATATAAAATTTATTTTTTTAAACAACAAAAAAAGGCATATACATCCTCAGAAGCTGAAGATATTATATGCCTTATACTCAAAAAAAGACAGACTATGATGTATGTATGTATGTATGTATGTATGTATGTATGTATGTATGTATGTATGTATGTA
>CAZHZL010000016.1:0-40757 GCA_964537245.1 uncultured Oscillospiraceae bacterium
AGTGAATAAACATCTTTTGTTTTTCCTTCATAAATCTTTTTCATCTGTACAGTACTCCTTTTTATATTTGATTAAAAAATATATTTGTTTTATTTTAACACAAAAATCAGAATTTGTATAGGTTTTTTTGAAAAAAAATTATAATTTCACCAAATTTCTTGCAAAATATCCAAAAAATACAGCGTTATAACAGTGCTTATAACTGCATTTTGACATAAAAAAGGGACTTCCAAAAGTCCCTGAAAATATAATTTTAGTTTATGCTGTATTCGCCTCTTACCATAATAATAACATCTTCTCCGGCAGTAAAGCCTCGCCAGTCGCTTCTGGGGATAATTATAAGGTGATTTGTCGGGATAGCTTCGTTTGCACCGATATCCCTTCCTGCAGTTGTATCGCAAAGACCCCCGTTTTCTGAAATAATTGAGGTTGCGCTTCCGCTTCTTAGAATAAATTCGCAGCTTTGTTCTCCGATAAATGCTTTTCCTTTAGGGATAACAGCAACTTCAAATTTTGGGATTTCAACAGGAGAAGGCGCTTCTTCTGAGCCTGTGCTGTCTGATTCCTGAGTTGAGAGCTCTGCTTTTATTTCGTTTTTGATTTCATTTTTAAAATTCGGAGCAAAAATTTCCGATAAGTAGCTTAGTGATATTACAGGGTCGTCTGTGTTTGCAAAAACAACACACGATGAAAAGATAAGTATAAATGTACATAAAACCGTTATTATTCTGTTAAATGCTTTCATTTTTTATTCTCCAATTTTTCAACATTTTTCTTTTTAAAGTAATTTTATCATAAATATATTTTTTTGTCAATAGAAAACATTCGTTAAAGGTTTTTTAAAATCTTTCAAAAAAGTTGAAAAAAAACTTTACAAATACATTTTTATGTGTTAGAATATATAATGTAATATAATAAGTCTATTTAATTATAAAAATTAAAGAAAGCAGTTGTTTATAGTAAAATGAAGGTTACAAGCGGAACAAAAAGAGGGACAGGCTTGTTCGTTCCCGAGGATTTGTCTGTGCGTCCGACAACGGATAAGGTGAAGCAGGCTATATATAGTATGATTCAATTTATGGAGCTTGGCGATTATGCGCTGGATTTGTTTGCAGGAAGCGGAGCGATGGGGATTGAGGCTATAAGCAGGTATCAGATAAAATGCGATTTTGTTGATAAAAATACAAAAACCGTAGCAGCTAATCTTAAAAAGTGTGATTTTCTTAAATATGCGACTGTGAATGAAACGGATTTTTCCGCGTTTTTAAAAACGACAGATAAAAAATATTCGTTGGTTTTTTTGGATCCGCCGTATCATAAGGGATACATAAGTGAAGCTTTAACGCTTCTTTCAGAGAGAAAGCTTCTTTCAGATGAAGCAGTTCTGATTCTGGAAAGTGATAATGACGAAGAATACGATATCCCAAAAAATATAGAAATTATTAAAGAAAAAGGATACGGAAGAATTAAAATTAAAATAGGAGTTTTCAAAGCATTATGATTACAGCAGTATATCCGGGAAGCTTTGACCCGCTTACAAACGGTCATCTTGATATTATAACAAGAGCGTCGAAGATGTTTGACAAAGTAATAGTGGGAGTTCTTCGGAACAGTTCAAAATCGCCGTCATTTTCGGCAGAAGAAAGAGTAGACTTTATAAAAAGAACAACCAGACACCTTAACAATGTTGAAGCTGTCAGCTTTAACGGACTGCTTGTTGATTTTGCAAGGCAGAACGGGTGTAAGGTTATTATAAAAGGGCTGAGGGCTGTATCTGATTTTGAATATGAATTTCAGATGGCGCTTGCCAACAAAAGCCAGGCAGACGAGATTGAAACTTTGTTTTTGACTACAAGTCAGGAATATATGTTCTTATCTTCAAGCATCGTAAAGGAGCTTGCGAGATATAACGGAGATTTGTCAACGCTTGTGCCTGAGGAAATAGAAAATGAAATATTAAATAAATTAGCAAAAAAGCTATAAGGAGGATATAAAAATGGATTTACAGACTTTAATAGAAGAGCTGGAAGAAATAATTGAAACATCTTCTAAGGTACCGCTTACAAATAAATGTATGATTGACCGTGAAGAAGTATGGGAGGTTATTCAGCAGTTCCGTCTTCATTTCCCTGAGGAAATCAAACAGGCGCAGTATGTGAAAAAGGAAAGAGAAAGAATTCTTTCTGAAGCCCGTCAGGAAGCAAACGGAATTATAGAAACAGCTAACCAGAAGGTTGCTATGATGGTTAACGAAACCGAAATATTAAAGCTTGCAAAGCAGAAGGCAGAAGAGGTTGTGAAGGAAGCTGATATGAAAGCAGTTGAAATTCGTCATGCCGCTGATGACCAGGCAAATGAAATGATTGAAAACGCAAAAGAAAAGATAGATACTTATAAGATGAATGCACAGGAGTATGCTTCAAATATGCTCTCTCAGGCAGAAAGCATTACAATAGACTTAAGAGATTCTGTTTATAAAGCATACAATCAGTTGAGTGAATCGTATAAAGAATCTGACGCTCTTTTAGATAAGATTTCATCAGTTAAGCACGCAATTACAGGCGCAGTTTCGGATGAGCAGTAATTACATAGAGAAGCACAGAGAAAAGCTGAAGCTTGTCCCTAAAAAACCCGGAGTTTATATTATGAAAGATATAAATGACCGGGTTATTTATGTTGGAAAGGCAAAAGCGCTCCACAACAGGCTTTCGCAGTATTTTATCGGAAAGCCCAACAACAGAAAAACCATGCTTATGGTTATGAATGTTTTTGAGTTTGATTATATACTGACAAAAACTGAAAATGACGCTCTTATTCTGGAGAACAATCTTATAAAAAAATATAAACCTAAATATAATATTCTTTTAAAGGACGATAAAACATATCCTTTTATAAAGGTCAATCTTGCAGATAAATATCCTTATTTGTCTTTGGTAAGAAAAACGGCAAAGGATGGAAATAAATATTACGGACCTTTTATGAATGCGGGAACGGTAAACGAAATTATCGAGCTTGTTTCAAAGGAATTTAAGCTTCGCACCTGCGGTCATGATATATCGGGAAAAAAGAAAAGAGAATGTCTTAATCATCATATAGGCGCTTGCACAGCCCCATGTAACGGGAAGATTTTAAAGCAGGATTATGATAAAAATGTGGCTGCTGCCATTGAGGCGCTTAATTCAAATCTTCATTCGCTTATTCCTTCTTTAAAAGAAAAAATGGAGCGTTACAGCGAAAATCTTGACTTTGAAAACGCTGCAATTATGAGGGATAAAATAAAGGCTGTTGAAAAATTTGCACAGAAGCACCATGTTGTTACAGTTAAGAAAATTGACCTTGATGTAATTTCCTTCTACCGCGATGATACAGTAAGTGCGGTCGCAGTTCTCAGAGTGAAGCAAGGAATTATTAATTCAAAAAACAGCTATACCTTCCCGCAGACAAACGATATTCCCGATGAGGAGCTTGTGTATTCGTTTGTTGAACAGTATTATCTGACAAAGGATGAAATACCGAGACGAATAGTTATGAATATTAACACAGATTTTGAGCCTGATTTTTCATATCTTAACGAAACGATATCAAAGCTTTGCGAGCATGAGGTTATCTTTTCAAGAGCGCGCGGAAAATTTTCAAAAGGTCTTGTTTCTGTTGCTGAAATGAATGCGACAGAAGCCATAAAACTGAGGCTGAAAACCAAAATAGATGATATACTTTTTAATCTGAAGGAAAAACTCGGACTTTCAAAAATTCCTGTAAGAATAGAAAGCTACGATATGTCAAACACAGCAGGCTCAAACGCTGTCGGAGTAATGACTGTTTTTGAAAACGGAGCTTTGTCTCAAAAGGAAAAAAGAACTTTTATTATAAAAGGCAACAACGGCTCGGATGATTATGCTAATATGGGTGAGGTTCTGGACAGGAGACTTAAAAATTTAGCGGAAAAAACTGAGGGCTTTGAACAGATACCGGATCTGATACTCGTCGACGGCGGAAAAGGGCAGGTTCGTGTTGCAAGAGAGCAGGTAGAAAAATACGGCTTTGATATCCCTGTTTTCGGTATGGTCAAAAACGATAAGCACAAATTAAAGGACCTTACAAATTCAAGCTGTAATCTTAATTTAAGAGACTCAAGAGAAGTGTTTGTATTTGTTGCAAAAATTGATGAGGCAACCCACAAAAACGCCATAAATTATCATAAAAAAAGAAATACCTTGACTGCAACACAGTCACAGCTTCTTTCTATTGAGGGCGTCGGTAAAGCTACAATGAAAAAGCTTTATAATCATTTTAAAACTATGACGAAAATAAAAGAAGCAACCCCAGAAGAATTATCTGCAGTTGTACCTAAAACAACCGCAAAAAGAATATTTGAGTTTTTTAATGAATAAGTGAAAAGACAGTTGTCCTTTGTTCAGACAGCTGTCTTTTGATTTTTCAGTCAGACAATTTTTTAATTATTTTTTTGCAATTTAGTACTTTTTCCATAAGCATTGTCGGAGACACATAGTAGTGATTTGCCGCTTCAAAGCCTATGGAGGAGTTCCTTCTTAAAATAAAGTAGGTTTTTACTGCAAGAGCCAGTTCATCCTCTAAGATTTTCAATTCCTTTTTGCTGTCGGTATTTCTTATTGTTACATATTTTGCCTGATTAAGAGACGATTTGAAAAGAGAATAGCCATATTCAGCCATATCTTTAAAGTCGCAGTCAGGAACGGTTTTTATTACTTCAAGCCCTTTTTCCCACTCTTCGCAAATCTTTTTAAACTGATTTATAAGGATTTCTTTTGGATAAATGCTTCTCCACGCTTCAAGATCGTCATACGGAAAACAAGTCATAGTTGCAGGAAAGTTGGTTGGTTTATCAAAAAGAAGATTTGAAACACCGGAATTCTGCGGTCCGCAGTATAATGTTTGTACATTAAATGGAAACTCCGAAAAAGCTTTGCTGAAGTGTGAGACCGCTTTTTTTATAGTTTCTTTATAATCTCCGTAAATTGATTCGAGCGTTTTATCATAAACGGTATTTATATCTGTATCAGCGTTTTCAAAGAAAAAGCCCGATGCAATTTTTATATTGTCCGAAGGATAACCACCTAATGTCCATGACATCATAAGATGACTCACATTACAGCTTTTTATGTTGTTCATATGACTTAGTACAGTATCATATACAGGAAGAAATGGTGCAGTTGAACATTCCCACGAGGTGTTAAGCTGAACTTTTGCTGCTGTTTCGTGATGGTGCTTCCTTGCAATCCGCCAGTATTTTTTTGTTTCATCGCTCGGTCCTGCCATTGAGAGAGAATAATCTATAATATCTCCCTTTATACCGCCCTTTTCAAATTTCATTTTTTCTTCACTCACTGAAAGCATAATTGCTTTTTGAGGCAGTTTCTGTATAATTTTTTCGGAGTCTAAGCCATAATAGCTTTTCCACCCCCAATCCCAGACAAAAAACTTAATATCTTTATTTTCTTTAAATGCCGCTTCAGCCATCACGGTATTAACCTCGGAAATGACTTCTTCGGGAGTTCTTTTATTGCAAACAGGGCAGTTTGTTTTTCCCAATGACCAACAGTTTGTTTGGTTTTCGGAGGCTGTGATTGTGAAAAATCCGCCTAGCTCAGGAACTTTTTTTACAATATCTGACAAAGCTTCCGAAAGATATTTTTTAACTTCATTCGTTGAAGTACACATACTTACATTATCGTTGGAATGTTTGTGTCCGCAAAGCTTTGGAAATTTTCCAAAAAAGCTTTTGTGCATTGCACGGGGCTCGTTTAAGTACATATATACCCTTATCCCGTATCTTTCAGCTCTTTTTGCAAGCTCCTTAAGATTTTTTATTCTTTTTTCATATCCCTCCGATAATGATGGGTCAAAAGGAAAGCGTGTTAGCTTATAAAGTATGCCCTGAATCCAGATACCGTTTATTTTACATTTTGAATATTCCTTCAGAAGTGAATCCGGGAATGAGATTTTGGTGTCAACATCAAGAGCATTTGTATAAAGTCCGCAAAATGAATAAATATAGCGTGTTTTAAAAACAGGCTTTTGCTTATAGCTTTTTTCTTTCAATACAAAAGTCCGGCTGTTTTTTGTGAGCTCTATAAGGAATCTGAGCCCTCTGAATATTCCGAATGGTTTTGGTGCAGATATATTTATACAGTCTTTTTTTATTTCAATTTCGTGATATTCTTCATCTTCATCGCTTTCTTCTATAAATGTAATATTGATTTTTTTTGCTTCGTTTTCTGAAAAAGAAAAGCCAAAGATAGCTTTTATATCTGCTTTAAAGTCATCTGTGTAAATTTTTACGATGTCGCTTTTTGTTGTATCGTTTATGCACCAGCTTGAGTTGATTTCAATTCCGCTTACAGCATCCTTTTTTATCGGAAAGGGCGGATAATGTTGTCTGAAAAAATCAAAAGGCTCATAGGAGTCGTTGTAAGATGAAGAAAAATATTTTTCAAGTATTTCTTTTATTTCTTTTTCTTCATTCTTTTCTTTTTCTGTAAATTCTCTGAAATATACAGGCTCGCAGTAAGGCTTAAACTGTCCTAGCTTTATTCCGAAAAAGTCGTCTTCTTTTAAGATAAAGTCAAGTGTAGCTTCATCCCAATCAAGTATTTGTGTAATTTGGGAATATGGAAGGATATGCCATAGTGCCTTTATTATTGTGAGATATCCCTTTTCTTTCCACATTTCTGTGCTTTTTTGAGGAGGGAGTCCCATATTTTTTGCAATATTCTCAATCTCCTCTGCCGTTGTGTGTAACACTTCCGCTATTTTTTCTTTGCTGACGCTTTCCCAACATCTGAAAATAACTGCATGGACTTTTGTCGGAAAATGATTAAACTCTAATTTTAATTCTTTTTTTACTGGTGGTAACATAATTTATTTCCTTTCGGTATCAGTTTGCCAAGAATGTACTTATAGCAGCCTTAAGTGCCAACCTTGCTTCAATAACTGCAGTTCTGTCCATAGTCATGCCTTCGTCCACAGCATAAATTCCCGTTGTGCTGTCGTAGGTTGCATATGTGATTTCGTTCTTTGCAGTGGTATATGCATTTTGAGCTTTATATATAGCGCTGTAAAGATTTCTGTATTTTGCGTTCTGAATTTTATCGCTGTAAGAGCCTGTGTTGTATAAATCGTTTGCATATTCTATCAGATACTCCAAATAAAATTCAAGAAATTTAGGATCCTGAAGCGCACCTATATTCCACTTGTTTTCATCTATTGCGTTACCGAAATTATATTCTATATCGGTTGTAACGGCTTCTTTTGTATATGGAACAGCAAGCAGATATGTATATGCCTCCTGAAGTCCTGAGTTGTTTTTTATTGCAAGCACTTCAGCAGCTTCACTTCCGGGAATAAAGAACTGCTGCGTCTCTACCGTGCATTCGGTTCCTTTGTTATTATAAGCAGTGTTATTGGAATTTGCATAATTTCCTTTTAATGTAAGATTGCTTTGCGGTCCGTATAAGAAGAAAGGAATATCCGAATTCTCTATTATATTTCCTGAAAATTCAAATTCGGATGATCCGCTGTCCGGATAGAAGCCAGCGTGACCATTAATCTGATTTTTTATGTAATTTCCTGAAATAACGCTTCCCGGTTGCTGACCCAAGGTGTAAATACCGCCTCCGTCAAAGCAAAGCGTATTGTAAGTATCAATGAAATTATTTAATATTTTATTATTTTTGCTTGTGGTGGAATCAGTAGTATTTGTCCAGCCCCAGCCAACTGCAATACCCGTGTAGGGTACATCTTTTATTGTGTTATGAGAAATCTCAAGACTATCCGTATAATAGGTCTGTATTCCGGGAGCACCCTTGTTATATTGACCAATTCGTGTTATATAGTTATTCTTTATAAGGTTATTCTTACATACCTCTTTTTTAGGAATAAACTCTTCGTCAGAGGTGTAAACCTCAACATCTGAAATAAAGAAGTATTCGTCAACAGTTTTTCTTATGCGGATATACCGAAACTTTTCCTTTTCGGTGACATCTGCTTCAAAGCCTGTTTCGTTTGAAAAGGCTGTAGAGCCTTGTACAGCTAATTGTTTGTAAGTTCCTTCGGCAAAGGTTGGGTCGTTTGAACCTAAAACCTCAAAATTTCGTCTTGTAACAGCCTGGTCATAGTTTTTTCTGGGGCTTATTTTTATTTTACTTATAGTGTATTTCTTTTCTAAGTCAACCTGCCAGTAGGCGTCTTTTCCTGTGCCGCCTTCGGGGATAACACGATCCCAGCCTGTATTATCCATGCCGTCGTTTGCGTAGCACGCAGGATAAGAGCGTGTTTCTCCGCTTGCAGTTACAGGCTTGAACAGTGCTACTTCATTTTCGCTTTCAGATATATCCTGCATATAAGCGTCGCTTGGAAGTCCTACTGTTATTGCTGAATCGTTTATATCATAGAACGCGTTGCCTGAAATTTCACAGTTATTTGCACCATCATACAGTCCCAACGAAACGGCGCCCATATCCTTAAATATATTGTTTCGGAAGCTTATATTATTTGCCGCAGAAATCCTTATATTAGCTCCTACGATAGTATTGTCAAGGGGATAGGCACTTCTTTGTGCATCTAAAATCGTATAGCTTTGAGCCTGCCCGGATAAAAATCCGTCGTTTACTTTGTTGTACGCACAATGGGCAAAGGTAAGATTTGAAAAGCTAATATTTTCTGCTTTATTGTTAAGATTGCTTCCGGAAACTGTAATAAGCTTTTCAATTACAGGTACATATACCTCGGAAGAATTAACATCAAAGGTACTTGATTTATAGTAGAGGATTTTCGCGCATTTATCATAATAAAATTCGTTTTCGCTGTCTAAAAGCTCATAAGCATTTTCGATATAAAATCCGTTTGTTTCATCTATCCAGAGTGACGAGCCTTTGCCCAGCGGTGTTGTGATGTATTCAAATTCAGGTTGCTTACATATAATAATTCTGTTGTCACCGTCAGTTTTTATATCTGTGACATTTAAAACCACACTTCTCCAGCTTCTTGTATAATGAAGCTGAATATCCTGTGGATTTTTATATTCTCCGATGTCATTCTTTGATACAACAAAGCCTCTGTGGACTTCGTTTTCTTCGTATATGCTTATCGGCTTTATTCTGTTTTCACTTTGAGCGCGGATAGCTTTTTTTCCTTCTGCATAAAGCTCTCTCACAGACTCTGCTTCAAGTGAGGCAGAATATAAATTATTTCCGAGAGACTTCCAGCCCATAACCTGTTTGCCTCCTGAAATAACAGTATTGCCACTACCCATATAGTTTACAGAGAAGCCGTTTTTGCCCGAATCAGCGTCTGTAAAAGAGAGTGTTTCGGCTTGTATATATACGCCGCTATCTATAATAACATTTATATCATTTTCCATTTGTGAATTGATGGAAGAAACAATTTCCTTTGCTCTCTGTAAAGTTGCAACAGGGGCGTTTTTGGTACCGCTGTTTTCGTCGTTTCCTGATTTCGAAACATAAATATTTTTTATGGGAGCAGAGAGAATATCTGATACTGAAATCGGTTTTAAATCTGAATCCCAAAGATATGCTCTGATATAATCATCTTCTTCAAAAGACAGACTGTATGTTGCGGTTATATCCGCACTGCTGTCCGATTTTACGGTCTGTGTTTTTACATATACGGTTTTTAAAGTATCGGCATAATTGTATTGTGCGTATATAAGAGATAAATCTTTGTCATAAGTATTGTTGTTTCTTACATTAACGGAAAGCTTTATATTTTCGCAATTATATAAATTCAACTCTTCGTTGGGATTATCAGCGTTTGATATTTCAATTTTTCCCGCTGAATAAGGCTTAAGTGAAACACCCTCCTTAACAAAATCGCAAGCTAATCCTGCCGCCTTTTTATTTTTTATGTCTTTCGAGACTGTAAGCGTATATTCGCTCTCGCTTTGTAATGTGCTTGCGTCCAGAATATATGTATAGCTGTCTTTTTCGATTCCCGATAATGTAATGTGTTCATTCTCGTTGGATAAAACAAATGTATTTTCTTTAACTGTTGTAAAATCCATTTCGTCTGTAAAAGAAATGGTAAGGTTTTTTGTGTTTTTGTCAAGGTAAGCTGAAATTATTTGTGGATTTACTTCATACGCTCTGAATTCGCCGATGGTAGCAGATAACGGATAATCCTTTTTTACGGTGAAATATTTGTATGCAGCTTCGTCATTAAAGGTTGCTGTATACATTCCTCCGGGATATGCTGGAAACGGAAATGTTTCTGTTTCAGGATAGTTTCCGTAGTGCCCTAATGAGCCGAGCAGGGTATACTCGCCGCAGCTTTCAAAGGTGCTTAAGGATATTGCGTTTTCGTGGTCTGTGTATGAATCTGAGCCATAGAACAAGTCAGCCTGTCTTGTGGTGGTATTATTGTTATTGTATCTGTCCTCCATTTCAATATAACCAATATGCTTATTTTCGGGAACAGAAAATCTTATATAATGATATATATCCGAGCCGTCTGCAACCCACGCCTGAGCAGAATTTGAGTTGAGTCCGTCAATTGCGCGGTTTGCTCCGTAGGTATATCCGTCAGAGACAGTTTCTCTGCTTGCGCCGTCGGCACTGAGAGCTATTTTGCTGACTGTTTGTTCTGCATAGACCTGAAGCTCACCTATACCTCCGTATGCCGAGGAATTTCTTTTTATTCTTATATATCTGTAATAGTTTTCGTTATCAGTAAGTGAAATTCTCCATTTTTCCTGATGCAAGAATTTCGATTCTTCCGTGTTTCCAATATAGTCTAATGTGTCACAGTCAAAAAAATCTTCAGTATTTGAAGCAAGGATTTCAATGTTTGTTCTCATAGGTGCATGGTCGCTGTCATGTCTGTCTGTGATGACCAGTTCTTTTATAAGATATTTTCTTTGCAGGTCAACCTGTATCCAGCCATTTTCGGGAATTGTCCCCAGTGTGCAGGTTGTAATTCTTCCGTCAACCATTTTATCAAGAGAAAACATAGGATATGAATATGATTCCACCGTAAAATCACTTGATGAAGTAACAGGCTTGTTATGCGCAACATTTACATACACGGTTTTGTATTCTGAGGAAGTAGTTTCTTCTCCGTATGTGCATATATAGAAATTTGTACACATAATAAATAAACATAAAAATAATGCAATTACTTTTTTCATTTTTTAAATATTCCCTTCAATGTTTTTCTTTAATTCAATTATAGCATAACATTTCGGAAAATAAAACTACACAAAATATAAAAAAGTTTCGATATTTGATGATTTTTATATTGATTTTTTTGAAAAAAACATAAAATCCAATAACTTATTTATATTTTGTGTAGTTTTATTTTGGAAAAAAATATGGTATCATATTAGTATAGACAATTACATGAAAGAGAGGTGCAGACGGATTTTTTTAAATCCGGCAGGACGAATGGAAAATACTTCAACACTTTCAAAAAAGGCAAAAAGATCTTACACGGCAGAGCAGGTAAAAAAACATAAATTTTTACTTATGCTTCTGGCACCGGCGGTTTTACTTGTCTTTATATTTTGTTATCTTCCGATGGGAGGTCTTATCATGGCTTTCCAGGATTATGATATTATAGAAGGTATAACGGGGAGTAAGCTTATAGGGCTTGATAATTTTGTTACAATATTTACAATGCCCAAATTTCTGAAAGCAATAAAAAACACACTTATTTACAGCAGTGTAAATGTATTTATCGGAACGCCGTTTCCGATAGTTCTTGCTCTTATGTTTAATGAGCTTAGAAATCAGAAATTTAAAAAGGTTGTTCAGACGGTAAGCTATCTGCCGTACTTTTTATCATGGATATCCGTTATCGGTATGTTCTACGCGATATTTGCAACAGACGGATTTTATAATCAGATGATGACGGCAATTTTCGGAGAAGCTCATGTTGCTAAAAATATACTTATGGATCCCGATAACTTTTTAGGCGTTATCTTCTGGTCAAATCAGTGGAAAAATATAGGCTGGAACTCAATCATATTTTTAGCGGCTATTACAGGAATTGACCCGTCGCTATATGAGGCGGCAAGAGTTGACGGATGCAGCAGATTAAAACAAACTTTTTACATAACGCTTCCGTCTATTATGCCGACAATTGCGATTGTATTTATAATGTCAACCGCGTCACTTGTTACATCAAACTTTGAACAGGTTTTCGGTTTTCAGAATCTTTATACGCAGGAACAAACTGAGGTTATAAACACTCTTGTTTACAGACAGGGTATTCAGAATGCAGAATATTCACTTTCTACGGCATTCGGTTTAGTTCAGGGAATAGTTTCATTTATGCTGGTATTTATCACAAATAAGATTGTCAAGAAAGCCAGCGGAATAGGAATATGGTAGGAGGCGAAGCGGAATGAAAAGAACAATAGGCGAAAAAATATTTAACATTTTTAATATTATAGTCATGCTTGCCATGTGTGTAGTTATGGTTTATCCGTACTTAAATCAGCTTGCCGTGTCTTTGAACGACGGTAACGATACAATGATGGGCGGAATAACAATATGGCCGAGGAAATTTACATTGATAAATTATCTTACAATATTTAATAACGATGATATCCTGCGTTCAACGATGGTTACTGTTGCAGTGGTGGTTTTATCTACTTTGTTTACACTTGTTGTAACAACCGGCGCTGCATATGCAATAAGTAAAAAATATCTGCCGTTCCGAAATTTCTTTATATGGTTTTTGCTTATTCCAAGCTACATATCGGCAGGTATAATTCCGGTGTTTATACTTTACAGATACCTGCACCTTTTAAACAGCATATGGGTTTATATTCTTCCGGGTGCATTCGTTTTTTACAATCTTATTATTGTGCGTACTTTTATACAGGGGCTTCCCGTTGCTTTGGAGGAGTCAGCAAAGCTTGAAGGTGCAAATGATATACAGATACTTTATAAAATAGTATTACCGCTTTGTATGCCTGTTCTGGCAACTGTGGCATTATGGACTATGGTTGCGGCATGGAATAACTGGACATCAACACTCTATTATGTGAACGAAAAAGAGCTTTATACCTTGCAGTTTGTTATAATGCAGATAATAAAGCAAAGCGAGGTTGTTCAGAAGATGACGGCAGACGCGGCATTGGTTGGCGGTGCAGGCGCAACGGTGAGTGCAAAGCCGACGAGCGAATCCGTAAAAGCGGCAGCTATTATATTTTCAACCTTGCCGATTATATGCGTGTACCCGTTTTTACAAAAATATTTTGTAACAGGTGTAACACTCGGTGCAGTTAAAGATTAAAAATAAATTTTTATAATATTATAATTGAAACAGGAGGCAAAAATTATGAAATTCAAGAAAATTTCAGCACTGTTTATCGCAGCGCTTATGCTTATGAGTATAATGGCAGGCTGTGGTAAAAAAGAAGAACAGGAGGTTGCTATAACAGACGGATCTTTCGTTCCTTCAAAAGATATGGAAGTGAGCGTATGGGTTACACAGGGAACAGATTATGTTCCTCCGGTAGCAGCTAAAGACAATGTAGTTGAAAAATGGCTTGAAGAACAGACAAGAGTAAAGGTTAAAAACGCTTATGGCAACGGCGGAGGACAGTGGGAAGCTGTTTTGGCAAGACATATTGCCGGAGATAATTTCCCTGAGCTTATTGCTTGCGGCGGAGGACAGGGACCTGCGCATTTCAATAAGCTTGCACAGGCTGAACAAATCTGGGAGCTTACACCTGAAATGTTGCAGACATACGCACCGGATGTATGGAAAAAAGTACCTGATGAAATGTGGGAAAGAATTAAAGTAAACGGAAAAATCTATGGTATTCCTTACTATTTCCCGGTAGACCGTTCGATTGACCCTGAAGTATCAGACGCAGAGCTTATGGTATGGGGTGAAGCTGTTCCTTCAAATATGGGTACATCATTGTGGATTCGTGATGATATTTTGCAGATGATATATCCTGACGCAATGAGCTATGATGAAATTATGAAGCTTATGGAAGAAAAAGGTGAAGTTATAGGCGATGAGCTTTATGATGTGCCTTTGGAGACAACAGAGGATATAGTTGAATTGATGAGAAAAATCAAGGAGCTTGACCTTAAGGTAGGTAATAAAAAAGTATATGCATTCGGTTATGCAGGAGCAGACTGTTGGGTTCCTTTTGCCCGTCTCGGACCTGAACTTACAGGTTATGTAGGACATAACTATATCACAAGCTGGAATACAAAAACAAAAGAAATTGAAGTTCCTCTCAACGGTACTGTTATAAAAGAAACAGCGTTACTTCAGAATCAGCTTCTCAGAGAAAGTGTGATTGACCCTGAAAGCTTGGTACATACAGACGCACAGTGCAAAGAAAAAATTATGAATGGTCAATATGCAATAGCTGTTTTGTCAGCAGTTGAGCATCCGCCGCTTATAAACAGCAATCTGGAAGCTAACGGAAAATCATACCGTTACAGACCGCTTTACACAAAAGTTCCTTCAAAAGAAGGCTTTGATGTTTGTAAGAGCAATGTAAGCTGGGGTAAGGCAGTAGGCTTATTAAAAACAATCAAAGCAGAAGATGTTCCTCAGATTCTTAACTGGATTAATGTTCAATTTACAGATAAATGGGAAGAAGTTCGTTACTGGGGACCTGAAAGCGCAGGACTTTATACGGATAACGCTGACGGTACAAGAACATTCAAAAATGATGAGCTCAATCAGAAATATATTTATCATCAGAACACAAGCTTACAGCCTGAAGACTGCTACGGTCTTAACGATGGCTGCGGTATGTTCTACCTTCAGTTTAAATCACAGAGCAAATGGGATCCTATGATGTATAACAATGAAATGGTATATGTTCTTGTTCCCGAAAACGGCGGTAAGCTTCCACCGGACAGCCCTCATGCAGTTGAGCCTGTAATTGCTCCGCCTTATAATGTGTGGGACGCTGAATACGGCTCTCTTGATACTGTAACAGATTTCTGGTCAAAGCGTTCTCAGTGGGAGGATCCGTTCAAGCTTACACTTTCTGCACAGTCTGATGAAGAATTTGAACAGAAATGGAAGGCGGCTGTCGATAATATGAACGCTGTTTGCGATATTGAGCAGATGGAAAAGGATATGACAGAAATAGCAAGAGGACTCGTTGAATAAAAGGGGAATTTTTAGATGAAGTTACAGAGAATAAAGAAATTATTTTCTCTTGCCGTAATATCAGCTGCAATTTTTCTGAGTGCAGCTGCCGGCAGTGCTGAGGGCGTAGATTATCATTCTATGCCTTCGGAAACAAAGTATTCAAATGTTGCGCTTTATAAGCCTGTTGCAACATCAGACGGATTTGCGGTTGAGCAGTACGGTTATCCTATGTTCTCACTTGAGAAAATAAATGACAGCAACTATAAAACATGTACTTTGGGAACAATTCCGGCAGAAGGCTGGATTCAGGTCGACCTGTTAAAGAGATATAAAGTCAAAGAAATTGTTTTAACAGACAGGTATGATGTTGACCAGGGCGGAGTAAGGACAAATGTTCAAATTCTCGGCTCAAACGATGAAAGCTTTACCGAATATGATGTTCTTGATTCAATAGGCGCTTCGGCGAGTGATAAATTTGCTTATCAGGGTAAATGGAAAATAATGCTTGATGGTAAAAAGGATTACCGTTATATAAGAATAAAACACAATACAGGTGCTTATGGCGGTTTCGGTGAACTTCAGGTTTATGCCGATTTTCAGATAACAGAGGTATCAAGAAACAAGCCGGCTACAGCAAATGGCTGGTATGACGACGGGACTGTTTCCACACCGCCTTCAATGGCGCTTGACGATGTTGAAACAAATATGAACGGCTGGTTTGCTTTTATAGATGTTTTAGGCAGGCAGTATAACTATATGCAGGTAGACCTGGAAACACCTATGAATATCGGTTTTATAAAAATGACTCCGAGACCTGACGATCCGGGCGGACTTAATTTCTATCAGGCATTTGACTTCTACGGCTCAGCCGACCCGATAGATACAGAAGAAGAAAAGCTTTATGTTACGGCGCCGGAGGCTGAATACGGTATGCGCTATCTTACGGAAGCAGACGGATATACCACACTTGCAAGAGTTTCAACTGCAGACACATATATAAGTGGCTTTAGCAGTGAGGATTTCCCTATGACTGATACGAAGCCTTTTGAACAGGCTGTAAATGATACAATTGCATTTCAGTATATAACATATAAGCATACATACCAGCTTAACACAGAAGTGGGGACAATAAGCCTTTATGTTATAAATCCGGAAGTTCATAACATTGAAACGGACGGCGTTGATTTTAAGATTGATTTTTCTGATAAGATGGATTTCACTGACGCAGCAGGTATTATAGAAATCGCAGATAAAAACGGAAAAACATATACTATTGAGAGTATAGCATATGACGATTATTCAATTTCCTTTAAGGCGGCGCTTCCGCTCGGCGAGGTATTTACACTTAATATTAAAAAGGAAGCTGAAAATGCATATGGAATACCTATGACAGCAGATGTTAAAAAATCTTTTGAAACACCGCCTGCCATAGAAATATCGGATTTCAGATTTACTGATTACAATGATGAATCCAATACTAAGATTGATGAAATAGGCTCAATAAAAAAATTAGGTGCGGCAGTTGATATTTCAAATAACACAACAGATAAGAAAGAATACGCTGTGCTTTTTGTATTACTTTACGATGAGAACAATGTACTCGTTTCTTCCAGTCAGAAAAAAATCGAAGCGTCGCCCGAAACAGTGGGCGTAACTTACAAAATCGGAATAGATATTCCCGAGGGAGAAACCGGTTTTAAGGCAAGAGCTTTCTTATGGAAGAATTTCAAGACTATGCAATCATGGACTGACATGATTAAAATAGAATAAAAAATATAAAAACGGAGGAAAGAAAAATGAAAAAAATGCTCAGAAAATTAAGCTTAATTTTCGTAATAATGACATTATGTGTTTCAGCTTTTTCTTGCTTTAGTGTAATTGCAGCAGAAGACACGGAAACTTCATGGAGTGCAGTTGAAAAGGCAGACGATGTTGCAGCTCGTTTTGCTGTGCTTTCAGACGGACATATGATAAAAGGAAGCGTTGTAACAGAGGGAAATCTTGAAACAGCACTTACAGCGTTTGATAAAATAGGCGGAATCGACAGTATGCTTCTTGTTGGTGATATGGCGTATATCATCGATTCGGTTGCAGAAGATTCGGCAAACTACGGACCTCTCATGACTAAGCTTGAAAACCATGGTTATACAGATGAAAACGGAAAACTCGTTTTTGTTATGGGTAATCACGAATATACACAGAATCTGCCTGAGGACGCTTCTGAAATAACAGCGTCACAGACGCTTTTCTTAACAGAGCTCGGTCGTATGGCAGAGGGCGATACTCTTGATTTCACAAAAACAAGAACATTAAGAGAATATAACGGCGTTACGGTTATCGGCGTTTCATCTTCTTTATACGCAAATGATATCACAGCGGAAGATGAAGCATGGGCAAAAGAACAGATTTTAGCGGCAGTTGAAAAAAATCCAACAATGCCTGTATTCTATTTACAGCATGCGCCTGTTCAGAATACTGTATATGGCAGTTCAAATGCAAAAAATTCAGCTGAATTTATTGAATGGCTGAAAGCGCAGAAAAATGTTGTCAACCTTACAGCCCATGTTCATGCAAGTGCATATGACCCAAGAACCTTCTATCAGTCAGAAGCAGGATATACAGCTATCCAGTCTTCTCATTTAGCCGGAGGAAATCTTTCAAAGCAGGGCTGTTCTGATGAAACATATGAAAATATAACAGGTAACTTAGCCGCTTACGGTATGTTTATTGATGTTATGAAAGACGGAACATCTAAGGTTTACAGAATGAATATGCTCACAGGTGAGTATATCGGAGAGCCAATTGTTATTGACACAATTGACGAAACACCGAATTTACAGTTCACAGACGCAAGATATGATACTGCAACTGTTGCACAGTTTCCTGCTGATTCAGAAGTAACCGTTACAGCAGTGGACGGTCATTCAATTACAGTTGAATTCCCGCAGAATGCAGCAGCAGAAGATACAACAGCTTTAGACGGTTTTGTTCATCGCTATAAGGTTGAATGCTACAATAAGGAAACTCAGGCTGTTTCAAAAACTGTTACGCGTCTTGCTGATTTCTGGAATCAGAATCCGAGATCAACAAGAACGGCTGTATTTACAGATTTATTGAGAGATACAGAATATGAAATAAGAGTATATCCGGTAACACCATACGGTGCTTTGGGAACACCGATCACTACAACTGTTTCAACAACTCAGGAAAGAACAGAAACAGATACATCTTTAATGTCAACAAAAGTAATTAATGTTGCTGTTAACAAACCTATTTATGCAAGCAGAAGCTTTGCAGGTGATGTTGATGCAAACGGAGTTGTTTTAGAAAGCGCAGTTATTACAAACCTTGTTGACGATAACAGAAAGACCTGTATCTATCCGGGAGGAGAATATACAACAGTAATTCCCGAAGGCTATGAAGGCATAACAGGTGACTCAAATAGCACAGACTGGTTTATAATTGATTTAGGCAAGAGATTCCAGATTGATTCTATCCAGATTTTTGACAGAATTGATGTTAAGGATAACGGCGGAAGATGTAATATATCTTTTGAAGGCTCAAACGATATATCATTTAAAGAAGGAACATATGATGTTATCGATACATTGGGCAATCAAGATACAACTGATTCCACGGGAGAAGGCGATTGCACACTGTTTCCTGAAAACTCAAGCTACACAGCTGAAGGCAACGGTAACGCTTACAGATATATAAGAATAAGAAGAAACGGCGGATACTATTACGGTTACTCTGAAATCAAGGTATGGGCAAAGCAGGATGTTACAGAAGTAACAAGAAAGAAAAATGTTATTTATGATAATCAGTATTCAAGCTCATATGCAGCTTCCAAAGCGGTAAATGGTACAATTTCAAATTCATCTGACGCTTGGGTTTCTGAACAGAGCGGAAAGTATCACTTCCTTACAGTAGATATGGATTCGTATGAGCATATAGCTCTTGTTGAGATGTATGGAAGATGCGGAATTTCAGCAGGCACAAATGGACAGAGACAGTATTGGCATATATATGGAAGCAATACCGTATTGGAGGATAAAACCGTACTTACAGATAATGCAACACTCAAAGAGGAAGAAACAGGTTATAAAAGACTTTTCAAAACAGGCGCTATCACTGACTATCCTACGGGAGAATATATTTTCCCTGAATATCCCGGAAAATTACAGAGAGTTGTGTCCGACGAAAATGCTTACAGATATCTTACCTTCAAGCGTGGCAATAAAGGCTCAACATACCTTGGCGAAGTAAGAGGATTTATATTCAACCCAATGATAAACTCTGTTGAAGAAGAAAATGATGTTATTACAGTTGAATTTTCAGATGTAATGGACAGCGATTCTGTAAAAAATGCGTTGAAAGTATATGATGCAAGCACAAATGAAGAAATTACAGCGGAAGTTTCTTTGAGCGAAGATGGATATACTGCAACGGCTATTCCGTCAGTTTCTGCACCTTACTATCAAATAGATGTTGCTTATACAGCAAAGAATACTTACGGAAATGAACTTAAAGAAGATTATTCAACACTTACAACACCTGAAAATCTTTATACAGATTTTGAAGTCAGAAAAGATATTTATGCGAATGTTGCGCAGGGCAAGCCGATTACTTCGTCAGGAGTGTCAGTATACGGTGATTTCCCTTTAAAATATGCAAACGATGGTTGGGTAGGCACAAGTCCGTTCACTGATTATAAAGTAGGAACATCAATAGGTACAGGTAAAGGCTATATTCAGATTGACCTTCAGAACAGATATAATCTTGAAAAAATTGAGATTGTAACAAGACAAGATAACCAGGACAGCGCGGCTACTGATTCTGACGACAGATTAACATATATCAGAAAATTAAAGGTTTCCGCTTCAAAAGATGGAGTTACATTTGATACGCTTGATGAAATTGACGCGGTAGATACATCAAAGCTTGATATCCACGGAATGTGGACAATTAATCTTGACGGTTTAAAAGATTACAGATATTTACGAGTTGAAAGAACACAGAGTATCGGAGAATGGGGCTTTTCAGAAATAAGAGCATTTGCAAAATTTGACGGTATTTCGCTTACAAAAAATGCAACTGCAGACTCTTATTTCAGATATGGAAAAGGAGAGGCTCATGAATCTGCCTTTTTACCTAAAGTTGTTTTAGACGGAAATACAGGCACATTCCATTATGTATATGTAGGTGATAACAGCAAGCCATCTTCGTATTACACATATTTCCAGATTGATATGAAAAAACCTTATCATGTGGGATATGCTGAGATTGTTGCAAGAGACTCCGGTTGGTCAGGTAAGAATTTCTATCAGCATTTCGGTTTATACGGAAGCAATATCGGCGATACTGTAACAGATGAAAATTATACAAAACATCCGTATACTACAACCAAATGGCTTGAAAATGTAGAGGGTTATACTGCACTTTCAACTGTTATGGGTTATCTTAATCTTAATTCTGCTTATGACAATATCTGGCCTTTTGAAGCCGGCGGTGTATATAAGGTAGCGTTTGATGATTCAGAGGCTTATCAGTATATCACGCATAAAACAAATTCAACAGCTGTTGGTGCAGAGTTCTCGGAAATGAGGCTTTACTCAATCGCACAGAGAGTAAACAGCGTTTCACAGGCTGAGGACGGAACTGTTACACTTAACTTCTCCTCAGAGCTTATGCCAACAACTGCAACAGAAGATAAAATCAATCTCTATAATGCAGATGGAAATGCAGTAAGCTTCACAGGCTTTACAAAAGACGATTACACAATCAGCTTTGTACCTGACGAAGATATTGCAGGCGGTAAGGTAGTTGTAAGTGAGGAAATAATGAATCACTACGCTGTACCTATGGCGGCAGATTATGAATATACTTTTGAAGCACCTGAAATTATTGAAAATGCATTATTCTCATCAAATGGTATTGATGAAGCAACAGAGTTAAAAGCTTCAACCGAATATACATTTACAGCAGATTACAATAATCTTGACAATTCTGAAAAAACAGTTTATGCTTATATTGTAATCCGCGATAAAACATCAGGCAAGGTTAAAGCGGTAAATGTTTCGGAAGGAATTGTTTCGACAGGAACACTTTCGGTTTCGGTAACAACAGGCGAAAGTGTGGAAGATCAAATAGCAGATGTTTATATCTGGTACGACGATATGAATCCGATTAAAGCAATAAATTATTTTAATACAGCAGAATAACTTGTAATTACAGAAAATATCACGGGAGGTACAACCCTTTCCGTACCTCCCCGATATTTTCAAAAAATCTAAGAAAGCGGTGACAAAATTTGAAAAAATATATACTTGTATGTCTGGTTTTTTTAATAATGCTTACCATGTGTACGACAGGATATGCCGAAGAAAGCAAGAGCATTGAGCTTTTTGTATCCGTAAACGGCAACAATGACGGAAACGGAAGTATTTCTTCTCCTTTTCTGACAATACAGCGTGCACAAGAGGCAGTACGGGAATTAAATGGAAATATGAGCAGTGATATAACAGTATATATCCGCGGGGGTGTATACGAGCAGGCAAAGCCGCTTTTATTTACAGAAAAGGACAGCGGAACAAATGGTTATAATGTTATATGGAAAGCGTATAACAATGAGACTGTTGAAATTTCAGGAGGAAGCAGGGTTACGGGCTGGAAAAAATACAATGATAAGCTGTGGGCAGCACCGTACGACAAAACTCCGTATGTAAGACAGCTTTGGGTAAATGGTAAAAAAGCAGTAAGAGCGCAAAGCGAAAAGCTTTATGATATCGCTGACTTTTTTAAGGATACCGACAGCAAATATTTATACGACGGTCTTGTTACAAAAGAAACAAAATTTTCAGATTACAGAAATCAGCAGGATATACAGCTTCATTTTGCGAGAGGCTGGAAGAGCTTTCTTCTTAATGTTGAAAAAATAGAAGCCGGTTCTGACGGCAGAGCAAAATGGTATATGTATCAGCCTGCATTTACCGAAGCTGAAAAAGATAGCATGAATCATAATATTGATGTTAACCACAACTTTTTTGTCGAAAATGCTTTTGAGGAGCTTGACAGGGAGGGTGAGTTCTATTTTGACAGAACAGAAAAACAGCTGTATTATATGCCGAAGGCAGATGAGGATATGCTGTCAGCAGATGTTGTTGCTCCTGTTATAGAATCATTGATTGAAATAAAAGGCAAAAACGCAAACGAAAGAGTGAAGAATATTATTTTTGAAAACCTCTCCTTTGCGCATGTTACATGGTTTCGTCCGTCTTATGTAGGCTTGGTAAACGATCAGGCTCAGGACACACATCCCGACGAGAGCTATGATATTAAAAGAGAGCCGGGCTTTACATTTGTTCCGGCAGGAATACAGCTTGACAGAGCAGAAAAAATTCAGTTTATAGGAAACCGTATTTTTGATTTCGGGCAGGTTGGCATAGGTCTTTATCAGGGGGCAATCAACTGCAAGTTTATCGGAAACACATTTTATGATATTGCAGACAGCGCTATGACTATTGGTACAGATGACCAGGCGTATGAGGATAAAATATATGAGGGGTATAACTTAGCTGTTGACAAGGTTACAAGTGCCTCAAGCTATGATCCTCTCTATTCACCATTAAAGGCAATTGATTGTAACGGCAGCACAGGCTGGTCTCCGAACGGAACTGCGCCGCATTGGTGGCAGGTGGATTTGGAAGAAGCATATCAAATCGACAGGGTTGAAATTGACGCGCGTTTAGGATATGACCAGTCTATGACAAGAAACAATTTTGAGGTTTTAGGCTCAAATGACGCTGAATTTAATGAATATGAAGTGCTTACAGCGTGTGGTGCGGAAGGGTTTGCACATGAAGGAACAGGCGTATTTTCTGTTACAAGCAACAATAAATACAGATATATAAGATTGCAAAAAACGAATACAGATTATTTCTATCTTGCAGATGTAAGAATAATAAACGAGAGTATGCAGTATTCTCCTACAACAGAGTCTTGCAAAAATGTTCAGATTCAGAATAACTACATTACGCGTATCGGGCAGACAAATTACGGTGCGCCAGGTATACAGGCATATTACATAAGCGGACTTAATGTTTCCAATAATGAGATATACGATGTTCCTTATTCGGGAATATGCACAGGCTGGGGCTGGACAAATTACCGAGATTCAGTGGTATGCAGAAATAATACAATCGCGTTTAACAGACTTAACAAGGTAATGCAGATGTGCTTTGATGGCGGAGCTATTTACACGCTTGGTCATCAGCCAAACTCAAAAATTGTAGGAAACTATATATCAAATCAGCCAAACAACCTTGCGGCTATATATCTTGATGCAGGATCAACATTTCAGTCTATAACGGATAATGTAATTGAGAATGTTCCGGTGGCGTTCTTCTCGGCTGCCGTATCAAGTGACAATTTGTGGAGAAATAATTTTGTTACATCTTCAAAAACGGAATATCTTTCAAATGTAAATGCATTTGCGGAAGAATTGAATGTTTTTATTCCGGACAATTATTCGTATGAAGCACTTACAGTAATGAAAAATGCGGGTCTTAAAGGAAAGTGGAAGACTTTACCTGATACAGTTTGTGAAAACGAATGGGATTACCCACATGAAATAAAAGTAAATAACGCGAAAAAAGAGATTGTTTATGGTCTTATGCACGATGAGAAATTTAAAAATTATTATTTACAGGACTTTTTGCAGTCAGGTCGTGTATGGCTGGAAAATATGGAAGCCGGCGAAGGCTTATGGGAATATCCCGAAGAAGCTGTGGCTGAATTTAAAAGTATGATAGAAGATATGTTTAAGGTTGCACAGAAGGTGCCTCAGGACCGAGATGAAATCATAAGCAAGAAGGAAGAATTTTTATTAAAAACAGAAGAACTTTCAGAAAGCAGAAAGCGTCCTTCTGTTGAAGAGATAAAAAATATGGCGCAAGAGCTTTTGCAAACCGTTTCTGTCGGAAGTCAGATAGGAATGGTATCACAGGCAGATTATAACACACTTAAAAATTTATACGACACTGTGAATACGGATAGCTGCGAACATATAGATGTGCTCTTGCTTGAAAGCTACATTAAGGAATTTGATTTAAGAAAAGTAAATCTTGATATATTTGATTTCAAGCTTAACGGACAGCTTGGCTCGGCAGTTATAGACAACGATAATGCAACAATAATCGCTACAATCAAGCATTCTGTAAATTATGATGAGCTTAAGCCTGAAATAACAGTTCATGAAAAAGCATTTGTTGAGAATATTAATAATAAATTTACAGACGGAAAAGCTGAATTTACGGTTATGTCGCATGACAAGGTGGCACAGAAAAAATGGACTGTTACAGTGTTGAAGCCGGACACATGGTCGTCCGAAGAAGCTCTCGACCTTAAAGAGATAGTTTCTGATACAGATAACTGGTACAAGTTCGGCGCTTATAACTATTCCAACTATTCAAAGAAAATTTTCGGAGACGGAACGCTTAATTTCAGACTTAATATAGAAAAGCGTGAAAATGACTGGCCGTCACTTATATTCCGTTCACAAGAATATGATTCAAGCTTCCAGGATATTGGAAATTCAGCGTATGTTGTTGTTTTTGCACAGGGGTCAATTGAGGTACATCGCTTTAATGACGGGGTGCGTACTCAGTTCTACGGACCGGTTGCAGGTTGTACAACAATATTCGGAGGCAGCATACAGACAGACGCCTTTAAGTTTAATGAGGATAACGATATATCCCTTACAACAAAGACCACAGAAGCCGGCGTACATATAAAAATGTCTATAAACGGTGAACAGATTGTGGATTTTGTCGACAGCTATGAAGGTATGATTACATCACCGGGTTATATCGGTACAGCGTCACCGAATGCACCTGTTGTAATCAAATAGCTGATTTTAGGAATTGAAGAAAGGAATTTCAGAGAAAATGAAAAGAATAATTTGTGTAATATTGTCTGTTCTGATGTTATCTGCGACATTTTTTACGGTAGCTTATGCAGAAGAATATGTAAATGCAGCACTTAACTGCGTGTCAACAGCTTCGTCGGCTGTTGACAGCAGTCATTCATCATACTATGCAAACGACGGTATAAACGATAATGCCGACTATACCTACTGGCAGAGCGCGGCTGAGGATAAAAATGCCTGGTGGCAGGTTGATTTGGGACTTTCTTATCAGATAAGCCGTATTGAATATGAGCCGAGAATTAACTCTCCCAAAGAAGAAAAAATCAACTTCGAGGTACGAGCGTCAAACGATAAGGATTTTGCTTCCTATGAGGTGCTTGCTGTTTGTGAGAGCGAATTTTCAGACGGAAAGCTCACGATTGAAATAAATCCTACAGAAAGATTTCGTTATATTCGTCTTGCAAAAACAGACGGAATGGTTTTTTCAATCGGAGAAATAGGTTTTTATGTAAACATGGCTTCTTTGATTTACGGAAATGATACAGGAAATTTTGTTACTGAACATCATTTTGATACAGATGAAGCAAGCAGATATGTGACGCCTTTCGATGTTGTAGGAACGCAGTATGAAAAAGATGTAGCGCTTCTTTGTCAGCTTAATATTATGAGGGGCTATGAGGATGGCACATTTATGCCGGGAAAGAAGATAACAAGAGCTGAATTTGCAGCAGTAGTTGCAAGAATTATTGATATCGACTATACTCCTTCCGAGCCTACATTTTACGATGTTCCGAAAAGCCATTGGGCATATAATGAGATAGAAGCGGCTTCTGAATTTGGTCTGGTTAAAGGTGTTGCTGAAGGGAAATTTGCTCCTTCGGAATATATTACTTCAACACAGGCGCTTACAGTTTTTGTAAGAATGTTGGGATATGGCTTCAGAGCAGAGGAACAGGGCGGTTATCCTGGAGGATACAGAGCCGTTGCCGGAACGCTCGGACTTTTGGGATTAAGTGGAAACGGTGAAGATATAACAAGAGGCGAAATTGCAAAAATGCTTCTTAAAGCTTTGGAAACAGACATAATGCAGCAGACCTCTTTTGGTGACGAAACTGTTATAAAAGTTATTCCCGGAGAAACAATATTGACAAACTATCTCGGACTTGATAAAAAAAGCGGAATTATAACAGCAACCGAAAAGACTGCGCTCACATCTGCCGACGGCGTTGTAAACGGGAACTATGTCATGATTGACGGGGTTCAGTTTGTGTGCAAAAATCCGTATATGAATAATTATCTAGGATATTCTGTTGAATATTATTATGATAAAAAAAGCGATACTCCAAAGGAAATAATAGCAGTTGTTCCAAGAGAAATAAATGAAGTTATTACAATTTTATCAGAGAATTATCCGTATTTTTCAGGAGATAATTTATATTATTATACAGATGAGGAAAAAGAGCATAAAAAGAGTGTAAGAGTTCTTTCAACTGTTGATGTTATTTATAACGGCGGTGCGTATATAAAGGATTATACCAAAAATGAGCTTATTCCTTCCGACGGAACAATTACACTTATTGACAATGGTGGTGACAGAACTTATGATGTTATGAGAATAGTTTCCGAGGATACATATACAGTTAAATGGGCCTCGCAAAAAGACGGCGCTATTTATGTCAAGCAAACAAATCAGCCGGTAAAATTTGAAGCTGAAAGCGATGATATTACAGTATATAATTATAAAACAGGCGCCATACTTACACTTTCTGATCTTAAGGAATGGGATGTTATAAGTGTTGCAAAAAGCTACAATCCGCTGGGAAAAGAAATTTTTACAATAACTGTTTCAACCGAATATGCTGCGGGTGAGGTTACAGAAAAGGATAACAGATATGTAACATTAGACGGTGAAAATAAATATAAGGTTGCACCATGCCTTCAGTTAGACGATATTGCTCTTATGGATACAGGAATTTTTCATCTTGATTACAAGGGCAGAATAGCCGATTTTGACGGAACTTCCTCAGATAGCGGTGAGTATGGTTTCCTTTGCGGAATACTTGAGACTTCCGGACTTGATAGTGATTTTAAATTTAAAATTTATACCGCTGAAGGTACATTTATAACTCCTTCGGCCTCCAAAAAGCTTAAAGTTGACGGTGCTTCTTTGGAATCAAATTCAGAGGTTATCAGCCATATTAAGCTTCAGACTTCAGACGGAAGCGGAGAGCAGGTTATAAAATATGTTCTTAATTCCAAGGGTGAGCTTATCGGAATAGATACGGTTTATCAGAATACAATATATGAAACAGACAAAAACTTGTCCCACGATTATACGGCTTCAAACAGCTACTATATGAATTCAAATATTGTCGGAATGGTATTTGGACGCGATAAGGATACAGTTATGATGAAAATACCCGAAGATATAAACGATGAGAAAGAATTTGAAATTCTTCCAAGCTCTTATCTTGAAAATTCAACGCAGTATTCCTTTGAAGCTTTTGACGGCGGTGAAAGCAGAATTGCTAAGCTTTTCTTGTTCAGAGATTCTTCTGCTTCATCGGGAATTTCGGAGGGCGCTCGTATGTTTGTTGTAGATAGAGTTACCAGAATAGCAGATGAAAATGGTGATGCAAAAAATTGTTTGTACGGTCTTTACAAGGGCGAAGAAGTAAGTTATACTGAAGGTGAAGAAGGAATTATTGCAGCAGCAGATTTAAAGCGCGGCGATATTATTGCTTTAAAAATAAATTCGAGCAATCAGATTAAGGAAATTGAAAAGAAATTCTATCCAGTCACAAGACCGTCAACCGCTTCGGATTATTCTATCAGTCCTGAAGCGCCGCAGGTTGGTTCTCCGTATTCGAGAAGATATTATGGTTACGGCACGGTAGGCTACCGTGAAGGCGTTATGGCAAGAATTGATATTGATGTGACAGATAAAATAAACACAGGGCTTACAAATACTCTTTATACGGAAATGCTTGCAAATCTTACATCGGAAATTCTTGATTTGTATGTTTATGACAGCGTTGAAGATAGGGTGTATTTGGGAAGCGCAGACGATGTTATCGACGCTGCTACTGTTGGCGCTTCCGACGCAAGCAAGGTGTTTATATATGCAAAAGAAGGCAATATCTACGATATGGTTGTGTTTAAATAGAATGTGGGGGTGACGAAGCTATGAGGAATATGAAAAGTTTAAAAAAAATACTTTCACTTTTAATTGTTGCAGGTATGCTTTTTATAAATGTGTATGCAACTGAAGACCTGTTTTCTTTGACAGTTGACTACAACAGACAAACAGGGGCTGTTTCTGTCAGTGGTACTGCTGATGAGAATGCTAAAAAAGCAACGCTTATGGTTTTAAGACCTGATAAAAAGGTCGATGATATGGAGGCTGAAGGTGCAAACTTTTTTACTTCAGCCATTCATGCAGATGAAGCTGCGATTACCGATAATGCTTTTATATTTGATTCTTTCAGTGTGCTTTCCTATGACCCGGGTGCATATACAGTTTATGTCTCTGACGGAAATGAAGTGAAACCGTATACGATTAATGTTGCAACTGAAGCACAGGCGCTTGAGCTTATAAAAAATGCGGATTCAGCGGCTGAGGTTATGAAGCTTATTTCGGAGTACAATGAAATTTACGGTCTAGACACAGGAGCAGAATCTCTTTATGAAAAGATAAGCGATGAGGGCAAAGCACAAACTGCTTTAAGGATAGCTGAACAGAATCCGTCTACAAATAAGGAGCTTTCAGATTTATTCAATCTCAGTAATGTTCTTTATAAAATATATTCAGGTCCGTGGACAGCTGTTGAGCAGTTGATTAACGATAACAGTGCACTTCTCGGAATAGACCTCGGCGCGATTATCTATGCATATAATAAAACAGATGTTTTTAAAGCGCTTACAGGTAAGCTTTATACAAATGCAGCTGATTTTAATACAGCGTATCTTGCCGCAATAGCTGCAAGTAAAGCGCCGCAGACTGTTATTTCCGGCGGTACATCTTCCGGAGGCGGCGGAACTGCGTATATTCCGACAACACTTCCGTCAGACAGTAAAGCTGAGGTTGATAATACACCTGCATTTTTGGATGTAGATAATAAGCATTGGGCATTTGAATATGTACAAAAGCTTTATTCTGAAAATATAATTAACGGTAAAAGTGCAGAAATATTTGCCCCCGGAGATTTGGTGACAAGAGCAGAAGCTGTAAAGATGATTGCGCTTACCTTTTGTATAGAAGGCGGAGATGAGTTTTTGGTTACATTCTCGGATGTTGATAAAACGCACTGGGCTTACAGCTTTATAAGAGACGGAGTATCAAATAAGATAATAACCGGTTATAACGAAAGCGTGTTTGGCATAAATGATTATGTAACAAAACAGGACCTTTCTGTAATGATATACCGTGCTTTAAAGAGCAAAAACATTACTCTTGATTTAAAAACTGCTGCTTCTTTCTCAGATGAAGCGCAGATTGCACAATATGCAAAGGAGTCTGTTGCAGCGCTTTCAGGCGCGGGAGTTGTTAACGGCTATAATGGAAAATTTATGCCCGAAAACAATGCAACAAGAGCAGAGACAGCAAAAATGCTTGCTTTCTTTGTTGAATAATTATATGCCCCATAATAAGAGGTTGTGATATAATATGTATAAGTTACTTATTGTAGATGATAATGTTTATGAAAGAAATGGTATTGCAAAACTGAAAATATGGAACGAACTTGGTTTTTCTGAAGTATTTATGGCTGAGGACGGAAAAAAAGGATTCGAGCTTGCTTTAAAGGAGAAGCCCCTTCTTGTTATGACAGATGTTCAGATGCCTGTTTTAGACGGTATCGCTATGTCAAAAAAAATTATGGAGGAGCTTCCTGAAACCAAGTTTATATTTATGAGCTGTTTTGATGACAGCCAGTATATCCGAAGTGCTTTTGATGTTAATGCTTTCAGTTATATATTGAAGCCTCTTAATATTACGGCTTTGAGGACAACTGTCAGAAAGGTACTTCAGATAAGGGAAAATGAGCAGAAAAAAAGCACTATAATAGACCGTTTGGAAAAACAGATTAAGGATAATGTTCCGATTTTAAGAGAACATCTGATAAGAGATTTGATTTACGGAAATACAGATGATTTTTCAAATGGCAGATTTGAAAAGGTTGATCTTAAAATAAAAAAATACTGCTCTGTGGCAATACTTGAAATTGACAATTTTGAAGAAATATCAAAAAATGATGTTAACGACAGCATTTATTTTGTTGTAAATCGTATTTGTCAAATGGTATACAGATTTGATTCTGAAAGCCGTGCATTTGGAATTGTTCTGGATAAAAAGCGTATAGCAATCATACATTATCATGACGCTTGTGACAGCGAAGGCATTGCTGTGGAAAAAAGTTTAGTGTTTTATTCTCAGATAAGAGAGGATATAAATATAAAGCTTGGAATAGACGCGTCTGTTTGCATAGGTGGTATATGTAAGGACCTTAAAAAATTATCTGAGCTTTTCGAGAGGGCAGAATATGTTTTCAATACAAGCTTATTCCAGAAAAACAACTGTATAGTTTTTGCTGACGATGTGCAGGCGAACAAAAACCTTTTTGATTACAGCTTTATTGAAATGGAAGAAGAAATTCTTAAACTTATAGAAAATTACAATGAAAAAGATGTTTCAAAATTTGTAGACAAATATTACGGCTCCGATTTCATATACGATACAGTGAGTCTAAAAGCTATAACTACATCAATTGTAAGCATTATACAGGTTGAACTTATGAAGATAAACGAAAATTTCAAGGATGTTTTCGGAAACGAGTATGTTATTTGGGAAAAACTAGCTAATTTTGAATCAATACTTGATATCAGACAATGGATAACAAATATTATAAAAAGCGTTTGTCTTTTTGTAAAAAATAAAAAGTCAAGCAGACACACTAAGCTTATAACAAAAATAAAAGAGATTATAGATGAAGAATATGCAACGATAAACTCTGTTAGCGATATTGCGGGAAGGCTGTATATCAGTACGGTGCATGCAAATCAGCTTTTCAAAAAATACACCGGCGAAACTATATTCGACTATCTTACAAACCGAAAAATAGAACGGGCAAAAGAGCTTTTAAGACAGGAAAACAGCCGTGTTTATGAGGTTGCGGAGCTTGTAGGCTATAAGAGCAAGACCTATTTTTCCGCACTTTTTAAGGAATGTACGGGAATGACTCCCAGAGAATATCGTGAGCATGAAGGAAAACTCTGATGAAAAAGGTTAATATGCGTAAAAAAATATATTTTGTGATACTTATAACAACGGGAATCCTGTTTGTTTTGTTTTTTACATTCTTTTCTAACCTTATGTTCAAAAGTGAATACCAGAGTTATGCCCATACTGCAGAAATTCGTGTAGATAATATGACATATAATATAAACAGGATATTCTATTCTGCAATAGACAGAAGTAATAATATTTCCAACAATATGCTGCTTCTGGATATTGTAACAGGAGAGGATTATTCTGTTTATTTTATGGACGAGCTTGATTTCCTTAAGAAGTTTTTTTCGAGCTTTACCGAATATGAAAATTATATAAGTGGACAGTATCATATATATACAGATAATGAAAAAATTCCTGAGAATTTATATTTTTCCAATCTTGAACGCCTCAGTAAAGCAGATTCATGGGAAAAGCTTGAGAGGCTTGAAAGCTCCGAGACTGCCTGGATATATAATGATGTATATCCTGAATCGCTTTCTGCATTTACAAAAATGACTGATAATGATAAAACTGTGGGATATCTTGAGATAAAAATTCCGATAAAACAGCTTGAGAATGTGCTTACAGCGGAGATAATGAATGAAAAAGAAAAAATAGTTGTTACAAAAGAAGATGGCGGCGTACTGTTGTCAAGTAATGATTATGAGATTAACGGAGATTCTGTTGTGTTTTCAAAGAAAACAATACCGGGTCTTACAATTTCTTTGCATACCGAAGAAAGCTTTATTTACAGAAGCTGTTATATTTATATTTCAATTGCGGCAATATTTCTGATGCTTTTTCTTGTTTTGCTGAGTATATTTTATATGTGGCTGATAAAGCGTCTGACGTATGATTTTGACTATTTTGTACAGACTTTGGAAAAAGACGAAAATATATTGCTGAATCCGCAGTTTATTGACGAAGAAGCGGATGGGGATATTCTTAAAATAAAAGTAAAATTCAAGAAGCTTATAGGAAGGATAAACGATCTTCATAAGGAGATTGAGCACATAAATAATGAAAAGAAAAAGATTGAGCTTGCAACTTTGCAAACAAGCTTTAATCCTCATTTGCTTTATAATTCGCTTTCCGTTCTTAAGTGGAGGTTATTTGAGACGGATGACGAGCTTATGATGAATATGATCGACTATATGGTTGAGTATTACAGGAGCGTTCTTGCAGACGGTAACAACATAATCACAGTATCGGAAGAGCTTACTCTTATAGAGCAATATTTGCAAATTGTAAAAATTTCCTATGATAAGGATTTTGATTTGAAGCTTTCTGTGGATGATGATGTGAAATCATGTTATACCATAAAGCAGATTCTTCAGCCCGTTGTGGAAAATGCAGTTATGCATGGGCTTTCGCATGTTGAGGACGCAAAGCTTGAAATATCGGTGTATAAAAAAGACAATATGATTGTTTTTGAGGTTTGTGATAACGGCTGCGGAATGGATGAAGAAGTTATCCGTCAGCTTCTTGAGGGAGTAAGTCCCGAAAAAAATACAAGAAGACGGAGCTATGGTATAAGAAACACAGTAAACCGAATAAAAACTTACTATGGTAATGACTACGGTATTTTTATAGACAGCATTGTAGGACAGGGAACAAAAGTAATTCTTACTACTGAATACCTTGATAAAAATTCTCTTTCCGAAAGAATAAGAGGAGAGAAGTAACCTATGTTAAAATAAAGTATTGACATTATTAGAAAAAGATGTTAAAATGCATGTGAAAATTATTAATAACATAGGAGTGTCATTCATGAAAAAATTACATTTGCTGTGCAATGCGCATGGCTCTGGAGATGAAATGAAGGACGTCTACCTTTAGAGTTGTAGCAGCTTCTTGATCACGGTATTTTTGGCGGATATGCTACACTAAAAGGGAGAGCGGTAGAGAAGGATATCGGACTGCGTCTGTGGGAAATCGGTAATCACGGCGGCGGTCCTTCAAAAATTGATTTGGAAAACATAAATTAAAATCTGTGGAGATATAACTGAAAAAGGGGCTGTCTTAACACGACAGCCTCTTTTTTATAAAATATTTTCTTTTATGAAATTTGCGATTTCCCGGGGGTCTTCAAGACTGTGAGGGTGATGACCGATACCTTCCTTTACAATAAGCTTAAAGGCTTTTATATCATTTTCTTCGTAGACCTTTGCAAGCTTTTCTCCATTTTCGCAGTAGGGAACTACGGTGTCGCTGTCTCCGCATACCAAAATAAGCGGAATTTTTGTATCGCAAAGTGCTTTTGCGTTATCAATAGGATTGTTGTTAAAATTCTTTGCAGTTTCTTCTGTAAGCTTATACCAGTTCTTGCACTCTTCCCATTCCTTTGGTGCGCCTTCTCCTTCACCGTAGCCTGCCGGCCAGCTTCTTATATCCAAAACAGGTGCGTCAAGATATATGCAGCCTATATCGTTGGGATATTTTAAAGAATAGTTTACGCTGTATAAGCCGCCTCTTGAAAATCCGAAGATTGCAGCTCTTTTGGAAAGAGCATATGCTTTTATTATGTAGTCATGAAAATCCTTCATAAGTTTTATCGCTTCTTCACAGCCGTACATATCTGCTACATTGTAGTGAATAACATACCACCCATCAGAAAGAAGCGCTTTATCAACATAGTCAAAGGATCCAAAAAATTCTGCTCTCCATACCCATTTGTTTTCTAAGTTTTTATCTTTTGGAAGAAGAACAGTTACTTTTCTTCTTTTGTATTCAAAAATATGTTTTTCAAAACCATTGTCGTATTCTTTAATCATTATGTTCAGTCCTTTCTTTATGCTATCTTATTTTATTATACAACTTTTTTATGCAAAAGTCAACAGAATAATACATAAAAACGCCCTTGACAAAAAACTCTTTGTCAAGGGTGGGTTTTTATTGTGAATACAACAAGGTTCTCCGAAATACTCGCAATTTTAATTGCGTTAGTATTTCGTGAGGTTCTTATAAATAATATTAAAGCTTAATTGTTTCTTTTTTATCAGCAGATAATTTTTCTGCAAGTGCAATTTCGATTGAAATCTTAGAAGATTCCGGAGGATTTATTGTAATATCCTTATTCTCTCTTATACATGTGATGAAATCAACAAGCTCGTTTACATATGCATTTCCGGCAGGAACTGCAATTTCTTCAGCACCATTATCGGTATAAATGTTGAATTTACCGTTTTTAACTTCTACTGTTGCAGTATCAAATCTGATTAAAAATTCAGCTGTAAACGGATACGACTGCTTGAGCCCCCAGCCTGCAGTAACAGTAAAGTATTTATCATCATAATCAAGAGTAGCAGTAATCAAATCGTGTTTAACATCTTGATTGATTGCTCTTGCAGTAACTGCTTTTGGCTTTCCGAATACATAATTTATAAAGTCAATGTCATGAACATGCATATCAAGAGCGCAGCCACCGCTTTTTGTTTCATCTCTCATCCAGTCCTGCCATGACCATACAGGCGTTCCGCTTAAACGCTTGAAATCACCGTAAACAACATTGCCGTATTTTTTTGAGTCGATTATGTCTTTTAACATAACATATTCAGGCCAGTATCTGAGACACTGTCCGATCATAAGCTTAACATTGTTTTCTTTTGCTTTGTCAATCATATTCTGAGCCTGCTCTAAGTTGATTGCGATAGGCTTTTCTGAAAATACATGAATCCCTTTTTCAAGTGCCATAACGGCAATTTTTTCGTGGATATATGTAGGAAGCGCCGTAACGATAAAATCAAGTTTTTCCTTTTTTAAAAGTTCAGCTACATCATTGTAGAGATTGTATGAAGACAAGTCAAGACCTACTTCATTTGTGCTAAGATTTATAGCTGTCTGTGTTTTGAAGGCTGATTCTTCAACATCACACAAAGCTACGAGATTAAGATCTCCGACGATGTTTTTTATAGCCTCGTAATTTCTGAAATGACTTTTTCCCAAGCCACCGAAGCCAATTATTGCATAGTTTAACATTTTTGGTTCTCCTTTTTATTGTTTTTTAATATTTTATCTGCCTTAAGGGCAGTTTCAAAACCTGATAGAACCTCATCAATATCCGGAGAAGCTGATATATTGTTTTCAATCATATTAATAAGGTGGTTTAACTGTGTTCCTGTTGGACGGCGTTTACAATCTACATTTATAGTTTTGTATTCTCCTGTTTTTTTATCGTAAAATTCAATCATGTCGCCTTCTTCGCGACAGTTTGGCCTGTTGTCACGTTCAAGAATTGTAATTCTGCCTTTCGGACCGATAAATTCCTTTACATTTTCAGCAGCAATAGCACCACCCCAACCGGCTTCATAGTAGGCAATGCTTCCGTCTGAAAGCTTCATTGTCATAAGTCCGTAGTTGTAGGTGTAGTCAGGCGTTTCTTCGTCCAAAGTTTGAGAAATTCCTCCAATTTCCTCAACTTCAGCACCTGTGTACCATTTGCATAAATCTATGTAGTGTACTCCACAATCAACAATAGGAGAAGCATCCTCTAAGAGTGCACGGTATTTTTTCCAGTTGATAACATGGTGATTTTGCGTCATTCTTATAACGAGAGGTTTTCCAATCAGTCCGCTCTGAATCATTTCTGCAACACGCCGATATGTTTCGTTAAACCTTAGAATAAATCCTACCTGTACTTTTATGTCGGAGCTTTTTACCAGATTTACAAATTCTTTTGCAGTTTCTAAATCAGGTGTTATAGGCTTCTCGCAAATCAGATGCTTTTTATATTTTATGCATGCCTTTAATATCTCCAGGTGAGTTTTGGGATATGTTGCACAGATTATTATATCAGTTTTTTTGTCCTTCATATACTGCATATAGTCAGTTCCGAAATTTTCTGCGCCGTATTTCTTGGCAAAAAATTCTGCACGCTCTGTATCAATATCAACAACAGCATATATATTTACATTTTTCTGTAAATATATGTCATCCAGATGAACTGCTCCCATATGACCGCAGCCGATTAAAACAACATTATACATTAATAGCCAATCTCCTTGAAGTCTTTGTTATTCTTTTATAAGTTCATTAAGATATTCTTTAGCAGCTTTTATATCTCTTATTTGCTCTTCTCCCGATATTTCACGCTCTATTGTTATAGGACCATCATAACCGATTTCCTTTAACTTTTTAACGAATGCGGGGAAGTTTACTTTACCTTGTCCCAACGGTGTTTCTTTGCCGAGATTTTTTCCGTCTGTTGGATAACAGCCGTCTTTGCCATGAATATCTCTGACATATTCTCCAAAAACATCAAGCGCGTCAACAGGGTTTGCTTTTCCGTACAAAATAAGATTTGCAGGATCTAAGTTTATCCCTAAATTATCAGTTCCTATATCCTCTATTGTGCGTCGGAGAGTAACAGGAGTTTCCTGACCTGTTTCAAAAAGGAAATATTGGTCATTTCCTTTTATATGCTGTGCCAGACTTCTCAGCGAACAAACAAGTGAATGATATTCCTGTGTGTTTGGTGTTTCAGGAAGAAAACCAACATGCGTAGCAATATTTTTTACGCCGATTTTTTTAGCAAAATCCGAGCCTTTTTTGAGCGTTTCAATTCTCATAGCACGCAAGTCAGCGGGAACAAGGCCTAAAGTAAGCGGACCCTCGTAAAAGTCCCATACCTGCGGACCGCTCCAGCCACACCAGAAGGTTGAAATATTAACATTATATTTCTCTGTTGCCTCGTTTATGATTTTTGCTGTTTCATCTGTGAAAAGGCTTTCGTCCCACGCTGAAAGCTGACAGGATTCAAAACCTAAGTCATGAACTTTTTTGATTTCCTTTTCAATGTCGTTGTTAAAAATTACCAATACACCTAATTTCATAGTTCAGGTCTCCTTTTTATAGTTTATGTATATAGTCCATTGCTTCAGATATATGCTTTAAATTTATTGTATTATCCGTTGCATACGGTCCTGTTTCGCAGGTAGTCCATCCGTCATAGCCTACGCTTTTAAAAGCGTCCATAACAGCCTTGTAGTTTACATCACCTGTAAGCAAGTCGCAGAAACCGTCAAGATTTCCGATACTCATCTTAAAGTCCTTGAAGTGAACTTTTGAAATACGACTGCCCAATATTTTTATCCAATGCTCAGGATAGCTTGTGAGTAAAACATTTCCCACATCAAAGTAGGACTGTACCCAGGGGCTTCCCACTTCATCTATAAAGGTACGCATTTCGATAGGAGTCATAAGGAATTTATTCCATACATTTTCCATACCGATAACAACACCGGCTTTTTGGGCATAAGGTGCAAGCTCTTTTGCAGCTTTAACTGCTCTTTCATAAGCTGTTTCGTAATCCACTATCCCAAGTGCAGGTGCAAAAACAACGCCTGTATGACCGGGGATTACGAGAATTGTTTCGCAGCCTAAATATGACGCAATTCTAAGCTGTGCCTTTACATATTCTTTTGCCTGTTCCCTTTCATCTTCGTTATCAGATACCAAAGAGCAACCCCAATATACTGTTGCTGCTAAGCTGTAAAGAACAATTCCGGCTTCGGAAGCGTCATTTTTTATGACTTCCAGCTCTTTTTCGGTTATATCGGGATAAACAGGGCCGTTTGGATCAAGCCACAGTTCAACTCCTTCAAAACCATATTGCTTTGCTTGAATAAATATTTCCTTTAATGTCATTGAGCCGGAAAAAGCCAACGAGCTGATACCTTTTTTCATTACAAACTACCTCCGGATTTATTTATATTACATAATTACGGTAATAAACGCATAGGTTTGATTTTAGGCCAAGCAAGACACTGTGTGAAGCCTTCAGCATAGCCGACTCCGCACTGAAGACCTCTGTATCTTGCGCAGGTTTTAACAAATTCTGCAAAATCTATATTGTCATGGTCTCTCATCCATTTAAGCTGACTTTCATGACACTCAAGCATTTCGATTTTTTTGTTTATTTCATTTGTTATATCAACATATTCAGTTGGGATAAAGTTAAGGCCCGCAAGGTTATCCATATAGTAAATCGGTGTAACCTCAGCTGTGCCAGAAACACCTGTTTTGTAATGGTCTACGCTTGCTGCAAAGGTTGCGTCAAAAACAAGTCTGCTTACTGCAACATGGTCAGGCATATAATCATTCGGAGCGTGAGTGATAATAAAATCAGGCTGTGCGGCACGGATAACATCAACTACCTTATCTCGCTGTTCCTTACTTCCCTCATATACCATAAGATCACCGATATCACAGGTCACAACTTCAATTCCGGCAAGAGCACCTGCTTTTTTAGCTTCTTCTCTGCGGATATCTCTAAGCTCGTCAGGCTGTATAATAACATGACCGAGATTTCCGTTTGCTACATGACATACAGTAACCTTATCGCCTCTTGCAACGCATTTTGCTAAGGTTCCTGCACAGTTTATTTCCATATCGTCAGGATGACATCCTATTGCTAAAACATTCATTTTTTCAAATTTCCTTTCCTAAAATTTACCGCTGCTTCCGAAAAGTCTCATTTTCTGCTTTACAACTTCCTGAACAGTATTTTTTGTAATCTGAAGTGCAAGCTCAAAATTCATTGTATGTTCATAAGCATATGTATATGCTTTGTGAGCAGCTAAGCACATTTCTGTACAGATATTTACTTTTCTTATTCCGTTTTTGATTGTATTTCTGAAATCTTCGTCAGATAATCCGCTTCCCCCGTGAAGAACAAGCGGTTTTTCACTTATCGCATAAATATCTGCAAGTCTTTTTATATCGAGCTTCGGTTTAGCTTTGTATTGGCCGTGAGCAGTACCGATAGCAACTGCAAGAGCGTCTATGTCGGCTCTTCTTATAAAATCGTTAACCTGCTCAACATTTGTATACTGTTCTTCGTGGCCGTCGTCTCCGCCGCCTTCTGCTCCTCCGACATGACCAAGCTCAGCCTCAACGCTTACTCCGAGAGCGTGCGCAATTGTGCTAATCTGTTTTGTATTTGCGATATTTTCTTCATAAGGAAGCGCGCTTCCGTCATACATAACTGAAGAAAATCCGCTTTTTATTGCTTTTAAGATTTTTGCATAATCTGTACCATGATCAAAATGCAAGCAAACAGGTACTTTTGCGTCGCGTGCAATTTTGTTCATGAGAAGAGCTGCGTATTCAAACGGAATTGATGAAAGATGTACTTCTGCAACTCCAAGAATTACAGGAGATTTTTCTTCTTCTGCAGCGTCTATAATACCTCTTGCCATCTCAAGATTCAGATGGTTGAATAAACCAACGGCATATTTTCCTTTTTCAGCTTCTGCCAATATTTCAGATAATGTAACTAACATCTTTATTTACCTTCTTTCTGAGCGCACATAAACTCGTAAATTTCATCATAGCTTTTTATTCCTGTTGTAGCGCCTCTTTCCATAACGCAATGAGCGCCTGTGGCGTTACCAAAGCGAGCGCAGGTTTCAAAATCGTTACCTTTTGAATAAGCTGCTAAAAATCCTGAACAGAAGCTGTCTCCTGCTCCTGTTGTGTCAACAGCCTTTACACCCTTGCACGCAGGAATCATATATCCTTTTTTGTCCTTTGACTCCTGTACATAGCAGCCGTCGGAACCGCATTTTATAACTACGCTTTTTACTCCGAGTGAGAAGAACTTCTCAGCCATCTTTTCAACTTCGGTTTCTTTTGCGATTTCTCTTGCTTCGTCAATGCTTGGCATAAATATATCTATATAAGGCATTGCGTCATACAGAAGCTCGCCCCATTTGCCTTTATGATCCCAGCAAACATCAAGCGCAGTTGTTTTCCCCAAATTCTTACATTCCTTCAAAAATTCAGCAGTTTTCTTGCCGTCAAAGGTATTTAAAAGATATGTTCCTGTAACAAAAACTGTCTTTGAATTTTTGATGATATCCATATCAATATCGCTGTTTGAAAAAATTCCGTTTGCACCGACGCAATGCCAGAAGCTTCTTTCTCCTTCAGGAGATATAAGAAGTGTTGAGGCAGATGTTTGTGCGTCTTTTGTTGTTTTAAGCCCTGAAAGGGGGACATCGTTTTTTGTAAGACAGCTTTTTAAAAATTCGCCGAACATATCGTCACCGACCATTCCTATAATGGCGGAGGACATGCCCATTTTTCTTAAGTTTATTGAAGCAGTCATAGCGTTTCCGCCTGAAAAAAGCTCGATTGAATCAACAGGGGAAAGTATTCCCTTCTTCGGCATTTCGCAAACGGGTTTAACTATTACATCTGCCACCAATATTCCTACACAAGCAACATCAAACATAGTTGTTACCTCTCTTTAGTTACATTCTGCAACAAGCGGACCGGCGAGCTCTTTTAAGTAGAAAAGTTTACCCGGAAGTGTAGGCATATATGTTGATGTGATATTCATATCAGGTCCGTAGTGGAGTGTTGTCAAGAAGCTCATTCCCTGCCACTGCATTCCTCTGCCCAATACACCGTCAGCACCGCCGATTA
>CAZHZL010000017.1:0-36895 GCA_964537245.1 uncultured Oscillospiraceae bacterium
AATGCGGGTAAGCTTGTTGTCGTGTCTGCCTGCAAACTTAATAAGCTCATAGGAGATACCTGCAATAACAGGAAGCATAATAATTCTCCAGAGTATTTTTTCCAAAAGTCCCGCGTCAGGACTTATAAACATACCGATAATAAGAAATACAACCACGCTGACAATCATCACCAAAAAAAGAAAGCTTGTTCCGCATCTTGGGTGAAAGCGCGTATGCTTCTTTATATTTTCAACCGTAAGCTCATCGCCGTATTCATAAGCAAAAATCGTTTTATGCTCTGCGCCGTGATACTCAAACACTCTCTGTATATCCTTCATTTTTGAGATAAGAATTATATACACCAGAAATATTGCCATTCTTATAATTCCCTCAATAAGAGTTGAAAGCCCTTCGTTTATGTTTCTGCCAAACGGCTTTGCAATAAATTCAACAATAACCTTCGGCAAAATCATAAAAAGACCTACTCCAAGTATAAGTGATATAAACACAGATATGTACATCACCACATCAAAAAGCTTATCGCCGAATTTGTCAAGTATCCACTGTTCAAATGGTGAAAGCTGTTCATTCTCGTCCTCAAGGTCACATTCCTTAGCGGAAAACATAAGGCACGAAACGCCTGTAAAAAGAGACTGAAAGAAACTCAAAAATCCTCTTAAAATCGGTATTTTATTAAGCTTCAGCTTTGTTATAAAGGATTTTATTTCGGTTTCCTGTATAACAATTTCCCCGCTTGCCTTTCTTACCGCAGTTGCTCTTTTTTTTGGTCCCTGCATCATTACGCCTTCAATAACCGCCTGCCCGCCTATCGAGGTAGGACAGCAGTTTTTATTTTTATCTGCCAATTTTTTCACTCCTTAGTATATTTTAGCACCGTCATCAATATCAGAAAACGGTCTTAAAAGCTGAAGATTGTCTCCGTCCTCAGCGCAAAGAATCATTCCCTCGGAAAGTATTCCCTTTAATTTGACAGGCTTTAAGTTACAAATCATTATAACCTGCTTGCCGATTAAATCCTCAGGCTTATAGTGCTTCTTTATTCCCGAAACAACCGTTCTTGTCTCGTTTCCTACCTTTAAGGAAAATTTCAGAAGCTTATCCGACTTTTTCACTTCTTCACATTCCAGAACTGTTGCAACTCTCAAATCAAGCTTTGAAAAATCTTCAATTTCAACCTCAGGTGCAACAGGCTCGTATTCCTTTACTGCCTCTGCCGCTTTTTTAGCCTCGATTTCTTCTTCGATTTCTTTTAATTTCTTTTCTTCGTCTATTCTCATAAAGATAGGCTCAGGTGCAGAAAGCACAACACCGCTTTTTATTGCTCCGAAATCCTCGCTTTCGTCAGAACACATAATCTGTCTCTGAATTTCAGAAGCAGTTTCAGGCATAAACGGCTTTAACATAACCGAAATAAATCTTATACATTCAATAAGATTATATAAAACATTCTGAAGTCTCTCTTTTCCGTTTTCGTCTTTTGCCAAAGCCCACGGCATTGTTTCGTCTATATATTTGTTACAGCGTCTGATAAAGTCAAATATAATCTCAAGTGAATCGCTCGTCTTATATTCGTCCATTTTTAATCTGTAAGCCTTTAATGTTTCAAAAAGCATATTTTTAAGGTCGCAATCAAGCTCTTCCTCGCTGTTTGGAGCAGGAATTTCCCCAAAATATTTATTTATCATCGCAATAGTTCTGTTGACTAAGTTTCCTAATGTATTAGCCAAATCACCGTTAAAGCGTGTGATAATATTTTCATAAGTAATAGTACCGTCATTTGCATACGGCATTTCTGTGAGAAGGTAATAACGGATTGCGTCAACTCCGAAATGTCTCACCAAATCATCGGCATACATTACATTTCCTTTTGATTTAGACATTTTGTCATTTCCGCTGAGCAGCCACGGATGACCGAAAATCTGCTTCGGAAGCGGCTCACCCATTGCCATAAGCATAATAGGCCAGTAGATAGTGTGAAATCTTAAAATATCCTTACCGATAACATGAACATCGCAAGGCCAGTATTTTTTGTAAAGCTCGTCGTTTTCCTGTCCGTAACCAAGCGCCGTTATATAGTTTGAAAGTGCGTCAATCCACACATAGATTACATGGTCAGGGTCAAACTCAACAGGAATACCCCACTTGAACGATGTTCTTGAAACACACAAATCCTGAAGTCCCGGTTTTAAGAAATTGTTCACCATTTCTTTTTTTCTTGACTCAGGCTGTATAAAATCAGGATTTTCCTCAATATGCTTCATAAGTCTGTCCTGATATTTTGACATTTTGAAGAAATACGCTTCTTCCTTAGTTTTCTTCACTTCTCTTCCGCAGTCGGGACATTTTCCGTCAACAAGCTGACTTGGTGTGAAGAAGGATTCGCAGGGAACGCAGTATAAGCCTTCGTATTCGCTTTTATATATATCGCCCTGCTCATAGAATTTTTTAAATATTTTCTTTACGGTTTCTTCGTGGTAATCGTCTGTTGTACGAATAAATTTATCATAGCTCGCATTCATAAGATTCCAGATTGTTTTTATTTCTCCCGAAACATTATCAACATATTCCTTCGGTGAAATGCCGGCTTCTTTTGCACATTCTTCGATTTTCTGACCATGTTCGTCTGTTCCTGTCAAGAAAAACACATCAAAGCCCATCTGCTTTTTGTATCTTGCAATAGCGTCTGTAAGAACAATCTCATAGGTATTACCGATATGAGGCTTTCTTGATGTATATGCAATTGCTGTTGTTATATAAAATTTTGACACGATTTTGTGCCTCCTTTCAATTTTCCTGCAATTTGTATTCTGTATTCAAATCAGAGATTGTAAAATCTCCTTTTACATAAACTTTTTTATCATCAGTAACATAAATTACTTTTGTATTTTCATATTCAACACTGTCACTAAGCCCTCTTACAAAAAGACGGGTTGACAGTATATCGGCTTTTAATGCACTGTCAGTTATAACAGTAACGCTCATAAGTCCGTTATCAACGCTTTCCCCTGTTTTCGGGTCTAAGATATGAGTATATTTTTTGCCGTCTTTTACAAAATATCTTTCATATGAGCCCGAGGTCGAAACTGCCTCGCCGTAATCAAGATAAAACGAGCAAAGAAGCCCTTCTCCGTCAGGATTTTTAACGCCGACCTTTATTTTTTCCGAAACGCTTGATATAACAGTTCCGCCGATATCTATTACTGCGCTGTCATCATTTAAAAGAGAAAAAACGCTGTCTGCGGCGTATCCCTTTGCAACTGCTCCAAGCTCGATACTGCAATTATTTTTAAGAGAAATTCCGTCATCGCTTATCACGATTTTTTCAAAGCCTGTTGCTTTTAGCGCTTCTTTTATTTTATCATTCGCAGGAACTTCGGGATTATCCGAATTAAAATCCCAAAGCTCTGTCAGCCTGCGCACAGAAATATCAAAATATTCATCACAATACGGATATACTTCTTTTATAAGCTTATAAAGCTCTCTGTTTTCATCTGATACAGTCATCTTTTTATTAAGATTGAGCTTCCCCAAAGAAGAACTATCATCGTATGCGTCAAACAAAGAATCACATTCTTTAAGATATTCCCGCACCGTCTGTATTTTTTCTTTATCGTGATTTTTCGTTTTAATGCTGTAAGGCGCGTCCATGGAAAAACCGTTTATAACAGTTTCTTTTTTCTGACACGAACAAAGCATAAACAGCAATAAAACAAAAACAAGAACACTTATTTTTTTCATTTTTTAAAATCCTTCTTCACCCGAAGACACGCTTTCGTTTTTTGTTGAAGTATCTTCGTTATTTTCCGAGCTGTTTTCTGATTTTTCCCCGGAATTATTTTTCTCCGATGAAGGTGAATCAAAAACCTCTTCCTCAATTATATCGGTATTTTCTTCAGTATTATCGGAGATATCTTTATTTTCTGTACTATTCGCAGTTGAAGTGTTTTTGTTTGATGAACTGCCGGAAGTATTCTTATTATTCGTAGTATTGTTTTTCTTGGTAGTTCCATTATTTGTTGATTGAGTCTGCGGCTTTGTTACAGGCGCCGAAAACGAAGGCGCACCGCCGTTTGTACCCTCTAAAATAAGCTGCTCGATTTCCTCTTCCTTTTCTTCAAGCTGAGATTTTAATTTTTCCACTTCTTCTGTAAGAGCCTTGACAGTATTTTTATCGTCATCGGATATATAAACCAGATTTTTAGCATTTATAATAACTGTCGCAGTTACAGCGAACGATGTGAAAAATAATGTAAAAAGAACTACGAGAAAAATAAGCTTTTTCTTTCTTGAACGGGATTTTTCTTCCTTTGTTTTTTTATTTTTTTCTTTTATTTCAGGTATTTCCTCTTTTTCAATTTTTTCAAATTTTTTTTCGTCTGAAGCTGAAGCCTGTATCTCCTGAGCTTCTTGTGTTATCGCTTCTTTTTTTATTTCTTTTGTTTCTTCAATATTTTCTTCTTTATATTCAGAAAGCTTCTTCCCCTGCTTTTTCAGCATTTTTGCTTCAAGCTTCTCTTGCTTAGCCGCTTCCTTCATAGCTTTTTTCTGTTCTTTTTCGCGTTTTTTTCTTAAAGCTCTGCGCTCCTCTATCGTCATATACGGTTTTCTTTCGTAATCCATTTATACATCCCTCTTATTATATTTATCTCATTATATTATAACATATTATTCCCTGTTTGTAAAGAAAAAAAGTAAAAAAATAAAAAATGTTAAACTCAAAAACAGTTTAACATTTCTTTGTGTATTTTATGTTAATTATGCAGCCTGAATTTTACATTCAAAATTCGCCAGAAGTCCTTGCATATTCCCTTGAAAATTAAGCTTAAGTCCGGGAAGCTTGGTAAAATCCGCAGGCATATAAAGTGAGCTGTTTTTCTTAAGTGTAAGCGCATTTGTCTTTTCTAAAATATGCGCAACAAACTGCGAGCAGAAAAACTTTCGTTCCCTTTTAAGCGGAATCCTCATAAGCCCCATAACAACGCCAAGATGTGAATAGGCAAAAAACGATTTTTTATTTACAAAGGACAAAAGCGCTTTTTTCACTCTGTTATACACTTTTTTTGAAACCTCAAGCTCATAAAGCTGACAGGGCGAAGCTTCCTTTCCCGGTTTTACATAGCGCGTAACCTTTTCTTCAATAAAGCCGTTTAATCTGAAGCTGTAAAAGGTGTTCATATCCTCCTGTAAACCTATTGAAGCGTGAGTATATCTGCAACCTGTCGCAACTCTTAAAATTCTTGCACCTGTATCATAAAACCTTGTAAGTAATATAAAAATTTTTCTTTTTTTCATAACCTTACTCCTTTTTCCCGAAAAAGAATACCGCCAACGCACCCGGTCCGCCGTGAGTACCAATAACGGGGTCCATATATTCAACAATAAAATTCTTAACGCCGTATCTTTTTTTTAGCTCCTTTTTAAACTCTTCAACCTCAGCCTCACAGTCTCCGTGAGTTATTCCGATAAGCTGACTGTTATCTCCGTTATATACCTCTCCAAAGCCTTTTACAAGCTGTTCTATTGACGCTTTTCTTCCTCTTACCTTTGCATTTGCAATAATTATTCCATCCCTTGTTACATTCATAACAGGCTTAATTCCGAGCATAGTTCCCACAAATGCAGATGTCGAGCTTACTCTTCCGCCCTTTTTTAAGTAATAAAATTCGTCAAAGGTAAACCATGAGCACATATTATTTTTTTCTTTTTCAAGATATTCTGTAACATCAAAAAAAGCTTCTCCTGCCTCGCGCTTCATTGCCGCATATAAGCACAAAAGTCCTTCTCCCAGAGAAGCATTAAGGGTATCTGTAATATGGATATTTACATCGGGATATTTTAATAAAACAATATCCTTCGCTATTTTTGCAGACTGATATGTTCCGCTCAAGGTAGAGCCTATGGTGATGCAGATAATATCCTTACCTTCTCTTGCATATCCTTCAAAAAGAATTTCAAATTCCTCAGGCGGCGCCAAAGAGGTCGATATATCAGCTCTATGACGCATTTTTTCATAAAGCTCCTTTAAATCTATTCTTTCGCTTTCATTCACGCTGTAACACTTTTTCGCCACTCCCTCATCTATGCAGTTAAGAGAAGCTATCTTTATATCATATTTTTTAATTAATTCTTCAGGCAGATTTGCACAACTGTCCGTAACTATTCCGTAACTCATTTTCTACTCCTCTACATCTAGTATTTGATACTATATTATCACATTTTATTTACGATGTCAAGTGTTTTCTTATATTTTTTTCAAAAAAACGCCATTTTGTCAACCAAAACTTGACAGCATAATTTTTTCGTGATATAATTCATAAAAAGTACATAAAATTGGAATAGTATTATAAAAAAGGAGAACTAAAAGATGAACAAGATAGACAGCACAGCAATGTTTAAATTAACCTACGGACTTTTTTTACTCAGCGCAAAGGACGAAAGCAAGGATAACGGCTGTATCATAAATACAGCAATGCAGGTTACCGCAGACCCAAACAGAATTTCAATTGCAGTAAACAAATTGAATTATACTCACGATATGATTTTAAAAACAGGTATTTTTAATGTAAGTATTTTATCTGAGTCTGCACCCTTTGAAATTTTTAAGCACTACGGCTTTCAAAGCGGAAGAGATACAGACAAAATAATAGACGGTCCACATCTTACAAGAAGCGAAAACGGACTTTTCTATCTTTCTGCCTGCGCAAATTCATTTATAAGCGGAAAGGTTGTTCATACTGTTGACTTAGGCACACACACCCTTTTTATTGCAGATGTAACAGAAGCAAAAAAATTAAACGACGAGCCTTCTGTGACTTATGACTACTATCACAAAAACATTAAGCCGCAGCCCGTAAAGAAGGAAGAAGCAAAAAAAGGCTATGTTTGCAAAATTTGCGGATATGTTTACGAGGGCGAAGAGCTGCCTTCCGATTTTGTGTGTCCTATATGCAAACACGGCGCTGCTGATTTTGAGAAGCTATAATACTTTTCCCCTCATATAACGGGGGAAAATACATAAAAGGACTGATAAAATGATAAAAAACAATAACATAAAAGAGATTGTAATTGCAGGGATTCTTCTCATCATTGCTTTTCTCGGACTAAGGCATATAACAGAGCTTTTTTCGTTTATCGGAAAAATACTGGGGTTTTTGTCTCCGTTTTTAATAGGCGGAGTTCTTGCCTTTGTCGTAAATATCCCAATGAGCAAAATAGAGAACAGCTTATTTAAAAACAACAAAAAAATATCAAAAAAATTAAAAAGAATAATCTCATATCTTATTACAGTTCTGATTATTCTTCTCGTTTTATTTTTAGTTGTATTTGTGGTTGTTCCGCAATTAAAGGAAGCGATAAAAAGCTTATCAAGACAAATTCCCGAAGCGTATGAAAATTTAAAAAATTACTTTAAAAATACGGGAGTAAATTATCCGTTCATTTCCGATTGGTTAAGCGAACAAGCTATAAACTGGGGAGAGATTTTTTCAAAAGTATGGGCTTCAATCTCAAAAAGCACCTTTGGCTTTGTGCAGACGGGAATTGACGCTGTCGGAAAAGTTGTTTCAGCATTGGCTTCATTTTTTGTAGGAATAGTTGTTTCAATTTATATACTTTTCCAAAAAGAAAGACTGCTTCGTCAGTCAAAAAAGCTTTTATATGCTTTATTTCCTGAAAAAGCAGCCACTAAAACCGAAAGAATTATAAAGCTCACATCGCATACATTTTCAACATTCCTCACAGGTCAGTGCTTGGAAGCAATAATACTTGGAACGCTGTTTGTTGTCACAATGCTCATATTAAGGCTCCCCTATGCGTTTCTTATCGGAATATTAATCGCAGTATGCTCTCTTATTCCGATAGTAGGCTCATTTTTAGCCTGTGCAGTCGGAATAATTCTTATGGCAATGGTAAGCCCGGTAAAGATGGTTATATTTGTAATAATGTTCCTTGTACTTCAGCAGATTGAAGGTCAGCTTATCTATCCTCATGTTGTAGGAAAAACCATCGGTTTACCAGGGATATTCGTTTTATTTGCAGTAATAGTCGGCGGAAGAATTTTCGGTGCAACAAGCATTCTTCTTTGCATACCGACCTGCTCTCTTATCTATACATTGGTCGGAGAATTTGTAAACAACCGTTTAAAAAGAAAAAACATTTCGGTAGCTGCCGACGGTGTTACAGACCAAGTCCAAGAAGAATAGACGCATTTTTAAAATATATTTTTGATAATTCATTTTCACAAAGCTCCAGACTTTCTAAAAGGAGCTTTTCTTTTTTTGCATTACTCCACGGAGTGTCAGTTCCGAACAGAATTTTATCCGCAGTATGCTTCTCCAAAATCCGCATTGCCGCAGGCTTCGGTATGGAAGCATAGCCAAACGAGGTATCAAAATAAATATCTTTTCCGCAAAGATATTTTTCTACCTCCTCATACATATGAAACGCACCCCAATGCGCCGCAACAACAGGACATTCAAGATACTTAAGAGCGTTAAGCAATCTTTTCGGAGTGCAATGATACGGATACATATACCCAAAATCAGAGCCGCTGTGAAACACAACAATAAGATTTTTTTCCGATATCTTTTTATAAAGAGGTATAAGTCTTTCGTCATCAACATAAAAATTCTGATACTCAGGATGAAGCTTTATACCTTTAAGTCCCATTGCGGAAATTTCCTCAACCGTTTCAACCGCGCTTTCGCTCAAAGGATATACAGACCCAAATCCGATAATTTCATCATCGCATATTTCGCATGCAAATTTGTTCACAACGCTGTGTTGCTTTTCAGATGTGGCAATATTTAAAACAACGCTTTTTGTAACGCCGTTTTCTTTCATATTTTCTTTAAGCCCCGAAAGCGTACCGTCATATTCGGGAATCATTCCTCCCGAAGTAAAAGAAAGGCTTTCCATAGCTTTTTGAGCTATTTTTTCACTAAAGCAATGTGTATGAAAATCTATTAACATTTTTTGTTATCTCCTCTTATTATTATTGACATAATGGCAAGACAGTTTTATAAAAACCGCCTTGCCATTTTTCATAAAATGTTATTTTGCTTTTATTTTTGTGTAAAGCTCGTCACGAAGCTGATTTTGTCCGACATCTCTGTAAAGCTCGCATTTTTCAAGATAATCTGCCGGCGGATTTGTTGCAGGGTCATTTTTCTTTTCTTCCGGAAGCTCATCAATAACCTCGCTGTGAGGTGTTGAATAATTAACATATGCTCTGTTCATTTCCGCAATATCTTTTCTGCACATAAAGTTTATAAACATCTCCGCAGCTTCCTTGTTTGACGCTGTTTTCGGAATAACCATGGAATCTATAAACACATTTGTGCCTTCTTTAGGAAGTGCAAACTTCATATCAGGATTAACCTCTGCCGTTGTGATTGCGTCACCTGCATACATAACCGCAAGCTCGCCCTCTCCGTTCATCATTTTATCCTTTACATCGTCGCCCACATACGCTCTTACAAGTTCTTTTTGCGCCATAAGCTTTTCGCCCGCTTCGTTAAGCTCATTTTCCGAAACAGAATTAAGAGAATATCCGAGTGATTTAAGACCTATACCGAGTATATCTCTTTTCTCTCCGTACATAAAGATTTTCCCGTCATATTTTTCAGAGAAAAGAATATCCCATGTTGAAGCCTCTTCCTCTGTTACTTTTTGTGAATCATAAACTATCCCCAAAATTCCCCAAAGGTAAGGCACACTATATTTCATTTCCGGGTCAAAAGCGTCAAACGGCGCTTTTCTGAAGCTTCCAGCAATATTTGCCGCATTGGGTACATTGTTATAATCAATTTCTAAAAGAAGGTCCTCAGCTATCATTTTTTCTATCATATAATCTGACGGAATACATATATCAAAGCTTTCGTTACTCTTCGTTATACGCTCGTACATAGCATCGTTTGAATCATATAATATATATTCAATTTTAGCGCCGGTCTCGTCCTCAAACATAGTAAGAACATTTTCGTCAATATAATCCCCCCAGTTAAATACCTTTAAGGTAACACCGTTAAGCAGAAGATTTTCAGTATTTTTATTTCCGCAGGCTGAGAGTGCAAAAATCATAACAAAAGATAATACAACACAAAAAATTTTTTTCATTTCATATTCCCTTTCTTTTTTTACGTTAAAAATTTTCTTCCTTCTTCTTATCTTTTGCTCCCATAACATTAATTATTATAAGAAGAATAAGAATACTTACAAACATAAGTGACGAAAGCGCATTCAAAACAGGTCTCTGTCTTTGTCCGCGCATTGTATAGATTATTATCGAAAGCGTGCTTGTTGAGCCCGCAGTGAAATAGCTTATTATAAAATCGTCAATCGAAAGCGTTATCGCCATAAGAAAGCCCGACAGTATACCCGGCATAATCTCAGGCAAAATAACCTTGAAAAACGATCTAACGGGATTCGCTCCCAAATCAAGCGCCGCTTCAAATAAATTCGGATTAAGCTGCTTTAATTTTGGCAAAACAGATAATATCACATACGGGATATTAAACATAATATGCGCCAGAAGAAGCGTATTAAACCCTAAGTTTATATTTAAAAACACAAACAGAAGAAGAAGCGATACACCTGTAACAATTTCAGGATTCATAACAGGAAGGTAATTCACATTAAGCACAAGCGCTTTCATTTTTTTACCGAGATGATGAATACCAAATGCAGATATCGTTCCCACAACCGTTGAAACAACAGCAGAAATCGCCGCTATTGTAAGTGTATTTACAAGTGCAGGCATAACAGTCCTGTTTTTAAAAAGCTCGCTGTACCATTTTAAAGAAAAGCCCGTCCATTTTGAAAACGAGGTTGATTCATTAAACGAAAAAACAATGAGCATAATTACGGGTGCATACAAAAACACAAACAAAAGCACCACAAAAAAATTCTTCAAAGCCTTACTCATTACATCATACCTCCTGTCTGCTCTTTTTCAGATGAGGTCAGAACCTTCATAAACAGAAGTATAATAACAATGATTATAATTGATATCGCCGAGCCGAAGTTCCAGTTATGGTCAGTTTTGAACTGCTGCTCGATAACATCGCCGATAAGCTGAAACATATCTCCGCCAAGTATTTTTGATATTGCAAAGGTTGTTATTGCAGGCAAAAAGGTCATCGTTATTCCCGACATAACTCCTGATAAGGTAAGCGGAAACACTACCTTAAAGAAGCTCTGAACAGGATTTGCTCCCAAATCACCCGCAGCCTCAAGAAGCCTTTTATCAAGCTTCACAATAACTGAATGAATAGGCATTATCATAAACGGCAGATAGTTGTAAACCATACCGAGAACAATTGCCCCCTGCGTATAAAGAATATCAATTTTGGGCAAATTCAAAAGCGCAAGAATTGAATTTAAAGTTCCGTTCGGCTCTAAAAGCGCAAGCATGGCATAAGTACGAAGAAGAAAGCTCATCCACATCGGAAGAATGAGCATAAGCATAATAAAATTCTGCTTTTTTTCCGACATATGCGCAATTATATATGCCGCGGGGTAACCGATAAGAAGGCATATCACCGTACTTATAAGCGCAAGCACAAAGCTTCTTACAAGAACTCCGATATAAATTTCATCGCTGAAAAATCTTATAAAATTTTCAAAAGTATAATTTCCGTCTGCGTCTGTGAGTGAAAACCATAAAATAAGAATAAGAGGTACAATAACAAAAATCGCAGACCATATCATATACGGAAAGGAAAGTAAACCTTTTTTATTCATGTCCACACCTCGTTATTTTTTCATAATATGGATATCATTCGGATAAATACAAAGTCCCACATCGCTTCCGACAGGCTCATATACCGTCGAATGAACAAGCCATGTGAAGTCACCCGATTCAATCCTCATTTCATAATGAACACCCATAAACACAACAGACTGAACCTTACCTTTAATCATTCCTTCATCTGACGGAACGATTTTTATATCTTCAGGGCGGACTACCACCCATATATTTTCATTTTTGTCAAAGCCCTTATCCACGCACTTGAAATCATAATCAAAGAAGCGTACAAGATAATCGTCAAGCATAACGCCCTCTAAAATATTACTCTCGCCTATAAAATCCGCAACAAACGGATTTGAAGGCTCGTTATATATATCCTCAGGCGTGCCTATCTGCTGAATAACGCCGTTATTCATAACGACGATAGTATCAGACATAGTAAGAGCTTCCTCCTGGTCGTGAGTAACAAAAACAAATGTTATCCCCACCTGCTGCTGAATCCTCTTAAGCTCAACCTGCATTTCCTTACGAAGCTTAAGATCCAAAGCTCCCAAAGGCTCGTCAAGAAGAAGGATATCAGGGTCGTTTACGATAGCTCTTGCAATGGCAACTCTCTGCTGCTGGCCGCCGGAAAGAGAATCAGGCCATCTTTTTTCATAGCCCGAAAGTCCGACAAGCTTAAGCACTTCTCCCACCTTTTCTTTTATAAGCTTATTATCCATTTTTTTGATTTTAAGACCGAAAGCAACATTGTCACCGACATTAAGATGGGGAAACAAAGCATATTTCTGGAAAACAGTGTTCACCTTTCTTTTATAAGGCGGAACATCGTTCATAATCTTATCACCAAAATAAACCCTACCATCGTCCGGCTGTTCAAAACCACCCAAAATACGAAGTGTAGTGGTTTTTCCGCATCCTGACGGACCGAGTAAGGTTACAAATTCATTCTTTTTAATTTCCAGGCTTATATTGTCAAGCACTGTCTGTGAATCAAAGGATTTTGAAATATTTTCCAAACGTATCAAGACGTTCTCAACTTTGTTCATTTATCAGCCCCCCTGCTTTTTTTACAATAAATTATGTAATTAATATAATACAATTTTTGTAACAAAATGTCAATGGTTTTTGCTAAAATTTTTTTATTTTTTTTCTTTCATTCTCTCTAAAACAGTTTCATATCCGCCGTCTCCGTATTGCAGACATCTGTTCACTCGGGAAATCGTCGTCGTGGATGCGCCTGTTTTTGAAACAATTTCATTGAAAGTCTTTTTCTCTTTTAAAAGCATGGCAACCTCCAACCTCTGAGAAATCGAAGAAAGCTCTGTAATAGTGCAGATATCTGCAAAAAAGTTTTCACATTCTTCTTTTGTCTTTAATAAAAGCACCGCTTCATAAAGTTTTTCTCTGAAGTCGTCATTCATTTTTTTACCCATGCTTTTTCACCTCTTTTAATCTAAAATTTTTGATAAAAATGCTTTTGTACGCTCGTGCTTCGGATTGTCGATAACCTCCCCAGGAGTACCCTCCTCCAAAACAACTCCCTCCGACATAAAAATAATTCTGTCGGATACATTTTTTGCAAACTCAATTTCGTGTGTTACTATCACCATAGTGATATTCTGAGCCGCAAGCTCCTTGATGACGCGAAGAATTTCGCCTGTAAGCTCAGGGTCAAGCGCCGAGGTAGGTTCATCAAAAAACAAAATTCTCGGCTTTAAAGCAAGCGCCCTTGCTATTGAAACCCTCTGCTGCTGTCCGCCCGAAAGCTCACACGGATAATTATCCTTTTTATCATAAAGCCCTACCCTTTTTATAAGAGCAATTGCTTCTTCCTCTATTTTCTCTAAGATTTTCTGCTTGTTTTCCTTGTAATCTTCTCTTTCCTTTGCCAGAAGCTTAGGCGCAAGCACAATATTTTCAAAAACGCTGTACTGCGGAAAAAGATTGAACGACTGAAAAACAAGTCCGAAATTAAGCTGATTTTTTCTTATCGCCTTAGCAGTTAAGTTTTTCTTGTCGTTTCCGTCGAAAATTGTTTTTCCGTCAACAACAATAACGCCGCTGTCAGCAGTTTCCAGAAAGTTTATGCAACGAAGAAGAGTTGTTTTTCCGCTTCCCGAAGAACCGATTACAGACACAACCTCGCCCTCGTCCATACTGAAATTTATGCCTTTTAAAACCTGAAAGCTTCCGAATTTTTTGCATAAATCCTTAACCTCAAATATAGCCATAGCAGTCCTTCCTCCTAACTTCTAAAATAATCAAGCTTCTTTTCGATAAAGCCAAAAAGAAGGGTAAGCGCACCGCAGAAAAGAAGGTAAAATGCGCCTGTGTAGAAAAGCGGCCACAAAAGACCGTCCGATTTTATAAACTTCTGTGCATTCCAGATTATTTCGTACACCATAATAATTCTCGCCAAAGAAGTATCCTTAACAAGAGTTATAATTTCGTTTGACATAGGAGGCACAACTCTTTTTATAACCTGCAGAAGCACAACTCTGAAAAACACCTGTGTTTTTGTCATACCGAGCACCTGCCCCGCCTCATACTGACCTTTTGAAATGCTTTCGATACCGCCTCTGTATATCTCTGAAAAATAGCAGGAATAATTTATAACAAATGCAACCATAACCGCAAAAAATCTGTCCCACACCGTCCAGTCAGCAAAAAACTGATAGAAAATATTGGACTTTCCTGCATTAATCGCGCTTGTTGCCATTGTTCCGAGCAACCCCGGACCGTAGTATATTACAATAAGCTGAAGCATAAGAGGCGTTCCTCTTATAATCCAGATAAAAGTTTTAACCACCCATTTCAAAGGCGGAAATTTGCTCATTGAGCCAAAGCTTATTATAAGTCCGAGCGGAAGCGCAAACAGAAGCGTAAGCGCAAATATTTTCAGCGTCGTGGAAAAACCGCCGAGTAAGCTTAATGTAACCTCTCCAAACATAAATGTGTCCTTTCGTGGATAAAAATGCAGAAAGCTGTAAACTTCCTGCATTTTTACTTTTTATATATCAACTGATTTTCAAATTAAAATGCCAATGTAAGCTCGTATTTTTCTGCCAATGCGTCAAGAGTTCCGTCTGCCTTCAATTCTTCAATGATTGTATTAACCTTTTCTGTAAGGTCAGATTTCTGTCTGAAAGCAATACCGTATTCTTCTGTTGTAAGCTCCATAGCTGATGTTAAATCAGCGTAGCTTGTTCCTTCGCCTGTCATAGCGTTAGCCATTGTGATATCAATAACGCAAGCGTCAGCAGATCCGCTCATTACTTCTAAAAGTGCGTCTGTCTGAGCGTTTACTGCTACATAATTTCCGTCAAGACCATTATCAGCGATAGCTGCTTCTCCGGCACTTCCTGCTTCTGCCGCAAAGCTTAATTCCTTAAGGTCTTCAACTGATTTATAATCAGCAGCCTTGTCTTTATTCATAACAACAACCTGTGCATTTTTAACATATGCTTTTGAAACATCTGCATTAAGCTTAACTTCATCTGTAATTGTCATACCGTTCCAGATACAGTCAATACTGTTTGATTTTAATTCCAAAAACTTATTATCCCAGTCGATTTCGATAAATTCAGCTTCAACTCCGAGCTTTTCGCAAACTGCCTGAGCAAATTCTGTATCAAAGCCTGTGAGAACACCGTCGTCACCATAGTAGTTCATAGGTGCATAATCTGTTATACCGATAACCATTTTGCCGTTTTTCTCTATGTATGCAATGTCTTCAACAACACTTGTAACCTCTGTGTTGTTTTCTGCTTCATTATTTGCAGCCTTGTCTGAACAAGCTGTAAACATTGAAACGATAAGCATAATCGCCATTAAAATTGATAAAAGTTTAAATTTTTTCATAATTAAATTTCCTTCCTTTTCGGATATTTTTTATTACTCTAATATATTACCACTTTACTGCACTAAAGTCAAGTCTTTTTTATAATTTTTTTATTTTTTATTGAAAAACCTCAAAAAAGACATATTATTTTCTCAGATATTCGTCAATAACGCTCTGTAAATATGCTTTAACCTTATCATTCCCCGCAATTTTAAGCTTTTCCATAGCCTCTTTGTAGACTATTTCCCAGTCAGCAGAAGCGCCGCCTGTAAGAAGATTAAGATATTCCGCGCATATTGCGCCGCATTGCGAAAGCTCAACCTCTATCGGAGTTTTATCTATATAAATACCTGCAATCGCTGACGGCATAGCGTTTTTATTCCAGTCGTTAAAAACATAATCGTTCCAGCCTTCAGGGTCGCTTACCGTCTCATAAGCGTTTGATGTATTTCCAACAATCCATTTCCAAAGTCCGTAGGGCGCAGTTGCAGTTCCCTGAGTTCCCGTATAACCGATTGGCTCAATCTTATTTCCGTCTGTTTTTTTGTAATGCTCGTTTTCTATCCCGTAAACAAGAAGCCTGTAAAGGTCTTTTCCTTTTTTGGTGTACATAAGATTAAGAAGCTCCATTGCTTTTTTGGGATTTTCACAGCTTGAAAAAATCGCATTACCGCCCGATGTGGAATAGCTTGGCAGATAGAAATTTTTCGAGGAACGGAAAAGAAGAATTTCGTTTTTATTGCTTTTGTTAATCACCTCTTCGGCATATTTGTGATACTGCCTGTGATTTATATCATATACGCCCCTTGTCATATCTGCACTCAGAACATCTTCTCTTATGTAGCCTTTTTTGTACCACTGAGAAAATCTTTCCGAAAGAAGCTTGACCGTCTCAAGCTCAAGCTTACTCTCAACAGTAACCTTCTCGTTTTCAACTCTGTAAACATAATCGTCGTTAATTTCCAGGTAGCCCTTCAGCGCCCATGTTGAGCCTGGTCGAATACCCATATTTAGCTCTCCGTTTTTCTTTAAGCTGTCCATATAACCTTCAAAAACATCAAGCGTCTCGTTTGTCAGAATATCACTTTTCAAGAAAGCTTCCTCCGCATTTTTTATATTCATATATTTTTCTGCAAATTCCTTGTTCACCTGATATCCCCACATCGGAGCCGCCATCTGCTGATAGTTTGTTATCGCATACTGCTTCGAGTCAACCTGCGTTAATTTCAGCGCCCAATCGGGTATTTCCTTTTTTATATCAGGCGCATATTCCTCCATAAGCCCGGTTATATCGAGAAAAGTCCCGTTTTTCACTTCGTTTTGAAAATCAAGCATATATGTTCCCGCAATATCAAAGCTTGCTCCGCCTGCCTGTATAAGCATAAACCTTTCTCTGTAATCCTCCGACGGAATAACCTCAAAATAAACATCAACATCAGAAAAACCGTTATAATTTTTTATCTGCCTGTTAAACTCCTCCCACACTCTGTCAGAATCACTTTGCTTACCAGGTCCGGGCATAACCCATTTCAATACGGTTTTATTTTCTTTGTCAGCCTGATTTTCAAGAGAACAACCGCTAAAAACACTAACAGCAACAAAAGAAAGGACGCATAAAAAAGCTTTTATATTTCTCAATTTCATTTTACAAATCCTCCTGTCTGTAATACGGGAATTTCAAAACGACCTCCGTCCCCTCTCCCAATGTGCTTTTCAAATCCACTCCGTACTCTTTTCCCGAAATTAAAACTATTCTGTTATGCACATTGGCAAGACCCACATGCTCGTCGGAAAGCGCATTTTCCGACTGAAGCCTTGTCTTTATTTCATTAACCTTCTCATCGCTCATGCCTTTTCCGTTATCGTAAACATAAACGCAGAAGAAGCCGTTTTCGTCCTTTGCCGAAATTTTTATATAACCTTTTTTGTCAATTTCCTTAAGGCTGTACTGAAAACAGTTTTCTAAAACAGGCTGTAAGCACATTTTAACGATTTTTCTGTCGTAGAATGCTTTATCAATATCCCATTCCACATAAAAATCATTATCAAGCCTTGCGTTCATAAGGCTGATATATTTTTCAGCGTATGCTATTTCCTCCGAAAGAGAAACAAGCATAGGCTCGGTTTTCAAGCTGTATCTCATAATTCCCGAAAGAGACAGTATTCCTTTTGCAGACCTGCTCTCTGCGCCAATCTCCTCGTCAATCATATAATACATCATATTTAAGGTATTAAAAATAAAATGCGGATTTATCTGCCACTGAAGCGCTTTAAGCTGTGCATAGTTAAGCGTTCCCATTCTGTCGTTAAGCTCATCTCTCAGCTTTTTGTTATTAGCGCTTATCATAACAATGCTGTCGGCGATTTTTCTTGTTGTTGAGTCGTTGAGAAGATATTTTTTAGATTTCTCCGACGACGGATTTTCGATAATGCCTGCAATTTCTCTGATAGGCTTATACGAATAGCTTGCGATGTAAACCGCAACGGCAAACGACGAAATAACAAGCATAAGAAATACTATAAACACCGCCGAATATATAAACAGTCTGTTTGATTTATAATCGGGAATGTTTTCTATAAGCACATAAGAAAAATCAGCAATCTCTGATTTTGTTTTGCAAACAGCATAATATGTATTATTATATTCAGTTATACACTCTTCTCCGTCAAATCCGTTGATACTGTCCAAAAATTCCGTTCCGAATTTATTTTTGTAGATTACCTCTCCGCTGTTGTCAAGGAGTATAAGAGCATATAAATCCTCATTTAATTTAAGGTGCTTCTCTATATCTATATCCACTATTATTCCGCCGTCACTGTTCTCACTTTTGCCTGCGCGGTAAACAAAGGTTATCACATTTATGCCTGAAGAATTTTTTCGAAAAACCATTTTAGCTTCGTTTTTTTCCGTATCCTCATAAAACGAAAGCCACGATTTATCTGCGTAAACATCAAAAGGAACAGTTCCGTCAGAAGTAACCACATACTTTTTATATGGACTGTAAACGCAAACCGACGCTATTTTTTCGTCGAAGCTTTTAAATGTATTCAGAATATTTTTCGTTTCAACACTTCTCTGCAAAAAAATTTTCTTTTCCATATTCTTATGAAAGCTAAGCTCAACCACCTCATTTGAAGCTATGTAGCTCATCTTTTTATATGTTTCCAAAAGTGCCTGCTCACTCAGATTGGTGATGTTATTGAGATTATCCTGTATATTCTTTATGGTTTTTGTATCGTCGTTTTTAAGAAAATTCCAGCATAAAAACACACTTAAAAGAAGTATAAGAACCACAAAAACACTTCCTGTCATAACAGCATTTTTAACAAGGAAGCGTTCCGATTTTTTAAGCGTCATTCTGATTTTCGTCATTTTTTACTCCTGTATCCCGTAATCATGTCCGAGAACTTTTATCATATAATCCTTCGGCGTATAGCCTGTATAAAGCTTGAAAACTCTGAAAAAATATTTTGTGTTTTCATATCCGACCTTTTTTGCAATTTCGTACACCTTATATTTATTCTGCTTCATAAGCTCAATCGCTTTTTCAATCCTCACCTTAATGAGATAGTCGTTGTAGTTCATACCTGTATGAAGCTTGAAATTTTTAGCAAAATAGACAGGTGAAAAGAATACTGCGCCTGCTATTTCCTCTCTTGAAATATTTTTATGATAGTTTTCTTCAATATATTTTTTAGCAGCCTCTATTGCCGTTTTCAGCTTGTCGTCCTTAGAAAAAAGAAACTGAGACTCTTTTTTGTTTCCAAACTCCAAAAGCTCGTCGAGATTTTCAAAGGTAGGATATTTTTTCGCAATTTTAACAGGAAGATTGAGTATATTATGCATTTTATCCGCAATGCTTTCGTAGCTGTATATTTTTTTATCTGTATGATATACGATATATTCAAAACAACCGTTTTCGCTGTGAATACAGTAGACAAAATCTGTCTCCAGAAAGCCTGACAAAAGATTACTCACAGCAACGGAAAATGAATCCTTTGTATAGCTCCATTTTTCATTTATAAATCTGTTATAATCTCCGATTTCAACGAAAACAACATCACACGGCGTATTTTCAAAATCAAAATCAAGCATAAGCGCGTCCGCCTGTTCTCTTATATCCTCGATATCTCCAAAGCCGCCGTAAACAAGACTGAAAAAGAAGCATTCCCTTTCCTCTGTCAAAGCTCCGTTTTCAGAAAACACATTTTTCTTTTTATCAAGCTTTTTTACCGTACCAAGAAGCGTGCTTTTAAATTCAATAAGGTCAAAGGGCTTAACAAAATATTCCTTGACATTATATCTTATTGCGCTTTTTGCATACTCAAATTCTTCATATCCGCTTAAAATCATGACAATTATATGGCTGTGATTTTCATATATAAACTTTGCAAGCTCTATTCCCGACATTTCAGGCATTTTTATATCCGTTATAACAACATCAATATTTTCTTTTTCAATAATCTCCATAGCCTCAACGCCGTTTTTTGCAGCAAAAACAGAATAATACTCACCGAGATTATTCGTAACATATTTTTCAATATGCTGTCTTGCATATTTTTCGTCCTCAACAATAAGAAGCTTATACATTTTATCACCACCCCATTATATTTTACACCATTTACACAAGCTTTTCAAGTATAAATTTGATATAAAAGTATATTTTTGAATTGTTTTATAAAAAAAGAAGGCTTCTGCCTCCTTTTTTACAAAATGTACATAAAATATGCTGCATATGACGCAAGCATTATAACGCCTGCATAGCGTTTTAAGGATTTGTTTATTATGCTGAAGAAAAACAGCAGCAAAGCCGCCGCAAGCGCTATTATTGTATCAAAAACAAAACCGCTTACAAAAGGAACAGGAATAATGAGTCCTGAAATTCCGACAACAAAAAGAATGTTGAAAATATTGCTTCCCACAATATTTCCGATTGCTATATCGGCATTATGCTTTCTTGCCGCTGCAACCGAAGTAAAAAGCTCAGGAAGCGACGTTCCCAAAGCGACAATCGTAAGACCGATAAATCTTTCGCTTAACCCCAGAACTCTTGCAATGGCACTTGCTGACGATACTGTAAGCTGACTTCCCCAGACTATAAGCGCCAAGCCTAATACCGCATACAGAAGCGATTTTGCAACCGAAAACTGTTTTATATTTTCTCCGCTTTCGTTATTCTTCTTTGCCATGTATATGAGATATAAAAGATACGATATAAAAACAAGCACCAGAATAAGACCGTCAACAAAGCTTATCACGCCGTCAAGCCCCATAAAAAGAAGAATGAGCGTCGTTCCTATCATAACGGGAATATCACCCCATATTGTCATTTTTGCAACCTTAAGCGTCGTTATAACAGAAGAAATTCCGAGAATTATAAGTATATTTAAAATATTGCTTCCGACAATATTCCCGATTGTTATTTCTGCATTTCCTTTAATTGCCGCCGATATACTCACCGCCGCTTCAGGCGCACTTGTCCCCATTGCAACAACGGTTAAGCCTATAATAATCTGAGGTATTTTAAATTTTGCGGCAATGCTTGCGCTTCCGTCAACAAACCAATCCGCGCCTTTTACAAGCATTGCAAAGCCTATAAAAAGAATTAAAAGCTGTATTATGATTTCCATTTTTTCCCTCCGTTTTTTCTTATTCTGTTTTTTTGCTGTCTTTTCTCCAGATTGAAAAATAAAGCGGTATTGACACAAGCGGAAAAAGCATTGCTACAAGCATACCGAGCTTCATTCCAAGCTGTTCGGGCGAAAGCATAAGCGTGCTTGCAAGCTTTATGATACTGCTGTTTTCCAAAGCAAAATCGGTTACAATTCCGACAAGCTGAGGTCCTACCGAAGCGCCAAAATCACCGCCTGCCGCCATAAGCGCATAGATGAACACGCCTCCTGTCGGGAAACGGTCAGACGCTACAATAAGGCTTCCGGGCCACAGCATAGAAACGCAAAAGCCTGTAAATGCACAAGCCAAAAGTCCGACAACAGAAGACGATGAAGCTGCGGCAATAAGATAGCACGCTGTTGCACCTACACCGCCGAAGAAAATAACCTTGCGGATATTTTTTCCGATTTTTGCATATGCGCTTCGTCCGATACCAAGCATAACGGCAAACAGCGCAACGCCGAATATATCTCCCCATACCTTTGGTATTCCGAGCGCCTGCTCCAAATAACCTGAGCTCCATTGCGCCATTGTAACCTCACTTGCACCGCCTAAGAAAATAGCAAAGAAGCAAGCCCACAGGCTTTTGTTTTTCATAAACTCAAGAACGCCTGATACCTTTTCGGGTGTAGGCATTTCGGGTATTTGTGACTTTGCGTACAAAATAAACGATATAAGCGGAACTGTCATACATATAACAGCAAGCCAATGCCAGTTTTGAGCTCCGAATAAAAGAAGAAACAGCGTTGCAAAAACAACTACTCCCACAACTCCCCATGCGTAAATCGAATGAAGCTTGCTCATTTCCCTGTCGGGATCACGCGAAGGAATAGCGGCAATAATCGGGCTTATAAGCACTTCGGAAAGTCCGCTTGACACCGAAAACAAAACAGTTCCGATTACAATTCCTACATAAGCGTTTTGTGGCATAAGAACAGGAAAAACCGCATATATAAGAAGTCCGAAAAATGTAAGCACAGGCATTGCTCTCACAGTTTTTTGAATATTGAATTTATGCGAAAAAAACGAAAAAATCAAATCAATAATGAGCTGTGTGAAAAAATTTATCAACACCAGAAGTCCTAAAAGAGAATAGGAAATCCCATACTGTGAGCGGAATGTGAGAAAAAGTATCGGTGACAAATTCCCCACAATCGCCATAGCAATATTTGATGTATAGCAAGCATATTTTAAAGGTCCGTAATTTTTATCCATAGTTTTCATTTTAATACTCCACTACTCTGTCTTTTCCTGCGCCGAAGCGTGTGAAATATATTTTTCTTTCAGAAGTCTTTACAACGACTGCGTCCCAGGCGTCCTCGCTTACAGTCCCCATATCTCTCGGAGTCGGATATTCACCCAGCGAATCCCAAAGCTGAGGGATATACGCTGTCTGAGAAGCAACCTCAACAAAATTTATATCCTCCCATTTTGTATAAACATCTCCGTGGTCATGACCGAAAAGCCATACGGCAAGCGTTCCTTTTTTATCGGTAAAATCGTAGCTTTTTCCATTAAATTCAAAGCTTGCACCATTCTTGAACGCTTTTAACATTTCAACTGAATTTTGTGCATTCATCTGACCGTTCGGCGCATATCGCGGAGCTTCTTTTGAAACATTCGGATTACTTTTGTTATTGTTAAACGGATGAATATGTGAGCATACAAAGGTTACATAATCAGTCGGAGTTGAAAGAAGAGTTTCACCAAGCCACTCAATCTGTTCATCAAGCATACCGTAAATTTTTCTGAATATTTTTTCTTCTCTGTTCAGCTTATATGCATTTGTGCAAAGAAAAACAAACCTCAGCTTGTTTTCGGGGAAATCAACATAGTAGTAAGGCTTATTGCCTGAACGGCAAAGGTTTTTGTTTTCGTCCATAAATTTTGTAGCCTCATACCAATCCTCATCAATCGCCATATCGGTAACTGTCTGCCCCTTATAGCGTTCATCTCTGTAACCGTCGTGATTTCCCTGAGCAACATAAAGCTCTTTGGTTCCGACAGCATTTCTGTATCCCGACAATGACTCCGCAAGAAGCCTTTTCGTAGCTTTTTCGGGAATATTTCCGCATAGAAAATCTCCGAGATGAACAAGACAGTTGAATTTTATTTTTTCATCAACATATCCAATGTTTGCAAATGTGTTTTCTTCGTTGTCGCTGAGATGTGAGTCTGTAACAATACCAAATACAAAATCCCCTTCGCTTTTTATGCTTTCTACCTTTTTTATTGTATCTTCGGCTTCATTTTTAAAAAAATCCTGTATTTCAACCATTTTTATTTCCTCCTATAATTCAGCCTTAGCAACTCTTACACAATAGCTTGTGCCATACGGCATACCTGTGAAATTAACATTCAAAAGTCCGTCCTTCTGCGCAAAGCTGAGTTCTTCACCATTATCCATCCACTTAATGCTTTTTATTTCATCGCATACATTTGAAAATCCGTAAGCGCCTGCATACTGTCCGCCCACAGTTACATTTTCGTTCCCTTTTTTGCCCAAATCGTAAACGAACATATAAAGACAGTTATCGCCCTTTAAAATAAAGTTCTTTCCGTTTGAATAAGCTTTATACGGCTTGCCCTTGTAGATTGCTTCCGAGAAAATATTCATCCAGTCACCGATAAGATACAAAAGCTCTTTCTGTATTCCCTGTATTTTGCCCTGTGCTTCAGGTCCTATGTTTAAAAGAAGATTTGCACCGACCTTTCTGCAATCGCAAAGCGCTTCAATAAGCTCCTTAGGTGATTTGTAGTTAAAATCGTTATAGCCCACGCCCCAATGGTCGTTGAGCGTGTAGCACATTTCTGCGGCAATATATTTTGACATTCCTTCTCTGTTCATCGGAGTCGGCTTTCCCTGCTCAAATGTAACGGAATCAATTTCAGGATGACCTGTTTCGCCTCTTGCACCTAAGCCTGTGTTATTTATTATCATAGCCTCTGGCTGATATTTTCTTATAGTTCCGTACAAATCGTCTAATTTCCAGTCAGCGTCAGGCTTTGACCAGTTTCCGTCAAACCACAGTCCGCCAATTTTTCCGTAGTTTTTGCAAAGAATTTCAACGCTTTTTCTTAAATATTCCAGATAGCTGTCAAAATCGTTTTCAAAATCCTTGTTGTACCAGTCAAGCGTTGTATGATAAAACATAGGCATCATTCCATGCTTATTACACGCGTCAACAAATTCCTTTATCAAGTCTCTTTTTGCGGGAGAATGCGGTGCGTCAAAATCGTTAAGTCCGCAAGTATCGTATAAAGAAAAGCCTTCATGGTGACGGGTTGTAAGCGTAATATATTTACAGCCTGCTTTTTTTGCAGTAATAACGATGCTTTCAGCGTCAAAGTCCTCCGCTGTAAATGTATCCTTCAAATTCTTGTATTCGTCCATATTCATCTTTTCAATAAAGTAAGTCCACTCGCCTTTTCCGAGCTGTGAATAAAGTCCCCAATGAATAAAAAGACCGAATCCCATTTCTTCAAAATTTTTTATGTATTGTTTTGGTACAGGTATACTCATTTTAAATAACTCCCCCTATTTTTGTTTTATAAATCAAAAGCATTTTAACACAATTAAAAAAAATAGTCAATAACAATTCATAAAAATAATAAAAAACAATACGAAAAAAATTAAAACAATATTTTCATCATTTTTTCTTTCTCACTTTCTTTTTTTAAAAATTTCGTTTTATTTAATTTCGTTTTATTTTGTTTTATTTTATTTATTGTATGTGTTCAGAATTTTCGATTTTTTTTTAAAATCCTGAACACAATATGAGAGTAATAACGAACATAATCTGAATGTAATCTGATCATAAAACAATTCATAATAAGAAATAATTTCGTATATACCTGCTTGCTTTTTTGTTTTTTATTTTTATCATAACACACTTTAGCTCACTTTTCACAACAATTTTAAAATGCAGTAATATCAAGACTTTTCGGGAAATATCAAAAAGTTTTCCACAGTTTTATATAAAAAAAGAATACCGACAAAAGCCGATATTCCTTTAGCACAAGTTATTTATTGTTTTCTCTTAACTTTATAGCTTCAACAATAAGGTCAACTGCTCCGTCAATTCCGAATACGCCGCTGTCAACGCACAAATCATATGTAGCCGCTGCTCCCCATTTCTGATCAGTATAATAGCTGTAATATTTTGCTCTTCTCTTGTCTATGCTTTTGATATGTGCTTCCATTTTTTCAGGCACAACATTTTCAACGATATGCTTCTTTCTTTCCACTCTGTGCTTCATATCTGATTTTATAAATACCTTAAACACATTTTCGTGGTCTTTAAGTACATAGTCAGCCGCACGACCGATAATGATACAAGGTCTCTGTTGTTCAGCAAGCTCTTCAATAGCATGACTCTGTGCAATGAAAATTTTGTCTGACATAGGCATTTCATAAATATCAAAAATTGAATTTGCAGTATACAAAAATCCAGGTGCTTTTTCTTCGTAAAACTCAACAGCACCTTCTCCGCATTGCATTTTTTCAGCTACGGAGGTAATAAGCTCTTTGTCAAAAACCTTCATTCCAAGCTTTTCGGAAAGCTTTACACCGATTTCTCTTCCTCCGCTTCCAAATTCACGACCGATAGTAATAATAATGTCTTTCATAATATTGCTCCTCCTTTATCTATATATCTCTATATATAATCCTCTCTTTTATTATATTATACATAAAAAATGAGAAAATGTAAAGAGTTTTTGTGAATTTTTTATAAAATTTTATTGCAAATATCGCAAGCTTCTTATTTTTTCACTCTTTCATAAAGCTCAACGCTATCTTTACCGTCGGTTTCCTTAAAGTTTACTTTTATAATTTCATGGCGCGAGGTAGGTACATTTTTGCCTACATAATCAGCTCTTATGGGAAGCTCTCTGTGTCCTCTGTCAATCATAACGGCAAGCTGTATTCTTGCGGGTCTGCCATATTCCATAACAGCGTCAAGCGCACACCTTACAGTTCTGCCTGTATAAATAACATCATCAACAAGAACAACAGTTTTCCCAGTCACATCAAATTTGATATCGCTCTTGCTTACAACAGGCTCACTGCCCCTTGTGTCAGCAATATCGTCTCTGTGCATAGTTATATCAAGCGTTCCCACCGCAAGCTCCCTGTTTTCAATTTTTCTTATTTCTTCACAAAGTCTTTTTGCCAAAGGAACTCCGCGCGTATGTATTCCTATGATAACAACATCGCTCACATCTTCATTTTTTTCAATAATCTGATGAGAAATTCTGACAATTGCACGGTTGAGTGCATTCTCATCAAAAATCAAAGCTTTCAATTCCATAATAAAGCCCCACTCTTTTTGTTTTCTTATGATTATATTTTAACATATATTGCAAAAAAAGTAAATAGTTTTTGAGAAAATATATATGACTAAAAAAATAAGAGCGCGCCTCTCTAATTGAAAAACACGCCCTTTAAATTTCATCTTAACCAAAGAATTTTTCGTGAACCGCTTCAACAGCCTTTTCTGCGTTTTTAACATTTACCAAAACTGAAACCTTGATTTCAGAAGTAGTAATCATATGGATATTGATTCCTGCTTCGTAAAGTGCTTCAAACATAGAAGCCGCAACACCCGGATTTGACGCCATACCTGCACCTACGATTGAAACCTTTGAAAGCTCATTGTTTGAGTCTATGCGTTCAGCTTTTATAACGCTGTTGTTTTCTTCTAAAACAGCAAGTGTTTCTTCAAGCTGTGATTTCGGAACTGTAAAGGAAATATCCTTTTTGTTTTCTCTTCCGATTGACTGCAAAATAACATCAACATTTATACTTTTCTTTGAAAGAAGTGAAAAGATTTTGTAAGCCATTCCCGGAGTATCTTCAACACCTACGATTGATACTCTTGCGATATCGTTATCTCTTGTAACACCTCTGATTAACATTTTTTCCACGTTTTCTACCTCCTTAACCTTGGTACCTTCTATTTTCTGAAAGCTTGATTTTACTTCTAAATCTACATTATATTTTTTCGCAAGCTCAACTGAACGATTGTGAAGAACATTTGCACCGAGCGATGCAAGCTCAAGCATTTCATCGTAAGAAATATCCTTAAGCTTCTTCGCAGTCGGAACTATACGCGGGTCGGTTGTATAAACACCGTCAACATCTGTATAGATTTCACACAAATCAGCGTGAAGCGCTGCCGCAAGTGCAACTGCCGTTGTGTCCGAGCCGCCTCTTCCGAGAGTTGTAATATCATTTACATCGTTTACACCCTGGAAGCCTGCAACAATAACAATTCTTCCCTTGTCAAGCTCATTTTTAAGTCTTGTTGTATTAATTTTTTCAATTCTTGCAGAACTGTAATTCATATTTGTTTTTATAGGCGTCTGCCAGCCTGTCAAAGAAACAACAGGATATTTTTTCTGCTCAAGCGCCATAGCAAGAAGCGCAATTGTAATCTGTTCACCTGTTGAAAGCAAAACATCCATTTCTCTTTTTGACGGCTTTTTATTTATCTCTGCCGCTTTTTCAATAAGGTCGTCAGTCGTGTCACCCTGTGCTGAAACTACAACAACAACGCTGTTGCCTTTATCATATTCGTCTGCAATTCTGCCGGCAACATTGAAAATCTTTTCAGCGTTTGCAACAGAGCTGCCACCGAATTTCTGTACTATTAAAGCCACTTTTTTGTCCCCCTTAACATAACTTTAAGTATTTTATATAAGCTTCGGCGCAACCTTCAAGGTCACCCTCTGTTATAATATCTGTAATAAGTCCATATTCACCGTCTTTTATAGAAGCCTTATCAATAACCTTGAATTTTGCTTCGATTTTTTCAGGTGTATTTGTTCTTATAAAATACTGTCCTTTATTTTCGCATGACGGAGCAACAAAATCATCTGCCCCCTCACTCCATGTATATTCATGATGTTTATCTAAGTTTCTTAAGCAATCTATAATATCTGCCACAACGGCGCTCGCTGTCGGAAGCTTGCCTGCGCCCGGACCGTAGAACACAACCTCGCCGATTGCGTTTCCGTTTACAACGATTCCGTTAAATACATCGTTTACATTCGCAAGCGCGCTTGATTTTTCTATAAATCTCGGCTCAACAGAAATATAAACCTTACCGTCTCTCTTTTCAGCCTGACCGATAAGCTTGATTACATATCCCAGCTTATCCGCATACGCCACATCATCCGATGTGATATCTGTAATTCCTTTTGTTTTTATCTTATTGCAGTCAACGCACTTTCCGAAAACCAGCGAAGCAAGAATTGCAATTTTTCTGCAAGCGTCAATCCCTTCAACATCTGCTGTCGGGTCTTTTTCTGCATAACCCTTCTGCTGTGCTTCTTTAAGTACATCTTCAAAAGCAAGATTTTCATTGAACATCTTTGTCAAGATGTAGTTTGTAGTACCGTTTAAGATACCTGTTATTTTGTTTATTTCATTTGCCGCAAGACAGCTGTAAAGCGGTCTTATAATCGGAATACCGCCGCCAACGCTCGCTTCAAAAAGATAGTTTGCATTATTTTCTCTTGCAAGTCGCAAAAGCTCGGTACCATGAGTTGCAACAAGCTCCTTGTTTGAAGTACAAACGCTTTTTCCTGCCAGAAGAAGCTTCTTTGTGTAATCATATGCAAAGGTAGCGCCTCCCATAACCTCAGCAACAACTGAAATTTCAGGGTCTTCAACTATTTTTGAAAAATCCGCAGTTATCTTGTTATATTCAGGGTCATCCTTCCCAAACTCCCTTATATCAAGCACATACTTGACCTCAACCGTATCACCAAGCTTCTTCTCCAAAGCTTCTTTATTTACTCTTATTACTTCGCATACGCCGCTTCCGACAACGCCGTATCCCATTACTGCTACCTTAAATGCCATATGTTTATTCTCCTATCTTTATTCATTTCCAATCGCTGAAAGCTTACTTACATTTTCAATACTTCTGAGCTTTTTTTCCAGATATGCAATATCCTTTTTCATACCGCCCGTATCTATTGAAATTGAGATGTTCGCCTTTCCGTTTACAGGAATATTCTGATTAATTGTAAGAACATTTGCTCCTGCACGGGCAATAATGTTAAGCACCGAGGATAAATTCCCCGCAACATCGTAAAGCTCTAAAAAAAGCGTAACAACCTTATTTAATTTAAGCGGTCTGTAAGGCGTAATCATATCCTTATATTTATAATAAGCGCTTCTTGAAATTCCCACTTTTTTAACAGCGTCAAGCACACTTAAGCTTTTATCGTTTTCAAGCAACGAATTTACTTCGTATGCCTTAATAAGACTTTCGGGAACTGCGCGCTTATCAATTATATAAGCGTCATATTCAAAATTCATCTGTCCACACTCCGTAAACATTTGTTCATGGGAGGTAGTATATCACATTTTTTTCAAATTAACAACCTTTTATACCCGTAATTATCACCACATATTTACATTTACAATTGTTTTTCTCTGTTTTTCTTAATTTTTCTCTGTTTTACAATATCGTTAAAATGACTATCTGATTTTATTGTACGGACAATTTTTAATGCATATACCACAAACACTTCCGCGTCCTATTTTCATAAAAGCGTTTTTCATATAATCAGAGCATGCCTTTCTGTCTATAAGCGATTCATCGGGGTTATTTATATCAAAGCTTTTACCATACAATGCCTGCGCAGGACATACCGACTGACAAACCTTACAATCCTTACACACATCGTCTGTAAGAGGACTTCCACATTCAAGCGGCATATCTGTAAACACAGTGCCTAGCCTTACCTTTGAGCCGTATTTTTTATGCATAAATAGAGCATTTTTTCCAATATAACCAAGTCCGCTCATAAACGCCGCTTTTTTGTGTGAATATTCACCTGCCATAGTTTCATGACCGTTCACAGTCTGCGAAGCGGCAATCGGCATATATCTGTAACCGCAGCTTTCAATATAATTGCCGACTAAAATTGTAAGCCTGTCTATAAGCGCATTTGCAGTTCTGTAATGAGAAAAATATGTGTATGTAGGCTTGTCCGTAATCTGCGACAAAACAAAGTCTGAAAGCTTCACTCCAAAAGAAATTGCCCTCGGCAAGCTTTCGTAGCTGATATCACCAAATCCGACAAAAGACGCACCGTTATTGAGAAGAATTTCTTCTATTCTTTCATTATGACTCATAATTTCACATTATCCTTTATAAGCTTTTCTTTCAATTCTCTTATTGCTTTCCCTCTGTGGCTTACGGAATTTTTCTCATCGGCAGACGCCTGTGCAAAGCCTTTTTTTAAATCAAGAGAATAAAACAGCGGGTCGTAGCCGAAGCCGTTTTCGCCGCATTTTTCTCTTAACATAATACCTTCCGCACTCCCCTCGGCTGTATAGTGCTTTTCATCAGACATAACGAGGTACAGCGCACACTTAAACCTGGCAGTTCTTTTTTCGTCGGGAACATTTTCAAGATTTTTTAAAAGAAGCGCATTATTTGCTTCGTCGTCACCGTGCACGCCTGCATATCTTGCGGAATATACTCCCGGCTCGCCCGAAAGCGCGTCAACCTCAAGTCCCGAATCGTCTGCAACTGTCGGAATACCTGCTAATTTATAGAAAAAATCTGCCTTTATTTTTGCATTTTCCATAAAGGTCTTTCCATTTTCTTCAACATCAGCTTCAATCCCAAGCTCCGAAAGCGAAACACATTCTATTCCAAGCTCACCCAAGATTTTATTAAATTCTCTTAATTTACCTTTATTATTTGTAGCAACAAGTATTTTCACGTTATTTTCTCCTTCAAACCTTTTTTGGCATAAACTCAAGATAATCGGCAGATATTAAAGAAAAGTCAACATTATTATGCTCCCCTGTGAAAGCTGTTTGTATACCCTTTGAATGAAGATGTCCGTAAAAGCATTTTTTCACATTATATTTCTCAAAAAGGCTTAAGAAAATGTTGTCTTCCTTTATATCCCGAAGTATCGGAGGATAATGCATAAAAACATATATATCCTTATCGGGATAAGCTTTTTTTGCGCTGTTAAGCGACAACTCAAGCCGTATTCCCTCGCGATTGAGGATTTTCTTATCCTCGTCGCTTCCTGCAGTTATATCCCAGCCTCTTGTTCCCGTAATAAGAATATTTTCCTTTAAATAAAAATTGTTTTGCAGAATTTTTATAGTATCAAATTTATTTTCACATAAAAATTTTTCCATTTTCGACATTGTAGTAAAAAAATAGTCGTGATTACCTTTTGTAATAATTTTATCACCGGGAAGCTTGTTTATAAATTCAAAATCGCGATATGCGTCTTTAAGATATGTTGCCCACGATAAATCGCCGGGAACGACAACGGTATCGCCCGGCTTAATGGTGTTAGTCCAGTTTTCATATATTTTTTCGGTATAATTTTTCCATACATTTCCAAAGATATCCATCGGCTTATCTATGCCGAAAGGAAGATGCAAATCTGCAATTGTATAAATTGACATCTATATTCACCGTTTTTCTGACAAAAATATTTGTAGGCTTTCGTCTTTCATTACTACAAGGAGGTTTTTTTATGTTATTTCCGTTTTTTCTTTCAGACCGTTTTTTAACGGGCATGAGCGAAGAGGAATATAAAAAATATCAAAAAACAGACAGATATCTCGATGAACCCATTAGAATTCCGCCTGTTTTATTGTTATTAGCATTTAATTACCAAAACCGCTATTGGTGGCTATAAATCGCTCAGTCAGCTAATGCTGGCTGAGTGGATATTAACCTAAAAATTTCAATATAACTTCCTTCTGATTTTCTTTTTCGCAATATGAAGTAAATCTCTTTTCAGCAGTCTTTAAGCTCATAAGGCTTTCGGGAATTTCAAGAGAGGATTTTTCGTTTAAAAGTGCAAGAAGCTCAAATTCATCTTTTCCAGAAGTATCTTCACCAAGTGCTTTTAACACGCTTGTATTAAATTTATACGGACTTGCGGTTGAAGCAACAATTGTAGGTGTATTGTCGTTTGTTTTTTTGCGGTATTTTTCCATAACCTTTCCTGCAACTGCTGTATGCGTATCCATAAGATAACTTTTTTCAGAAAAGCTTTCCTTAATCATTTCGGCAGTTTCTTCTTCAGTTGCAAAATCAGCAAAGAAATCTTCTGCAATAATTTTCTTTATTTCGTCTGTAACCTCGTATCTGCCTTCTTTTTTAAGCATATCCATAAGAGACGAAATATATTTATCGTCCTTACCGCAAACATCAAAGAGATATCTCTCAAGATTTGAAGAAATAAGGATATCCATTGACGGAGACATTGTGAGAATAAAATCTCTTCGTCTGTCATAAACGCCTGTTGTTAAGAAATCTGTTAAAATATTGTTGCTGTTTGAAGCGCAGATAAGCTTATTTACAGGAAGTCCCATCTTTTTAGCATAATATGCCGCTAAAATGTTACCAAAGTTTCCTGTCGGAACGCAAACATTTATCTTATCTCCCAAATTGATTCTTCCGTTTTTAAGAAGCTCAACATATGAAGAAATATAATAAACAATCTGCGGAACAAGTCTGCCCCAGTTTATTGAGTTTGCAGAAGATAAAACAACATTCTTATCATTTAAAAGCGCATTGAATTCTTCATCTGTAAAAATATTTTTAACTCCCGACTGTGCGTCGTCAAAATTACCGTTAATTCCGCTTACAAACACATTATTTCCTTTTTGTGTTATCATCTGGAGCTTCTGAATTTCAGAAACGCCGTCCTTCGGATAGAATACGATAATTTTTGAGCCTTCAACATCAGAAAAACCGTCAAGAGCAGCTTTCCCCGTGTCACCGCTTGTAGCAACAAGAATTGTTACCGTACGCTTGTCTCCTTCTTTTTTCGCAGATGAAATAAGAAGATGTGGAAGCATCTGAAGCGCCATATCCTTAAATGCACAGGTTGGTCCGTGCCATAATTCCAGATAATATGTATCGTCATCATATTTATGTATAGGCGTTGTATCAGCAGGAAATTTTCCGTTTCCGTATGCTTTTTCCGCAAAATCCTCAAGCTCCTCGAAAGTAAACTCAGCTAAATATTTTTTTAAAATATAAGCCGCCCTTTTTTTATAGTCAACTGTCTTTAAATAACTGTAATCTTCATTTGTAAGAATAGGAAATTCCTCAGGCACATAAAGTCCGCCTTCTTTTGAAAGTCCTTCCTTTATAGCAAAAGAAGCGCTCACCTTTTCGCCTTTATTTCTTGTACTCATATATTTCATATCAAAAGCCCGCCTTTTTCTTTTCAATTTGTACTCATATTATTTTACTACATATTTATATTTTTTTCAAGTATATTTTAAATATTTTTTATTTTTTTCAGTTCTTTTTTAAAAAAGCTTTACAAATCCACTGAAGTATGCTACAATGATATTGCCAAACAAAACCTGATATGCAGTCATCAGCAATATGTTTTTTTACTTTTTGGTAAAAATGCATATGGTTTTTTTGCATATTGTTCGTGATTTGCAAATAGGTTTTGTTTGGCGACAGCCTAAGCCTATATGCGTTTTTCATGCATCAGCTTCGGTTGGTGCATTTTTTATTTTACTTAAAAACGCTGCTCTATGAATTGTTGCAACACAAACAAAAAACAACCGACATAAAAAATCGGTTGTTTTTTGTTATATTACAATATTGAAAACGCCACTACAATAGTCGCAAATACGATTGATACCATACTTAAAAGCTTAATAAGAATATTAACCGAAGGACCTGCTGTATCCTTAAAAGGATCTCCGACAGTATCTCCGACAACTGCCGCCTTATGTCCTTCCGAGCCTTTTCCGCCAAAGTTACCTGCTTCGATATACTTTTTAGCATTATCCCAGCTACCGCCTGAGTTTGACATCATTATAGCTAAAACGAATCCGCTTACCAATGCACCTGCAAGCATACCTACAACGCCGTTTACACCTAAGATAAGACCAACAATTATAGGTGAAACAATACCAAGCGCGGCAGGAAGAATCATTTCCTTGAGTGAAGATTTTGTGCAGATGTCAATACAGGTTTCGTAATCTGCCTCTGCTTCACCCTCCATAAGACCTTTTATTTCCTTAAACTGTCTTCTTACCTCAACAACAATCTTCTGCGCAGCTCTGCCTACCGCCTGCATTGTGAATGCAGAGAACAAAAACGGAAGCATAGCGCCGATAAAGAGTCCAATAAGAACTGTCGGATTTGTGAGTGTAAGATTGAGTATTCCCGAATCAATTGATTCAACCTTATCTGTATACGAAACGATTAACGCCAAAGCGGTCAGCGCAGCAGAGCCGATAGCAAAGCCCTTTCCTGTTGCAGCTGTTGTGTTACCCAAGGAATCAAGAGCGTCTGTTCTTTCTCTTACTTCCTTTTCAAGACCGGACATTTCAGCGATACCGCCTGCGTTATCAGCAACAGGACCGTAAGCGTCAGTAGCAAGCGTTATACCGAGCGTTGAAAGCATACCTACGGCAGAAATACTTACTCCGTAAAGTCCCATAGAAAAACTTTGTGTACCGCCTGAAATATAATAGCTGAAAAGAACGCTTATGCCTATTATTATAACAGGAATTGCAGTCGAAAGCATACCGAGGGCAAGTCCGTCGATTATAATTGTTGCACTTCCTGTCTTTGAAGACTCTGAAAGCTTCTGTGTAGGCTTATATGTATCAGATGTATAATATTCTGTGAAAAATCCGATAAGAACACCTGCAACAAGACCTGAAATTACAGCCCAGAATACACCTGTATGCTCAGGAAGAATGGTAAATACCAATATTGCCGAGCCGATAGCTGAAAGTATACTTGAAACATATGTTCCTTTTCTTAAAGAGCCAAGAAGATTACGCTGTGTTGCGTTCTCCTTTGTGCTTACAAAAAATGTTCCGATAATTGAAGCAATAATACCGATTGCCGCAATAAGCATAGGAATAACAATTCCGTTAAAGCCGAGACCTGCCGCAGAAGCAAGCGCACCGCAGGAAATAACTGAGCCTACATATGATTCGTATAAGTCAGCACCCATACCTGCAACATCGCCTACATTATCACCTACATTGTCAGCAATACATGCAGGATTTCTCGGGTCGTCTTCAGGGATTCCCGCTTCAACCTTACCAACAAGGTCAGCGCCGACATCAGCCGCTTTTGTGAAAATACCACCGCCTACACGGGCAAAAAGCGCCATTGAGCTTGCACCCATACCGAATGTAAGCATAGCAGCCATTGTGGAGGCTGTATCAAGCTTGAAAACATACTGAAGCAAAATAAACCATAAGCTTATGTCCAGAAGTCCCAGACCAACTACTGTAAGACCCATAACAGAGCCTGACGCAAATGCAATTTTAAGTCCCTTGTTAAGTCCTTCTCTTGCGCCATTGGCTGTTCTTGAGTTTGCATATGTAGCAATTTTCATTCCGACAAAGCCTGAAAGCGCAGAAAACACACCGCCTGTAACAAAAGCAAAAGGCACAAATATCGATAAAAATCCGTTAAGTGCCAAAACAAGAAGCAAAACGAACATAATCGCAAAAAATATTCCTACTGTTTTGTACTGTCTCTTAAGATATGCCATTGCACCTTTTCTGATTTTTGAAGCGATATTCGCCATAGCTTCAGTACCCTCAGGCTTTGATTTTACGCTGTAAAACTGTATGCACGAATAAACAAGCGCCAAAGCTGCACACAAAAGCACCAAAAACGGAGCAATCTTCAAAAAACTGTTCATATATAATTCCTCTCTTTCTCTTTCCCAAAAATTAGTATTTCTTTTCGGGAAATATGTATATTTTAGCACATTTTTTCGGAGTTGTAAAGATTTTTTTGGTTTTTTTGTGAACATCGTTAAAAGATTGTCAACTTTTGCAATAATATTGACAAATTAGTAAAAAGTATGCGTAAATTGATATTTTGGAAATATAGTTCACTTTTTTATAAATTTATGACGAAAAAAAGAACATGTAATAGAATCACATGTCCTTTTTGATATGATATATCAATTATTCTCCCAAAAGAGCTGCTTTTCTTGAAAGATTTACTCTTCCCTTTTCGTCGATTTCAACTACCTTAACCATAATTTCATCGCCGACCGAAACAACATCTTCAACCTTTTCAACTCTCTTTAAATCAAGCTGAGAAATGTGGCACATACCTTCTTTTCCGGGTAAAAGCTCAACAAAAGCACCAAAGGTCATAAGTCTTGTAACCTTACCTCTGTAAATTTCGCCAACCTCAGGGTCTTTTACGATAGCGTTAATCTGAGCAAGCGCCATATCAGCCTTTTCGCTGTCAACTGCGCTGATAAACACGCTTCCGTCTTCTTCAATGTCAATCTTTGCGCCTGTTTCAGCAACAATTTTCTGAATAACCTTTCCGCCGGGTCCGATAACATCTCTGATTTTTTCAACATCAATTTTAAGAGTAAGCATTTTCGGAGCATATTTTGAAACATTTTCTCTCGGCTCTGAAATACATGGGAGCATAACCTCGTTTAAGATTTTGAGTCTGCCCTGTCTTGTGATTTCAAATGCTTCTTCAATGATTTCATATGTGAGACCGTCGATTTTGATATCAACCTGAATAGCTGTGATACCCTTTTCAGTACCGCCTACCTTAAAGTCCATATCGCCGAAGAAATCTTCGATACCCT
>CAZHZL010000018.1:0-36850 GCA_964537245.1 uncultured Oscillospiraceae bacterium
AGGTTTTAATTAGAAATTAAAATAAAAAACGGGGTGTCTACTTGACACTACCAAAGAAAAAAAGGGGGAGATAATATGAAAAAAACTTTATCAATTATTTTGATGTTAAGCTTGCTGTTTGGTTTTTCAAAAATGGTTTTTTCGGAGGAGGAAGCAAAGTTTACATATTTAAAAATTCCTTTTCCCGATACAATTGAGGACAGGGATTCCTGGCGGACGATAGCGCGCTATTCCGATACGCAGGAGTCGATTAATCTGTCAATGTATTACAGAGGATATGTCTATGCAACTGTTCCTTTGGAAAATAAGGACAGACAGATAGAAGCTTTTGTTCCCGAAGGACTGGAATTTATAGATTATGACGCTTCGCGCCCTGAATTTCATGCTGTAAGAGAACTTTCAAAAACAGGCGTTATGAAGGGAAACGAAAAAGGTGAAGCAAAACCCTTTGACAATGTAACCCGTGCTGAAGCTGTCGCAATGGTAATGCGATTTTTAGGACTTGAAAGTATGCCTGAAGCAAATGAAATTGTTCATTTTGAGGATGTTTCAAAAGACGACTGGTTTTACAGCGTTGTAATGTCCGCATATAAGTGTGGTATAGTATATGGAGATTCTGATACAACTTTTTCACCAAGCCGTGATGTAACGAGAGAAGAAATCACGGTAATGGTTGCAAGAGCCTTAGAATATGCAGATTTAAGATGTCCCGAAAGAACGGTTATGAATGTAAGCGATACGGATAAAATATCGGACTGGGCAGTTAAAGCGTATAATGATATTGGTGCAAATTATGTCTCGGATTATGATAATACAGACCCTGAAAATCCTGTTCGTATTCTTAATCCGCAGAAAGCTGCAACGCGTTATGATGTTGCGTATATTCTTTCAAATGTGACAGATGTTTGTCAGCTTTATCCTTCGGATTTAGCGGTAAAGTTTGAATTTGACAAAGAAATGCCTGTTATTGACGGCTCAACTTCGACATATCCGTTTACAGAAGCAGTTTACGGACAGCTTTTCTCAAATGGTTGGGGGCATGAGCTGTACCCGAGCGCACACAGCAAAAGCCATGCTTCGTATCAAAGGCTGATAAACGGAGAGGTTGATATGCTTTTTGCTTCTGTATATCCTGCAAGTGATATTTTGAAGATGGCAGAAGAAAAGGGTGTTGAACTTGAGCTTATACCGATTGCTTACGATGCAATGATTTTCTTTACAAATAAGGAAAATCCCGCAACAGCACTTACAAGTGAGCAGATAAGCAATATTTATGTAAATAATGCTTATGAAAACTGGTCACAAATTGGAGGCAGTGACGCGCTTTTATATCCATATTGCAGAAATAATGACAGCGGAAGTCACGCACAGATGGAAAAGCATTTTTTAAACGGAAACGAAATACACTCTGAGGTGCAGAAAGAAACATCTATGACAATGTCAAATGTACTTACGGATGTTATATCGTCAAAAACTGATAATCCTGTGGGTTATGGATTGGGATACAGTATTTACTATTACTATCACAATGTTGACGCAGTTCTTGGAACTAAACCTCATTTAAAGCTCCTGGAAATCGATGGTGTAATGCCGACAGATGAAACAATTGCTGACGGCAGCTATCCTCTTTCAAATAATACTTATATTGTTATAAGAAAGGATACACCTGTTGATTCTCCCGCAAGAAAAATGGCAGAATTTATGCTTACGGAGGAAGGTCAGTATTGTGTAGAACTTGCAGGTTTTGGCAGACTTAATTAAAATTTAATATATTAAAAAAGAGCAGTTTTTGCTCTTTTTTAATTTTTCTATTGACAAAACGGGAATAATATTATATAATACATTTGAACAATTGTTCAAATGAAAGGATGATAAAATGAAAAAAGAAGCACCAACCTGTGAATATATGCATGCTCATGAAGACATTGTTAAAGCTGTTAAAGAAAAGATGATAGATGAAAACAGTCTTTATGACCTGGCAGATTTATTCAAGATATTCGGTGATACAACTAGGATAAAGATACTTTATGTATTATCCGAGCATTCGATGTGTGTTTGTGATATTGCAACGCTTCTTAATATAAGCGTGTCGGCGGTGTCCCATCAGTTGAAGGTATTAAAAACAGCGAAGCTTGTAAAATACAGACGGCAGGGAAAAACAGTGTTTTATTCCTTAAGCGACGACCATGTAAAAACAATAATAAATAACGGTCTTGAACATATAAATGAATAGGAGAAAAAAATGATAAAAAAAGTATTTAAAATGGAGGAGCTAGACTGTGCACATTGTGCTTCAAAAATGGAGGCTCTTATAAATAAAATTGACGGTGTCGAAACAGCAACAATAAGCTTTATGACAATGAAGCTTACTATTATACTTGATGAAGAGCGAATTGATGAAATAATGGAAAAAGCGCAGAAAGAGTGCGAAAAAATTGAGCCTGATTGCAGAATAGTTTTTTAGGAGATATTTTTAATATGACAAGAAAACAAAAGAAAAATCTTTATAAAATTATTATAAGCGTAGCTGTTTTTATTGCTGGCGTTATTATTCCGATAGATGAAATAATAAAAAAATCAATATTTTTTGCGGTATATATTTTTATAGGGTACGATGTTTTAATAAAAGCATTTAAAAATATAAAGAGAATATATAATCTTGATGAAAATTTTCTTATGGCAATTGCAACGGTAGGAGCACTTTTTATAGATGAGTTTCCAGAGGCTGTTTTTGTAATGATTTTTTATAAAACAGGTGAGCTTTTTGAAAGTGTTGCTGTCGGAAAAAGCAGAAAATCAATAACAAGGCTTATGGACTTAAGACCTGATTATGCCAATATACTTTTGAATGGAAAAATACAAAAAGTTGATCCTGATACTGTGAAAATCGGTGATGTTATAATAGTTGAGCCGGGAGAAAAAATTCCGCTTGACGGCGTTATAACAAAAGGCGTTTCTACTCTTAACACAATGGCTCTCACAGGAGAAAGTCTGCCTGTTCAGGTTGGTGAAGGCGATTTTGTTATGAGTGGTGCTGTCAATATAAGCGGTGTTATAGAAATAAGAGTAGAAAAAGAGTTTTACGATTCTACCGTTAATAAAATTCTTGAGCTTGTGGAAGAATCTGCAGCACTTAAATCAAAAAGCGAAGCTTTCATCACAAAATTTGCTAAATATTATACACCTGCAGTTGTTATAAGCGCGTTTATTCTGGCAACGATTGTGCCTCTTATATTCGGAAATTTTTCGATGTGGCTTGAGCGTGCACTCATTTTTTTGGTTGTGTCCTGTCCTTGTGCGCTTGTCATTTCAGTTCCGCTTTCATTCTTTGCGGGAATAGGAAAAGCCTCGAAAAACGGTATTCTCATTAAAGGCTCAAATTATCTTGAAGCACTTGCAGAAACAGGAACGGTTGTTTTTGATAAAACAGGAACTCTTACATACGGAGATTTTTTTGTAAGCGGAATTTATCCTGTGAGTATAAGTAAGGAAGAACTTCTGGAAATAGCTGCAAAATGTGAATACTTCAGCACACACCCGATTTCAGCTTCACTGAAAAAAGCGTATAATAAATATATTGACAGGAACGAAATAACAGATGTCGAAGAATTTGCAGGCTTCGGAGTAAGAGCTTTTGTAAATGGAAAAAAAGTGTTGGCCGGAAATGAAAAGCTTCTTTTAAATAATGAAATTCAGGTACCGTTAGTGTCTGAAATCGGAACTGCTGTCCATATAGCTTGTGAGGGTGTTTATCTGGGACACATTATAATATCTGATAAAATAAAAGACGATGCAAAAAAAGCAATTTCATTATTGAAAGAGCTTAAAATAACGAAAACAGTTATGCTTACAGGTGACAAAAAAGAGGTTGCGGAGGATATAGGAAGTAAGCTTGGAATAGATGAAGTGCATAGCGGACTTTTGCCTGTTGATAAAGTAAAATGTATTGAAAAAATTATTGAGGCTGAAAATAAAAAGGTAATATTTGCAGGCGACGGAATAAATGACGCACCTGTTCTTATGAGAGCGGATATCGGCATATCCATGGGCGGAATAGGAAGCGACGCGGCAATTGAAGCGTCAGATGTTGTTATTATGGATGACACTCCTTCAAAGATTGCACTTGCGATAAAAATTTCAAGGAAAACGCGTGGAATAGTATTGCAGAATATTATTTTTGCGTTAGCTATAAAAGCTATTGTTCTTATACTTGGGGCAATGGGATATGCAAATATGTGGGCGGCTTCGTTTGCTGATGTAGGAGTTTCTGTAATTGCAATTTTAAACGCAATGAGGATGTTATTGTAAAGAAAATTCCGATAAGAATAAATTTCTCTTATCGGAATTTTTTTAACTTTTTTAAACCTTGTGAACCTTCAGAACATTTGTTCCCGAGCCCACAGGCATACCGCTTGTGATAACAACAAGGTCATTTGTTTCAACATAATCTTTTTCAAAAGCAATTTTTACAGCATGCTCAAAAAGTGCGTCTGTGTTTGATTGAAGCTGTGCCATTACAGGATATACTCCCCATGAAAGCGCGAGCTTACGGTAAGTTTTTTCATACGGTGTAGCCGCAATGATAGGCATTTTGGGTCTGAACTTTGACATATCTCTTGCACTTTTTCCTGTTTTTGTAACAACTATAACTGCCCTTGCGTTAAGGTCGTGCGCTGTTGTGCAGGCAGCATGAGAAATAGCGTCGGGAACAGTAGGTGCAGGAAGCTTATTGTCAAAAAATTTCTTTTTGTAATCAATATCTATTTCTGTTGTTTTCGCTATTCTTGCCATTGTCTTAACAGCTTCAACAGGATATTTTCCCACAGCAGTTTCACCGGAGAGCATAATTGCGCTTGTACCGTCGTAAACCGCATTTGCAACATCAGAGGTTTCCGCTCTTGTCGGGCGCGGATTGTTTATCATTGATTCAAGCATCTGAGTTGCGGTGATAACTCTCTTTCCTGCACTGTAACATTTTTCTATCATCATCTTTTGCAAGGTGGGAAGCTTTTCAAAATCGATTTCAATACCCATATCGCCTCTTGCCACCATAATGCCGTTTGAAGCGTCGATGATTTCGTCAATATTGTTAACGCCGTCACGGTTTTCGATTTTTGCTATAATTTCAATATCTTCTCCCTGATTTGCGTCTAAGAATTTTCTCATCATTATAATATCGTCTGCTCTTCTTACAAAAGAAGCGGCAATATAGTCGAAATCATTTTTGATTCCGAAAAGAAGGTCTTTTTTATCAACATCGTCCATATAAGGCATATAAATATCTATCCCAGGGAAGTTGAGACTCTTTCTGTCTGAAAGCGGACCTCCGACTATAACATCACATTCAATTTCGCTTGCTGTAAGCGATGTTACAATCATTTCCAGATTTCCGTCATCAAGAAGAATCCTGTCATTTTGCTTAAGGTCAAAGGGAAGCTTTTTATAGGTTACCGAAACCCTTGTTTCATCACCTTCAATATCTTCCGTTGTAAAAGTGAATTTTTGTCCCTTCGTTAAGACAACCCTCGAATTTTTAAAGGTTTTGATTCTTACCTCAGGACCTTTTGTATCCAGAAGAAGAGCAACGGGAATTCCAAGCTCGTCCCTTATTTTTTTGAACATATCTATTCTTTTTTGGTGACTTTCATAATCTCCGTGTGAAAAATTAAGTCTCGCAACATTCATTCCTGCCAAAATCATTTGTCGGAGTACATTTTCATCATCTGTTGCAGGTCCCAGGGTACACACAATCTTTGTTTTTCTCATGTTTCAGTTGTTCCTTTCAAAAAAAGTTCAGTTACTATATTATCTGATAATTATTATCTGTATATATCATTTTTTATCATTTTTACGGCGTTTTTTTCAAAAAGCTTTTTTCCGTATTCCGAAAGCACAGCTTCAAAAAGCGGAGCGCTTTCTACTTTATCTGCAAATTCAGTGAGCATAATCTGTGTTTTTTTAAAATTCTGTTTTAAATCAGAGTTTAATATAAGGTAGTATTTTCCGTCAAGCTCAAAAAGCGAGGAATATCCGAAAAAAATCCCTTTAATTTCTTCAATTCCTTTTTTCAATGAGGAAAAATCCGTAAAAGAATAAATAGCACAGTTTTCGGATTTTTTCCTGCTCAATTCGTCATCTTTTATTTTAGTTATAAACACGATGTAGCCGTCAGTTGCTGACGGAAGCGCTTCGATTACTACTTTTGAAATATCGGCGGTAAACGAGAATTCGTCATACGCTCTTTTTAATATTTCATCTATCAGCTTGTGGCTGATTGCTTCGCCGAACAGCTCTGTTACATCGCAGTCAAGGCTCAAAATATCAAGACAGGACAAAACTGCTTTCAGCTTGTTTTCGTCTATCAATTCGATTTTCACATTCTTCCTTAGCCTCCCATTATAAAAACCCTATATAATTATACTATAAATTCTTAGAAAAATAAAGAGGTAAGTTATGTAAAATCAAGAAATGCTTACTTTTTCTTAAAAAAAGAAGGTGAACTTCCTGTATATTTTCTGAAAATTTCCGAAAAATAAGAGAAATTTTCAAAACCGTATTTATTTGCTGTTTCGTAGACAGTGTATTTGCCGCTTTTTAGATCATCAATAGCTTTTGAGCATTTTAATCTGTTTATATATTCGATTATTGTTTGATTTGTCAATTCCTTGAAGGTTCTGCATAAGTAGTATTTTGAATATCCGATATTAGAAGCAATTTCCTCAATTGAGATTGACCTTTCATAGTTGTCACTTATGTAGTCCATAACGCTTATTACAAGATTAGTTTTATTTCCTGTATTGTTTTTAATTTTGCTTTTTTCTTCGTCAATGTATGAGCAATAGAGCTTTATTGCTGTAAGAAGCAGATATGCGTGTAGTTTTTCCTTGTGCCACTCAAGCTCACTGCTTTTCTCGATACATAAAATTTTGCAGTAGTCTGCAATTTCTGTATCGTTTATTTTGCTGAGGATATATTTTTCCTTATAGGGAAAATTGTATTTTTTTAAAAAGCTTTTCTTTATTATAACGCAGTAGTAGGCTATTTCTTCTTGTGGGATTACCGAATGGACCTGCTTTGAATTAAAAACAACAATGTCGCCTTTTTTTACTTCAAAGCTTTCGCCGTCGAGTTCAACACAGCCCTTACCGTCAAAGAAGCAGAGTATTTCGATTCCTTCGTGGTAGTGAGGCGTAAACAGAAAACCATCAGGGAGGTGGCAGGTATGTGATATAAGCTCTTGCCCGTTTTCTATATCTGCACCAATCTCATAAAATATATTCAAAACTGCTTACCTCCTTTTTTGTAAAAAGCAATATAGCATTATTAATTTGCAATATAGGTTGTTTACATTTTTCATCTATAATTATATAATAAAATTGCAAAAAGTCAATAAAAAACTTGAAAAAATAAGAAGAAAGGCGGAAAAAATTATGTACAATTTTCCAATAGGTGTAATTTTAGAATCTTTTCGTCTGCCAAGATCGGAAGCAATAAAGAAAGCAAAAGAGATTGGTGCTGACGGTATACAGATGTATGCAACAAACGGAGAAAACTCGGCGGAAAGCTTAACAAAAGAAAAAAGAAAAGAGCTTCTTTCGGAAGTAAAAGGAAACGGACTTGTGTTTTCTGCGCTTTGCGGAGACTTGGGGGAAGGCTTCTGGAGACCTGAGAGAAATGACGAGCTTATTGAGCGTTCAAAAAGAATACTTGATTTGGCAAAAGATTTAGAAACAGATATCGTTACAACACATATCGGTCCTATTCCCGAGGACGAAAACCACGAAAGATATAAGATAATGCAGGAGGCTTGCTTTAAGCTTTCAGCTTATGCTGATTCAATAGACGCACATTTTGCAATTGAAACAGGACCCGAAAAATCGGAAGTATTGAAAAAATTCCTTGATTCTCTCGGCTCAAAAGGTGTTGCTGTAAATTTAGACCCTGCAAATCTTGCAATGGTACCTTGTGATGATCCTGTTCAGGCTGTTTATAATCTTAAGGATTATATTGTGCACACTCATGCAAAAGACGGAAAGAATAATTGGTATAAGGACCCTGAAGCTGTTTACGGTGTTAAAAAGTTTGACGAAAAATCAATAAATCAGGGAAACTCCTTTATTGAGCTTCCGTTAGGAACAGGAGCAGTTCCTTTCCCTGAATATTTAAAGGCACTTGAGGATGTTGGTTTTAAAGGATTTTTGACAATCGAAAGAGAAGTAGGCGATACACCTGAAAAGGATATAAAGATTGCGTACGACTTTTTAAAGGAAATTATAAATAAATAATTTTAGAGAGGAACAGAAAAATGAGCAAACTTAAAATAGGAATAATCGGAGTAGGCGGAATTTCAGAGTCACATATCGGTGCATACCTCAATAATGCGGACTGCGAGCTTGTTGCATTTTGTGATATTGATGAAAAGCTTCTGGCTTCAAAAGCTGAAAAATACGGTATTAAAGAAACATATACAGATTATAACGAAATGCTTGAAAAAGCTGATATAGACGCTGTAAGCGTTTGTACATGGAACAGCGAGCACGCACCTGTAACAATAGCAGCCTTAAATGCAAAAAAACATGTTTTATGTGAAAAGCCGATGTCTGTTGACGCAAAGAGTGCAGAAGAAATGAAGAAGGCTGCGGAGGATAACGGTAAGCTCCTCCAGATAGGCTTTGTGCGCCGTCACGGCAACGATATGGCAATACTTAAAGAATTTATTGATACAGATTATTTCGGTGAAATTTATTACGGTAAGGCTACATATATAAGAAGAAACGGTAATCCGGGCGGATGGTTTGGAGATAAATCCCGTTCAGGCGGCGGACCTCTTATCGACCTTGGTGTTCATGTCATTGACTTTATGCGCTACGCAACCGGAAATCCGAAGGCGGTAAGCGTTTACGGTGCAACCTTTACAAAATTGAAGGACAGAAGTAATTTAAAAACTCCAAAAGGCTACTATTCTGCTTCGCATACAGAAAATGACATCTGTGATGTTGAGGATTTGGCTACTGCAATGATAAGATTTGACAACGGTTTTGTTTTGAATGTTGAAGCAAGCTTCAGCTTAAATACAAAGCAGGACCAAGGCAGACTTGAGCTTTTCGGAACTAAGGGCGGAGTAAAGCTTGAGCCGGACGCAGAGCTTTACAGCGAACAAAACGGTTATATGACAAATACAACACTTGAAGCAAAAACCTCTCTTGATTTTGGTGTTATATTCCAAAATGAAATCAACCATTTTATAGACTGTATAAAAAATGGTACAAAATGTATCGCTCCTGCTGAGGATGGCGTTGAAATGATGAGAATTTTGGACGCAATCTATGAATCAGCTAAAACAGGTCATGAGGTTGTATTAAAGTAAAAATACATAAAGTATAAATTCAACTTCTCATTTTTTTATACGGAAATCACTTTATAGGAAAAATTTTACAATAATTCGACACGAATTTAACTGAAAAATGCAATTTATTCCCTTTTTTTACATTTTTACAATTTATTGGACAAAATTTCTGATAAAATGCGCGTTATTTCGATATTTTTCTAAAAAAATTGCATGATTTAGCGAATTTAGTCGATGGAAAAATGGAAAAAATTACCAATTTTTCTTGATTTTTTTCAAAATATATGTTATTATATGTCTATAAAAAGAAAATTGTTTTTTTGGTGCGCACAATAAAGACAAAAAAGTATTAAACAGAAGAATTTTCCGTTGAAAAAGGAGAAAGAGAATGAAAAAGATTTTAATTGCAGATAGTGATAAGGTATTTTTAAATAATATAAAAGAATGTTTACTTCAGAATGATTATTATTCTGAAGTAAGAACTGCTGAAAACGGTCTTGAGGCATTTGACATTGCCAAGGAGTTTAATCCGGACATTGTGCTCACAGCGACAGTTATGCCGGAGGGGGACGGCGTATGGCTTATCGAACAGCTTAAGAGCGAGGAATATAATAATCCGAATCTGGCTATTTTTCCGATGCTTGATTCAAAAATTCCGATGCTGGAAAACTTTTTGTGGAATCAGAAGGTAGGATACATTTTTGTGAAGCCCTTTGATATCCGTTGGGCATTAAACCAGATGAAGCTTTTTGTGCAAAGCACAGAAGCTGACGGTATTTTTGATGAAAGCGTTTCGCTCGATTCTCAGACAATTGTACATTCAAATAAGAACATCGAAAAATCAAAAGAAGACCCTCATCTTGAACAGCTTGTTACAAAAATATTCCATGAACTTGGTATGCCTGCGCATATAAAAGGTTACGAATACTTAAGGTATGCGATTTTAAGAGTGCTTGAAAACAGAGAGCTTCTTCACAGCGTTACAAAAGAACTCTATCCAATGACTGCAAAAGCATTCGGAAGCAAGCCAAGCCGTGTGGAAAGAGCGATAAGACACGCAATAGAAGTTGCGTGGACCAGAGGTGACGCTGACAATATTGCAAAGCTGTTCGGCTGTACGGTGCTTTCATCAAGAGGGAAGCCTACAAACTCAGAATTTTTAGCTATGATTGCAGATAAAATACTTTTGAAGCTTTCGGCATAGTGGTAAGAAAAAAACAGTTTCACATTTTGTGAAGCTGTTTTTTTAATATCCAAATGTTAGTTCCATGAAATTATCTAAATAATCTGAAAAAATTTTTGTTGCTGCAAAATCATAATAATTAATATTGTGCATTATATTTTTGATATCTGAATAGGGATTTTCTAAGCAGAGTGCAAACGCTTTTTCAATGTTGTCGATAGCTATTTTATATCCGAATACAGCTGATCTTATTTTTTCAATATCACACCAACCCTTCTGTGAATGATATTCAAAATTATTCATATATTCTTTTTCTAAAAGGTTATAATCATCTTTTAATGTTTCTAATGTTTTTTTATAAATTTCAATGCTTTTTTCTGAAAGCGTACCGTTAATTTTATTGTCACATATAGTTAAAATATTTGAATAACATTCACTTATTTTATCGTGAATATCAAGATAATTATGTAAAGAGTAAATCCCATATGCTAATTCTTTTAAGTCTTCCGTAGCATAGTTGTAAATTTCTACCGTATTTGTTGTAGTGTTCCAGAAAACTGTTCCCCCCATTGCTTCAGCTATGGTCCTTGCGGGAGTAAATGTTCTTCCTGCATAGATGAAAGGGGAGGTATCTGTATAAATAGTGTTTCTGTTAAAATTGATTTTTATGTTGTCGTAGAATACTGTAATTTCATCTGCAGATACTAATACAGATGATGCTAAGGTTATTAAAATTAAAATTGTTATGAGTATAAATTTTTTCATAAAAATATATCCCTCTCTTCTTTGATACTTACATTATAAACAATAAAAAACTATTTGTCAATACTATTAGCTAAAAAATATAAGCTTATGGAATATTAAACTGTCAGCATATTTGTGTTATACTATGCTCAAAAGAGGTGCATTGTTGTGAATTATGAAATTATGGGAAAAACCATTGCAAAAATAAGACTTCAAAATCATTTGACTCAAGAGCAGCTTGCTGAAAAAACAGAAGTGTCTACTGTATTTATAAGTCAGATTGAGACAGGTATAAGAAAACCAAGCTTGGAAACTGTTTATAAATTATCCGTTGCTCTTAATACAACTATTGATGTTTTGCTAGGGAATAGAAGTGAAGAAGTTAAATGTGGCGAAATAATTAATCTGATAAAGGACAGGACATCAGATGAGCTTTCTTTTATAACAGGGGTATTGCGTGAAATTTGTTCTAATATGGAAGATGGGAAAATAAAGGGGAATAACTAAAAAATCGGGTGAAATCACCCGATTTTTTATCATTCTGCAATAATTTTTATTTCATCTTTTTCAACATCAACCGTGAATTTTCCGCCTTCTTTTATTTCAGACATAATATACATATCTGCAATTTTATCCTCAATTTCCTTTTCAATAAGGCGTCTTAACGGTCTTGCACCGAATTTTTCTGAAAATCCGTTTTTGACAAGATAGTCGATAACATTTTTTGTAAAGCTCATATAAAGCTTTTTAGTATTCAGTGTTTCTGTTACTTTATCAAGCATGATTCCTGCAATCTTTTCAAGCTCAACCTTTGTAAGAGGATCAAACACTACCACGCTGTCGACACGGTTTAAAAATTCAGGTCTGAAATAGTTTTTAAGTGCTTCGTTGACTTTTTCTTTTGCCTGAAGTGTATCATTTTGCGTAAATCCTAAAGAAGCACTTTTGCTTTCGCTTCCTGCATTTGTTGTCATTATAATAATAGCGTTATAGAAGCGAACTGTTCTGCCGTGGCTGTCGGTTAAAATACCGTCGTCAAGTATCTGCAGAAGCAGGTTGAAAACATCCTTATGAGCTTTTTCTATTTCATCAAAAAGAATGATGGAATATGGTTTTTTTCTGATTTTTTCCGTCAGAAGTCCTGCGTCATCGTAGCCGACATATCCCGGAGGTGAGCCAATAAGCTTAGAAACGGTATGCTTCTCCATATATTCGGACATATCAAATCTTATAATGCTTTCTTCAGTCCCGAAAAGCTCATATGCAAGCGCTTTTACAAGCTCTGTTTTCCCTACGCCTGTGGGACCTGCAAAAATGAATGAAGTAGGTTTTCTTTTTGCGCTTAATGCTGCTCTTCCTCTTCTTACAGCGCTGCTTACAGCTTTAACGCCGTCTGTCTGACCTGCAATTCTTTTTGAAAGCTTTTCCTCTAAGCTTATAAGATTTTTAGCTTCAATACCCGTAATGTTTCTTACAGGTATTTTTGTCATGGTTTCAATTACTGTTGCAATATCCTCTGTCGTTATTTCTCTCACAGAGGTTTTTTCAAGCTCTTTTATAGCTTCTCTTAAGTGACATTCCTTTATTTTGTATTCGGAAAGCTTCTGGTATTCTTCAACGCTTCCTTCTTCAACGGGAGCATTCTGTAAATCAACAAGCTTCTCAAGCTCGTCGTTCATTGCTTTTAATTTTACCAAAGCGGTATTTCCGACATTTTTTACAGCGCCGCTTTCGTCAAGCAAATCAATCGCCTTGTCCGGAAGCTTACGGTCGAAAATATATCTGTCTGCCATCACAGCGGCAGTTTCCACTGCTTCCTGTGAATAGTGCACCTTATGAAAATCTTCATAGTAGCTTTTGATTCCGTTTAAAATGTTAATGGTCTCATAAACATCAGGCTCATCTATCATAACGGTAGCAAATCTTCTTTCCAAAGCAGAATCCTTTTCGATATGCTGTCTGTATTCTGTCGGAGTTGTAGCGCCGATAATACGAAGCTCTCCTCTTGCAAGGTATGGCTTCAAGATATTTGCCGCGTTCATTGCGCCGTTTGCATCTCCTGCGGCAACAATGTTGTGAAGCTCATCTATAACAAGAATAACATTTTTTCTTTCGATTGCTTCTGTTATAACTGCTTTTAACCTTTGCTCAAACTGACCTCGGAACTGTGTTCCTGCAATCATTCCTGCAAAATCTACAAGATAAATCTGTGCGTCGAGAAGCTTTTCAGGAACTTCCTTATGCACGATTTTTACAGCTAATCCTTCTGCAATAGCCGTTTTACCTACGCCCGGCTCGCCAAGAAGAACGGGGTTGTTTTTTGTTCTGCGGTTTAAGATATTTATAACACGCATTATTTCGGTGTCTCTGCCGATAATTCTGTCAATTTCGTTGTTTTTTGCTTTTTCGTTTAAATTTGTGCCGTAGTTTTCAAGCATTGAACGCTTAGGCTTATGATTTTTCTTTGCTTTTTTATCGGTAGCGTCAGAAGAGTGGTGTGGCGCGCCGTTGTCTTCTTCCATCGGCATCATTCCGCCCATCATTTCGTTCATAAGCATCATATTGTCGCCCATCATATCGGGGTCTCCGAGCATTTCTGAAATTTGCTCGTTCATATTTGCAAAATCTTCTTCCGAAATATTAAACTGCTCCATAAGCTTATCAAAGGGCTTTATTCCAAGTCCTTTTGCACATTCAAAGCAAAGGCCTTCGGAAATTTCTTTTCCGTTTTCGACCTTTGTCACAAATATTACTGCCATATTCTTTTTGCATCTTGAACACAATCGCATTTCTCATTTTCCTTTCAGATACAAATTATTTTAGTCTTCAAGCTCTTCCTGTCTTCTTACAAGCTCGTTAAAGGCTTCGAGTTCTTCTGTTTCATCGCTTATTTCCATAAAGCATTCGGTATCTTCTTTTTCAATAACCTTGAGCATAACAATCTCAAGCTCTTCTTCAAGACCGTCTGACTCTTCGCCCAGAATAGGTGCAAAGCCTCCGTAAACATTACCGTTATACTCGAATAAATCTATAAGCTCGTATTCACATGGGTTGTCGTTTTCATCATATAAAGTTATCTTTTCCATTTCTTCCATTTTATGTTACCTCTTTTCTATTTACTGTGAACAGCCATATAGCCTTGCAATATTAAAACTGCGCTTAAGCTGTCCTTTTTTCCTTCTTTTTTTCTGCCTTTGACATTCAGCGCGTTAAGTGTTTTATCTGCATAGACAGTTGTAAGTCTTTCGTCAAAAAAATCAACCTCGCACTCAAGCTCTTCGCTCAGTCTTTTGGCAAAATCTCTTGTAAGCTGTGCTCGTTCGCCTTCGCTTCCATCCATATTTTTCGGAAGTCCAAAGACAATTTTTGAAACATCATATTGTGAAAATATCTCTCTTATCTGATTTATGGCGTCTTTTTTTCCGTTGACTTTTATAAATCCGACAGGCTGAGCCGTAATCTGAAGCATATCAGAAACCGCAATGCCTATTCTTCTGTCGCCGTAATCAATAGCCATGAGTCTTTTCATATCGAACCTCGTTTTTTTAAGAAATTTTTCCACATGCATTACATTATACTATATATTTGTGAAGATTTCAAGTTTTTTGTGAAGAATTTTGGAAAATCTATTCAAAAAGTGCAGTAGAAACATATCTTTCGGCAGTATCGGGAAGAATTACGACAATATTTTTTTCTTTGTTCTCTTCAGCTTTTGCAAGCTTCATTGCAGCATATAATGCCGCGCCTGACGAGATTCCGACCATTATTCCTTCTTCTTTTGCAATAAGCTTTCCTGCAAAAAGTGCTTCTTCGTCGGTTACTGTGATAATTTTGTCGTAAATTTTTGTATCAAGTGTTTTTGGGATAAAGCCTGCGCCTATTCCCTGTATTCCGTGCTTGCCTGCCTTGCTCTCGGATAAAACAGGTGATGTGGCGGGCTCAACGGCAATAACCTTGATATCGGGATTTTTGCTCTTTAAAAACGCACCTGTTCCGCTTACTGTTCCGCCTGTTCCTGCTCCGCAAACGAGAATGTCTACCTTTCCTTCGGTATCCTCCCAGATTTCCGGACCTGTTGTTTTTAAGTGTGCCTGCGGATTTGCAGGATTTTCAAACTGACCTGCAATTATGCTTCCTGAAATTTCGTTTTTTAATTCTTCAGCTTTTTTTATTGCCCCTGACATTCCCTCGTCCTTTGAAGTCAGTACAAGCTCAGCGCCCAGGAATTTCATTATTCTTTTTCGTTCCTCGCTCATATTTTCAGGCATAACTATTATAACCTTGTAGCCTCTTGAGGCACAGATGGCGCAAAGCCCGATTCCCGTGTTTCCGCTTGTAGGCTCAATTATAACGGTATCCTTTGTTAAAACGCCTGTTTTTTCGTATTCATCCAGCATTTCTCTTGCCACTCTGTCTTTTACAGAGCCTGCCGGATTAAAATATTCGAGCTTTGCAAGAATATTTGCAGAAAGCTTTTCTTTTTTTGCAAGCTTTGAAAGCTTTAAAAGGGGCGTTCTTCCGATAAGCTCTGATATGTTGTTGTATATTTTCATTTTCATCTCACCTTTCATAATATTTTTATGATAGCACAGTAATCGAAAAAAGTCAATTGCAAAATAATATATATTTTTGGTAATTTTGTGTGAATTTTATTGACTTTTTTGAAAAAAAGTGCAATAATAAGCTTATGATAAATATACTGCGAAAGGATATAAAACAGATGAAAGAATTTATGGGGAGCGATTTCCTTTTAAAAAATGATACAGCAAAGGAGCTTTTTAAGAGCGCAATGACTATGCCTATTTTTGACTATCATTGTCACTTAAGCCCAAAGGAAATAGCGGAAAATAAAAGATTTGAAAATATAACAGAGCTGTGGCTGTACGGTGACCATTATAAATGGAGAGCTATGAGAAGCTATGGTATAGACGAATATTATATCGCAGGCGACGCGACGGACTATGAAAAGTTCTTGAAATGGGCAGAGGTTATGCCTTATCTTATCGGCAATCCGCTTTACCATTGGACTCATTTGGAGCTTCAGAGATTTTTTGATATAAAAGAGCCGCTTTCTCCGCTTACTGCAGATGAAATATGGAAAAAGGCAAATGAAAAGATTAAATCACCCGATTTCTGCGTGTTCTCAATTTTCAAAAAATTTAATGTAAAATGCATTTGTACTACCGACGATCCTGCAGATTCTTTGGAATATCATATCGCGATAGCGCAGAATCCTAAATGTGAAACTATTGTTTTACCTACTTACAGACCTGATAAGGCAATAAAAATCGAAAATGAAGAATTTAAAAGCTATATTGTTAAGCTTTCTATTGCTTCAAACAAGGTTATAGAAGATTATTATGACTTAAAAAATGCACTTGAAGAAAGAATGCTTTTCTTTAAATCTGTCGGCGCGCGTGTTTCAGACCATGCTCTTGATGATTTGTTCTACTGCCCGTGTACAGATGAAGAAGCGAATGAAATCTTCAAAAAGGCGATGAGCGGAAAAGCTCTTACACCGAAGGAAGTGGATAAATATAAAACAGCACTTCTCATTTTCTTAGGTGAAAAGTATGCTGACTACGGCTTTGCTATGCAGCTTCATATGAATACAATCAGAAACAATAACGAAAAGATGTTTTCTGTTCTCGGAGCTGACACAGGCTTTGATTCAATAAACGACGGGACTATTGCAAAAGAGCTTTCGGGACTTCTCAATGAAATGTACAAAAAATCAAAATTACCGAAAACTATTCTTTATACATTAAATCCGAAGGATAACTATGTTATCGGAACAATGCTCGGAAATTTCCAGGGCGGCGGCATAAAAGGAAAAATTCAGTTCGGCTCGGGTTGGTGGTTCTGCGACCAGAAGGACGGCATGGAGGCTCAGTTAAGAGCGCTCGGAAACTTAGGCTGCTTGGGAACATTCATAGGTATGCTTACCGATTCAAGAAGCTTCCTTTCATATCCGAGACATGAATATTTCAGAAGAATACTCTGTAATCTCATAGGTACATGGGTTGAGGAGGGCGAATATCCTAACTGTCCGAAACTACTCGAAAAAATGGTTAAGGATATCTCGTTTGATAACGCAAAAGAGTATCTTGGAATATAAAAATTTGTTATATTTTATAATAGATTATGACTTTTTTGCAGGAATGGAAAATAGTAAAAAGATATTTAAAATATAATTTTGCAATATCAAAAAGGAGCTTTGAAATAGTCAAGGCTCTTTTTTGTGAAAAGAGCCTTGAGATATGAAAATTTTATGCTGAGTGGTGTGATTAGTATATGAAGAATCATTATTTTTTCATATATTTCTTAACCATTTCTTTTTCGAAATTCAGAAGATATTTCGCTTCTGAATCTATTTTTGCTTCTGATGGTTCATCAATTAAGTCGCGGTATACATGAATATCGCGCCCTACTTCTCCACCTTGCATGACAAACGGTTCAGAAACAATTCTTCCTTCATAATCTATATCTGAAAGAGCCTTAAAAATTTCGTCCCAGTTAAGATGACCGCGTCCCGGAGCGGTACGGTTATTTTCGCCTGTATGGAAGCTTGTGAGCTTGTTTCCCACAAGTCTGATTGCGTCACCGATGTTGTTTTCTTCAATGTTCATATGGTAAGTATCAAGAAGTACACCAATATTAGGGCTATTAATTTCATTTGTATACATAAGGGCTTCTTCAGCAGTATTGATAAGGCATGTTTCAAAACGGTTAACTGCTTCGACACAGTAAGTAACGCCATTGTCTTCGGCAGTTTTTATGATTTCTTTCATGCTTTTTATACTCTGCTCCCAATAAGGTCTTTTGTCACCCATATAATTATCAGGCGTACCCCAGCCGGCGTAGCTCACTCCGGACAAAAGTGTTCCACCCATAAATCCTATTCTTTCAACGATTCTTTTTAAGTAGTCAACGCCCCCAAGTCTTATGCTTTCATCTAATGATGAAACATCATAGTTGCGGTCAAGACCGAGGCTGTACGTAAGCTCAATTCCACATTCATTCGCTTTATCAACAAGCTCTCTCATATGTTTTTCAGTCATTTCAAGTAAAGGCTGCGCCTGAAATTCAAGGACATCAAAACCTATATCCGAAGCTTTTTTTATATACTTAATATGATCAGCATCCCAGTTTTTTTCCCAGAAATTCATGAAAATACCAAATTTATTCATAATCAATACCATTCCTTTCCATTTTAAAGAATATCTATATTATATTCCAGATATTTAGCTAAAGCTTCACGAACACAGCCGGACCATTCTCCCTGTGCTATGGCAACATGATGCTTATATCCGTTTTCACACATATATCTGAATATATTTTCCAGGTTGTTTCCTTCAAAAACAACTCCCACTCCAAAAAATTCTTTATCGAATTCATCTTCTGTCAGCTTGCCGTCAGTTGAGAAACCGTATATTTTGCCGTCTTCGGTTTTTGTGCTGGCGACTGTTACTTTTCCGGATTTTACTTTTCCGTTTACAATACCGACACCTGTTCCTTCTCCGTAAGACTTTTTAAACATAAGATGCTCTCCTATTGTTGTTTCACCTTCGAAGAAAGATTTTGGAATAGCAGAGCAATGAAACATTATGTTTTTGTTGGCTTCTGTACCATAGTTGTTGTTGACATCCAGCAGCATAACTGGTTTTTGTGACGCTAAAGTAAGCGCGTACATTATAACTGCATTGTTTACATCAAGCTCGCAGGCTGCCGGGATACCTCTTTCATTGAGGTCACTAAGCACAAGACAAGGGGCGATATTATACTGTGTAACAAATTCATCCCAGCATCTTACTGCAACTGCACTAAGGCTGTATTCATCAATTAATTTGTCAACAGCAACACCAAGCTTTGCAATTGTTGTCAGTTTTTCTTCCGGATAATTAGCGAAAGATGTTACGCTTGAATAATGCTTCTTTTTGCTATCCAGCAGTGCAGGATCAGTATTATTCATAAGGTCGAATATGTAGGATAAATCTATTGTTTCCAGATTTATATTCTTTTTCTGCAACGCAACTTCATCTGTTCGTACTGTTTTGAAAGCAGTGGTTCTTGCACCTATTGCTCCGATATTAAAGTTTTTCATACCTTTTACAATTCTGCAGATTGCCCCAAAGTTTTTTAAATCATCGGAAAATGCTTCATCAAGTGGAGAAACAGCCATTTTTTCAGTTAAAGTAAATTTAATTTTGCACTGTCGTAAAAGGTTACACATTGCAAATTTACCACACACTGCGTCTCGTCTGTGAGAAAAATCCATCTTTCCGATTTCATCGGGATACGCCTGTATCAAAATCGGAACACCGGCGTTTTTTAATGCTTCATATGCTCCGTTTTCATCAGAAAAATTAGGCATACATAAAATTATACCGTCATATTTTTCTCTATTCTCCTCCAGAAATTTTGCATAAATTTGACCTTCCTTGCGCGTCTCAACGGCTCCGTATTTTGTAAGACTTTCGTCTATACAAATATAGCCAAAACCGTTTTTGGTTACAGCTTCAATCATTTCCATTCTTGCGTCATTGATAACTTCTCCCGGAAAAAAGCCTCTGTTTCCGAAATATAACGCAAATGTGATTTTTATTTTTTCCATATTTAACTCCTCCAAAAAAATTCAGCCGAATCTGTATAAAAATTATATAATAAAATAAGTATTGATTATAGTAGTTTTCTTATTAAAAATAAACACAATCTTATTAAATTCAAATCTGTACCTTGATTTCTTTTGACTTTTATGATATAATTCAAAAAAGTGGGTGAGTGTATGGAATACAAGTTTAATATTGAAATATTAAAAGAGGTGCTGAAAAATTTTTACAGTATATCTAAAATTACAATGAGTATATGGGATTCGAATTTTAATCAGCTTGCTTTTTATCCAAAGCCTATGGCATTGATATGTGAAAAAGTAAAATCGTGCAGTGCCGGAAAAAGAAAATGCCTTGATTTTGATATAGCTGCTTGTAATAAGGCGGCTTGTACTAAAGGCACATATATTTTTACATGTCACATAGGATTGGTAGACGCGGCAATTCCAATATATTATGAAGATGAATTAATAGCTTATATTATGTTTGGGCAAATGCGTGACGCGGAGGGGAAATTATCTAATCTTGATGTTGTGAAAAAGTCATGCAAAAAGTATGGAATAGAGGCGGAGCTTGTTGAAAAATGTTATAATACCTTACCTGTTCTCAATTATGAGCAGATTGAGGCTGTTGCCAACCTTTTTAAGATGTGTGTACCATACTTTTATACAAGTAAGGCAATTGAAATATCTAAAAATGAGCTTGCCGGAGAAATCGAAAATTATATTGCAAACAATATAACAACTCCACTGACGGTGAGCCAGTTATGTGAACGGTTCATGATTTCGGTGAATACTTTATATCAGATTTCTCATAAATTTTTCAACACATCAATAAAAAATTATATTATCAACAAGAGAATAGATTTTGCAAAGCATTATCTCACCACAACTCAGCTGTCAGTATCTGAAATAAGCAGCAGAGCCGGATTTTACAATTATAATTATTTTATACGGACTTTTAAGTCTCATGTTGGGTATACACCTCTTGCATACAGAAAAAATTTTCCACTTAATATACTGTAAAAAATGCTCAATTACTTTTGGGCATTTTTTATTCGTCTGATTGACAAAAATTTCATTATATGATAAAATATTTCAGAAAATCGGAAAAGGGGCGATATTTTGAAAACAAGCTATTTGATGAAAAGATTTATACCATATTATAAAAAATATTGGCACATAATGGTTTTTGACCTTTTATGTGCTTCTGTTACTGCTGTGTGTGAGGTTATTTTTCCGCTTCTGGCAAGATTTGTGACAGACGCGGCGATAAATGATATTTCTATTCTCACGCCTGCAACAATCTTAAAAATAGGCGGCTTTTACATAATTCTCAGGCTTCTTGATGTTGCAGCTTATTTCTATATGGCAAATCAAGGGCATGTTATGGGAACAAAAATGGAAACGCAAATGCGAAAGGACTTGTTTTCTCATCTTCAAAAGCAAACCTTTTCGTTTTTTGCAAATAACAAAATCGGTCAGCTTATGTCAAGAATAACGACCGACCTTTTTGATATAACCGAATTTGCACATCATTTTCCGGAAGAGCTTTTTATAGCGACAATAAAAATAACGGTTTCATTTATTGTTCTTTGCAGCTTCAATGTTTATTTGACTCTTATAATTTTTATTCTTTTGCCTCTTATGCTTATATGCTGTAAAAAATTAAATCGCAAGATGAGAGCTACCTTTAAGAAAAACAGAGAACAGACGGGCGTTATAAATGCAAGTGTTGAGGACAGTCTTCTCGGTATTCGTGTTGTTAAGTCCTTTACAAATGAGGATATTGAAATTGAAAAGTTTGAAAAGGGAAACGAAGAGTTTTTAAGGCTGAAAAAGCTTTCGTATAAGTATATGGGTGCGTTTCAATGTGTTACAAGATTTTTTGACGGACTCATGTACATAACGGGAATAATTGCAGGCTCGTTTTTCCTTATGCACGGCAAGATTACACCGGGTGCTTTTACAGCGTATCTGCTGTATATTTCAACACTTATTGCTTCAATAAGAAAAATAGTGGAATTTACTGAGCAGTTTCAGCGCGGTATGACAGGCATTGAAAGATTTGTTGAGATTATGGATACTCCTGTTACGATACAGGATTCCGAGGAAGCAAAGGAGCTTGACACGGTTTTCGGTGAAATAAAATTTGAGAATGTTGATTTCTGCTATGAGGACGGAAACGAAAATGTTCTTACAAAGATAAATCTCGATATCAAAAAAGGAGATAATGTTGCGATTGTAGGCTCATCGGGCGGTGGAAAAACTACGCTTTGCAATCTTATCCCGAGATTTTACGAGGTTACAAGCGGGAAGATTTTAATTGACGGCATTGATATAAGAACACTTACCTTAAAAAGCTTGAGGGAAAAAATAGGAATAGTTCAGCAGGATGTGTACTTATTCAGCGGAACGGTAATGGAAAATATATCTTACGGAAAGCCTAGCGCATCTAAGGAAGAAATCGAAAAGGCTGCAAAGCTTGCAGGTGCAGATGAATTTATAAAAAAACTGCCTGACGGCTATAACACTTATGTGGGAGAAAGAGGCGTCAAGCTATCGGGCGGACAGAAACAGAGGATTTCGATAGCAAGAGTATTTCTGAAAAACCCGCCGATACTGATTTTAGACGAAGCTACCTCGGCACTTGATAATGAGAGCGAACGAATTGTGCAAAAATCCTTGGAGGAGCTTGCAAAGGGCAGAACGGTGCTTACAATAGCACACAGACTTTCAACCATAAAAAATGCAAAAACAATTCTTGTTCTTACCGAAAACGGAATCGAAGAACAGGGAACACATGACGAGCTTATGGCAAAAGGCGGTATCTATGCGGAGCTTTATAATTTGAAATAAAAATGTAAAATGCAAAGTCTGATTTTGGAATAATCAAGCTTTGCATTTTTTATATCAATTTTTTGGGGATGAAAAGAATTAATTTTCTTCAAAAAGTTCTTCCATTGCTACACCGAGTATTTTGGAAATAACATAAATTTCTTTATCGGTAGCACTTCTGATCTGTCCCTCAAGTTTTGAATAGCTTGTAGGGTTGATGTCACAACCCATAATTTGCATTTTTGCAATAAAATCTTTTTGCTTTATTTTATTTTCTTTTCTCAATTTTTCAATATTTTTTCCAACTAAATTCTTATTACCATATATCTGTTTTCTTATTTTCACAAAAATCCCTCAAGCTTTCATATAATTTTTTTAATTATATTACAAAAAACACTTGACAAAATTCCAAAACGGAATTATAATAAAATAAAATTCTAAAATAGAATTAAAAAATACTTTTTACGACAAAATATGAGGAGGAGATTGATTATGAAATTTTGTAGTACTTGCGGAGAAGAAATGAAAGAAAATGAGATGTTGTGCGGGAAGTGCGGAGCTTATAAGGAATCAGGAGTAAAGTATTGTTATAATTGCGGGAAACCGCTCAGACCGGGAGCTGATATATGCATCGCTTGCTCTACACCTGTTAAAAATAGTATAATTAAAAATAGTATAAGTGAGCAGAAATCAAAGCTTGTGGCTGTAATTTTAGCTTTTCTTTTAGGTGGACTTGGTATTCACGATTTTTATCTTGGGTATACTAAAAATGGTGTAATTAAAATTGTTTTATTTATATGTACTGTCGGCATAGTCAGCAGTGTTTGGGCAACGGTTGATTTTGTAAGATTGTTGACTGATTCTCTTTCAACGGATGCTTTTGGCAATGAGCTTAAAAAAGAATTTTAATATTACAAAAATAAGAACCTCGCAAAAGTTTATGTAATTAAGCTCAAACATGTTTCGGGGAATTTTGTTGTATTAATAATAAAAAAACAGCGTGTTGCAATTGAAATTTTGCAACACGCTGTACACTTTTTGTTTATTTGAACTTAAATATAGTTGTAAAATCGTATTCCTCGCCTTTTTTGAATTCGCATGAAGGGAAGTATGGTTGTTTGTTTGGTGTATCGGGGAAAAACTGTGTTTCAAGACACAGACCGCAACGCTTGGTCAATGGGTTTCCGTTTTTGTTTATATCATCATCTTTTATAAAATTTCCTGCATAGAACTGAATACCCGGCATAGATGTGTATACCGACATTGTGAGACCTGTTTTGTCTCCCTTTAAAATTGCACATGGCTTTGTTATATCTGCGCTGTTTAAAATAAAGTTGTGGTCGTAGCCGCCTGCATAAATTATATCGTTGTCCTTTGCGTCTATACCGTCAGCGATTTTCTTTGATTTTGTGAAATCAAACGGCGTTCCGACTACACTTTTTATCTCGCCTGTTGGGATAAGTGTTTCGTCTATCGGGGTGTAGTAGCTTGCGTTGAGATAAAGCTCGTGATTTATAATTGTTCCTGTGTCGTAGCCGTTAAGATTGAAGTATGCGTGGTTTGTGAGATTTATAACGGTTGTTTTGTCTGAAACAGCGTAATAGTCAAGCTTAAGTGCATTGTCCTTTGTGAGCGTATATGTAACCTTTACATTAACAGTTCCCGGATAGTTTTCTGTACCGTCCTTATCAATATGAGAAAATACAACAGAAGGCTCATCACCGTCGTTTAATTCTTCAATTTTCCAGTTACAGTCCTTATAACCTTTGTTTCCGCCGTGAAGATGATTTTTTCCGTTGTCGTTTTTGGCAAGCTGATACTCCTTGCCGTCAATAAGGCATTTGCCTTCTCCGAGACGATTGGAAAATCTTCCGATAAGAGCTCCGCAGTATGTTCCGCTTTTTTCGTATTCGCCGATACTGTTAAAGCCGAGCATAACATCTGTATCCTTGTAAATAAGCTTGTGAATTGTGCCGCCGTATGACAGAAGCTCAACCGACATATCTTCTGTTGCAAGCGTTATCTTATAAATATCTTCATTTTTAAAATTTTCAAATAATTCCTTTTTAATCATTTTTTAATATCCTTTCTATTATTGAATTTATTTTCAGCTCTTCTTTTAAAAGAGCGTCATTATAAATGTCCTTTTTTGTTATTTTGCTCAATATTTTTATTTCTGATGTTTTTTTCACGCTGTTTAAAAATTTTTTACCCGTATCGTTAAATGCAAGAACTCTTGTGTAAGTCGGGAGCGCTTTTTTTTCATCTTTTTTTAAATCAAAAATTATACTGTAAATAGCTCGTCTTATTCTCGATGTGATATATCTTTTGCAGTAAATATCCGATACGGTTTTTTCAATATCGGTGCAGCCTTTAAATTTTAAAATTCTGTTGTTAAGTCCCTCTGAGATATTCATTATATCCGAAAAATCTTTTTCGTCACCTAAATTAAGCTTATACGAAAGAAGAAGACCAAGTTTTTTTTCAATATCATAATACGGAATTTTGTCTTTATAAGGGACAAATGAAGAATAATCTTCGCCTTTTTTAATAAGCTCCCTTATATAGCTTGCAGACGCATATTTTCCGATTGATATATCGGAATCATGAGTGACATACTCTCTTTTAAATGTAAAGGGCTTAATAGACGAGTTCAGGCTTTTTATTGCCTTTATATATTCACATCCGAGAATATTGTTGGGAGAACGCAGGATTGCGTTTTCTGATATACACGCCCCATAGGTTTTTCCCGTTTTCAGATTTTTTTTTAGTTCTTTTTCGGAAAGCTGTGAAATTGCAGCTTCAAGCTCAGCTATACTTCCACATTCACTTCCAAAGGAAAGATAGTCGACTTTTCCGAGTGCGTTTAAAATATATACTCCGCAGTATGCGTAAAACTGGGCAGACTGCAATGTAAATCTCGGCGGAATGGTTATAACAAGATCAGCGCCGTTTTCGACTGCTTTTTCTGCTCGGAAATACATATCTGCTATGCTGATTTCGCCTCTTTGAACAACATTCGGACTCATAACACAAACAATGCACTCGGCTGCAAGTGCATTGCGGGTTTTTTCTATATGAAGCTTGTGTCCGTTGTGAAACGGATTGTATTCGCAGATTATACCGGCAGTTTTCATTTTTTATTCCTTACTATGATTTGTAATCAAGGAGCTTTATGTTTTTTATTAAGTATTCTCCGCCCGAATAAACTGTCAGAATAAGCATAATTATTGAGAAAATTGCGTTATACGGAAGCGGGAATATCATAATAAGATATTTTTCTAAAATTATCGCAATTATACCTATCATCTGAAAGGTTGTTTTTATTTTTCCGCTCCATGCGGCTGCAATAACCGTTCCCGATGAAGCGGCAACAAGTCTGATTGCAGAAACCATAAATTCTCTTGCGATTATTATAACTGCGATTATTCCACTGAAGCGGTTTTGTTCAACAAGCATGATAAGCGCAGATACAACAAGGATTTTATCGGCGAGCGGGTCCAGGAACTTTCCGAAATTCGTTACCTGATTGTATTTTCTTGCAATATATCCGTCTATAAAATCCGTAAGTGAAATGATTATGAAAAGTGCCGCCGTTATTACATCGTAATACGGCTTATCCATATTATATATAAAAAATAGGAAAAAAGGCACTAAAAGTATTCTTAATATTGTTATTTTGTTTGCAGTTGTCATTTTTTATTCCTCCTCGGGTGTTTGTGTAAGCTCTTGTTCCATTTTTTCCATAACTCTGCGGTTAAGCTCTTCAGCCGCATTGTAGCCGAGCTTCTTCTGTCTGTTATTCATTGCGCCTACTTCTACAACGACAGCTAAGTTTCTTCCCGGTTTTACGGGAATTGTAAGAGAAGGCACATTTATTCCGAGTATATCCGTATACTGTGTGGTAAGGCCTACTCTGTCATAATGCTTATCAGGCTTCCATGCCTCTAAGTTTATAACGAGGTCAATGTTTGCTGTCTGTTTGATGCTTCCCATACCGAATATTCTTTTAACATCAATAATTCCGATACCTCTGATTTCGATAAAGTGCCTTATTGTTTCGGGAGCAGAGCCGTAAAGCGTATAATCCGAAACTCTTTTTATTTCAACAGCGTCGTCCGCAACAAGTCTGTGACCTCTTTTTACAAGCTCTATTGCAGCTTCCGACTTACCTACTCCGCTTTCGCCTGTTATAAGAACGCCTTCACCGTATACCTCGCACAAAACTCCGTGAATCGTAATTCTTTCCGCAAGCTCAACCGATAAGAACGATATGAGATTAGCCATAAAACGAGAGGTGGATTGCTTTGTTCTTAACACAGGGATTTTATATTCTTTCGCGGCTTCAATTATTTCGGGGAAAACCTCCATATCTCTTGAAATAAAAAGAGCGGGAATTTTAGTCTCAAAAAGAGATCTCATACAGTGAAGCCTTTCCTCCGGCAGAATTTTGCTCATATATGTCATTTCTACCTTACCGAGAATCTGAAGTCTGCTTGAGTCAAAATAATCAAAAAAATCAACAAGCTGAAGTCCCGGTCTGCTTACATCTGTCGTTTTAACGCGTATTTTATCAAGATCGCGTTCGTTGTATATTATTTCCAGATTGAATTTATCTGCTATCTGCTTGATTGTAACAAAAAACTCACTCATCTTTTCTCCTCCGTTTTTTCGTTTATGTGTTTATTATACATTATATTTTTTAAAAATGCAATATTTACCTTAAAAATTATGATAAAAAATAATAAAAATGTTGACAAACTGTTTACAAAAGGATATAATTATAGTATATGTAGTATTATACCTATTTTTATATAGAAACGGAAGGATGTTAGTAATGTTTAATTTCAGACAGGATATCGGAGTCGATCTCGGAACGGCAACTGTTCTTATTTATGTAAAAGGGAAAGGCATAGTTTTAAGAGAGCCGTCTGTTGCGGCTGTGGACAAGCTTACCGGAAAGCTTTTTGCTGTGGGCTTTGAAGCGCAGAGAATGATTGGAAGAACTCCGGGAAATATCGTTGCGGTGCGTCCGCTTCGTGACGGCGTTATTTCCGATTACGATGTAACGGAGAAAATGCTTCGCGCATTTTTGAATAAGGTAGGACTTTCAAAATTGTTCAAGCCTAATATTATGATTTGTGTGCCGTCAGGCGTAACAGATGTTGAAGAGCGTGCAGTTAAGGACGCTGCTATTCAGGCGGGCGGAAGAAGGTCGTACATTATCGAAGAGCCAATTGCAGCAGCAATAGGAACAGGCGTTGATATTTCTCAGCCGAACGGCTCCATGATTGTTGATATCGGCGGCGGAACGAGCGACATTGCTGTTATTTCTCTCGGCGGTGTTGTTGTATCTACTTCTATAAAGGTTGCGGGAGATAAATTTGACGACGCAATAATAAAATATATAAGAAAAACTCATAATGTCCTCATCGGCGAAAGAACAGCGGCTGATATAAAGCATAATGTAGGCTGTGTATATTTAGGCGGAGAGGAGAAGGTTACCGAGGTTAAGGGAAGAAACCTTCTTACAGGACTTCCTAAGGTGTTTAGCGTTACATCAACTGAAATATATGACGCGCTTATAGATACTGCGCTTCAGATTGTTGACGCTGTTCATCAGACGCTGGAAAAAACGCCTCCTGAGCTTGTGGGTGATATTGCAACCGACGGTATTGTTATAACAGGCGGCGGCGCATTATTGGACGGACTTCCTGAGCTTATCTGTGAAAAAACAGGTATAAAGGCAATCGTTGCAGACGACCCTACAACCTGTGTTGCTATCGGTACAGGAAAAGCGCTTGAGCAGATGGCACTTTTAACAGATACATCAAACTCGGTTGCAGGAAGAAGATACTACGACAATACAAATTCATAATTTTAAAAACAGATTTTTAGGTTGGGCAGAAAGGCTGTGTATTTGGTAGAATGACTTATTTGGAAAATAATTTTGATGTTGCAATAATCGGTGCAGGTCATGCAGGTGTTGAAGCGGCGTTTGCTTCGGCAAGACTCGGACTTAAAACGGTTATCTTTTCAATCAGCCTTGACGCTGTGGCAAATATGCCCTGTAATCCAAGTATCGGAGGAACAGGGAAAGGTCATCTTGTGCGCGAGATAGACGCACTCGGCGGTGAAATGGGAAAAGCGGCGGACGCAACCTTTTTGCAGTCGCGTATGTTAAATAAGGGAAAAGGTCCCGCAGTTTATTCTCTCAGAGTACAGGAGGACAGAAAGCTTTATCACATCGAGATGAAAAAAAGGCTTGAAAATGAGCCGAATCTCCTTTTAAAGCAGGGCGAAATCGTGAAAATTGATGTAGAGGACGGTGAGGTTACGGCAGTATGGGATGCACTTGGTGTAAAATATGCTGTAAAAAGCGTCGTTATAGCTACGGGAACATTTTTAAAGGGTAAAATCATAATCGGAGAATATTTTGAGCCGGGCGGTCCTGACGGACTTTTTCCGGCAGACAGGCTTTCAGAGTCTCTTTTGGAAAACGGAGTTAAGCTTATGCGCTTTAAAACCGGAACTCCTGCACGAGTACACCGTGACAGCATTGATTTTTCAAAAATGGAAGTGCAGCCGGGTGACGACGATATTACACCGTTTTCCTTTGAAACAAAAGAAGAGCTTACAAATAAGGTTGTGTGTCATCTTACATATTCAACCGAAAAAACAAAGAAAATTGTAAATGATAACATTCACCGTTCACCGCTTTACAGCGGAAAAATAACAGGTATAGGTCCGAGATATTGTCCTTCCTTTGAGGATAAAATCATGCGTTTTCCTGAAAAAGAAAGACATCAGCTTTTTGTTGAGCCGATGGGGCTTGATACAAAGGAAATGTATATTCAGGGGCTTTCAACCTCTCTTCCGTACGATGTACAGGTTGAAATGTATCATTCGATTATCGGACTTGAAAATGCTGAAATCATGCGTCCTGCCTATGCTATTGAATACGATTGTGTCGACCCGACAGAGCTTACTTTAGGCTTACAGTTTAAAAACATAAAGGGCTTATTCGGAGCAGGACAGTTCAACGGTACCTCCGGCTATGAGGAAGCGGCGGCGCAGGGGCTTATTGCAGGAATAAATGCTGCAAGATATGTAAAAGGGCAGGAAGAGTTTCATTTAACAAGAGATAATTCTTATATAGGCGTTCTTATCGACGATATAGTAACAAAGGGAACAAATGAGCCTTACAGAATGATGACCTCGCGAAGCGAATACAGGCTTCTTTTAAGACAGGATAATGCAGATTACCGTCTTACACCGCTTGGCTATGAGCTCGGGCTTATATCAGAACAAAGATATGAAGCATTTTTGGAAAAATACAAGAAAATTGAAGCTGAAATTGAAAAGCTTGAAAATATGTATTTCGGCCCGACAGAGAGGGTACTTTCAGTGCTTTTAAAATATGACAGTACACCGATAAAATCGGGTATGAAGGTAAGTGAGCTTTTAAAAAGACCTGAACTTGATTATGATAAGCTTATGGAGATGAGTGACGAAATAGTTCCTTTGGAAAAGGAAATAAAAGAAGAGGTTACAATTTTAATAAAATATGACGGATATATAAAAAGACAGATTGCGCAGGTAAATCAGTTTAAGAAGCTGGAGGAAAAAAAGCTTTCGACAGATATGGATTATGACAGCGTTTACGGACTCAGAATAGAAGCAAGGCAGAAATTGAAGAAATTTAAGCCCCTTTCACTTGGACAGGCTTCAAGAATTTCGGGAGTTTCACCGGCGGATATTTCTGTTATGCTGATTTATCTGGAACAGCAGGCAAGAGAAAAGGAGGAATAAAAATGGCAGAAAAACTGATACTCATTGTAGATGATGAAAAGCCTATCGTTGACATACTTAAATTCAATCTTGAAAAGGACGGTTATAAAACAATAGAAGCTTATGACGGTAAAACAGGACTTGAGCTTGCATTAAGCGCAAATCCCGACCTCATATTGCTTGATGTTATGCTTCCTGAGATGGACGGATTTTCTGTTTGCAGAGAAATCAGAGTTAAATCTCAGGTGCCGATTATTCTTTTAACCGCAAGAGAAGAAGAGGTCGACAAGGTGCTTGGCCTTGAGCTTGGTGCTGACGACTACATAACAAAGCCTTACAGCGTGCGTGAGCTTTCCGCAAGAATAAAGGCGAACTTGAGAAGAACAGCCAAAGCGGAAGCTGCAGCTTCAGAAAATTCAAATAAGGTTGTTTTCGGAAGACTTTCTATTGATTCGGAGAGATTTGAAGTTGTAAAAAGCGGAAGTATCGTCGAGCTTACCATAAGAGAATTTGAGCTTTTGAGTTTTCTTGCGCAAAATCCCGATAAGATTTTTTCAAGAGAAAAGCTTTTGGAAAAGGTATGGGGTTATGAGTATTACGGCGATGTAAGAACAGTTGATGTAACAGTAAGAAGATTAAGAGAAAAGCTTGAGGATAATCCGGGAGAGCCTGATTTTGTTATAACAAAAAGAGGTCTGGGGTATTACTTTAACAAAAATTGCAAATAAAAAACCGAGGCTGCACGGCAGCCTCTTATGATATACGGAGTTTTTTTATGTTAAGAAGTATACAATCAAAAATTGTAATATTGTTTATGCTCGTTATTCTTTCCGTCTTTATCGTTGCGGGAACGCTAATTGTCGGAAATGTAACGCAGTTTTATTATAACGACTTTATGTCTCAGATGGAGGGCAGTGTTTTTGACAGAGAGTTTGAAGCCTCTTTGTCTGACGCAGTACAGTCTGAAAATGTTGAGGAGAAAATAACGGAGCTTCTGGAGGCGTACTATGGAAAAATAGGCGTTGATTCATACAGAAATTATGCGCTTCTTGACGGAAAAGACGGTAAGTATATTTCAGGCTCAAGCGGCGTTGAACTGACAAATATCGAAGCTACAAAAAACGTTCTTATTGCCTTGAACGGCAAAAAAGGAAATTCTATTGATCTGAAAAGTAAATATATTGACTACGCATATCCTGTTATAAAGGATAATGATACTATTTATGTTGTATATGTGTATGAAACAAAGGAAACCGTAAACAGCTTCTCGGGGAGTATGATTGACACAATCGTAAAATCTCTCATCATCGGTCTTGTTATTTCAATAATACTCGGTTATCTTTTGTCAAAAACAATAACAAAGCCTATCAAAAATATAACAGGGCGTGCTGAAAAAATCGCAAACGGTTTTTTTGATACAGGGAAAATGTCTACCTCAAAGGACGAAATCGGTGTTCTCACGAATACCTTTGTTACAATGGGCAGACAGCTTAAGGAAACTGTCTTTCAGATTGAAGATCAGAAGACAAAAATCGAAACAATACTTGAATGCTCGTCTGACGGTATAGTTGCATTTGACACAAGAGGAAAAATAATTCTTATAAATCCTGCTGCAGAAAAGCTTCTTGGAATAAATGAAGAATCAGACATTGATTTTGACAGATTTTTTTCACAGGTGTTTGAAGATATCGCACTTGGGGATTTTATCTATCTTGATAATGAAAAGCAGGTTGTTAAAGACGGCGTGTGGAACGAATACTATTTAAGATTTTATTTCAATAAATTTACTTATTCCGACCTCACAACAGGCGGTCTTATCGTTAATGTGCAGGATATTACACAAATGCAGAAGCTGGAGCTTTCAAGACGGGAATTTGTGGCAAATGTTTCTCATGAGCTTCGCACTCCGCTTACTACTATAAAGGCATACATTGAAACCTTACAGACAGGCGGCGTTGACGGCGAAATGCAAACTCACTTTTTTGAAACAATAAACAAGGAAGCGGACAGAATGACAAGACTTGTTTCTGACCTTCTTACTCTGTCACGACTTGATAATGGAGTGAAATTGAATCTCAATTATACCTATATTGAAGATATTCTGACAGGTGTCGCGGAAAGATTGCAGTTTGAAGCTAAAAATAAAGACCAGACGATAACATATAACAGCATTAACCATATTCCGAAAATTCCTCTTGACGCAGATAAGATGGAGCAGGTTATGATAAACATAGTTTCAAATGCCATAAAATATACACAGCCGGGTGGAAAAATTGAGATTTTTTCAAGCTTTATTTCCGATAATGCAATCATTCGTGTGAAAGATAACGGAATTGGTATCGCAAAACAGCATCTTGACAGACTGTTTGAAAGATTTTACCGTGTTGATAAGGCAAGAAGCAGAGAACAGGGTGGGACAGGCTTAGGACTTGCTATTGCAAAGGAAATAGTGAATGCGCACGCAGGAGAGATAAAGATAACTTCCGAAGTGAATGCAGGAACAGAAATCATCATTACGCTTCCTGTTGATAAGAGTATGTCGGAGGAGTAAAAGGCTGAAGCTTATATTACATCGAAAGGAAAAATAAAAGAATGAAGGACGCAGAACAAAGAGCAGCGGCAAAAAGCTTTATTGAATATTGGTCGGGCAGAGGATACGAGAAGGGGGAAAGTCAGCCCTTTTGGCTGTCGCTTCTTCGTGATGTCTACGGAGTGGAACACCCCGAGCAGTATATTTTGTTTGAAGAGCAGGTACACCTTGACCACACAAGCTTTATTGACGGGTTTATTCCCTCAACGCATATTCTAATTGAGCAAAAAGGGAGAGGCAAGGATTTAAGAAAAGCGATAAAGCAGTCGGACGGAAGTCTGCTCACACCTTTTCAGCAGGCACAGCGTTATTCTGCGGTTTTACCGTATTCACAAAGACCGCGCTGGATTGTAACATGTAATTTTGAAGAATTTTTGATATACGATATGGAAAAGCCGACAGGCGAGCCTGAAAGCATACTTCTCAAGGATTTGGAAAAGGAATATTACAGACTTCAGTTTCTTGTTGACGCGGACGATGAAAATATCAAAAAGGAAATGGAAATATCCATACAGGCAGGGAATATCGTCGGCACGCTTTATGATGAGCTTTTGAAGCAATATGACGCGCCCGATGATGAAGAAATTTTAAAAAGTCTTAATCTGCTTTGCGTAAGACTTGTGTTTTGCTTGTATGCCGAGGACGCAGGGATTTTTGGAGGACATAATAAATTTCATAACTATTTGAAGGCTATCCCTGTAAAATTCGCAAGACAGGCGCTCATCGACTTGTTTAGGACGCTCGATACTAAACCGCAGGACAGGGACAGATATATGGACGAAACGCTTGCGCAGTTTCCTTATGTGAACGGCGGTTTGTTTGCAGATGAAAATATCATCATTCCTCCGCTTACGGAAAAAATAATAAATATTATTTTAGAGAAGGCAAGCGCGGATTTTGACTGGAGCAATATCAGTCCGACAATTTTCGGGGCAGTTTTTGAAAGCACATTAAACCCAGAAACAAGAAGGTCGGGCGGTATGCACTACACATCAATCGAAAATATACATAAGGTTATAGACCCGTTGTTTTTAGATGAATTGAGAGAAGAATTTGAAGGTATTTGCGAAATAAAGGTTGCAAAGACGAGGGAAGCAAGACTTGAAGCCTTCAGAGATAAGCTTGCAGGACTTACATTCTTAGACCCCGCTTGCGGAAGCGGAAACTTTTTGACGGAAAGCTATATGTCGCTCCGCCGTCTTGAAAACGAGGTATTAAAAGCATTAACAAACGGACAGATTTCTCTCGATTTCGGAAACGCAATCAAGGTGTCAATCGGACAGTTTTACGGAATAGAAATAAATGATTTTGCCGTAACCGTCGCAAAAACGGCTCTTTGGATAGCGGAAAGCCAGATGATGAAGGAAACCGAGGACATAATTCATACAAACCTCGATTTTCTTCCGCTAAAATCATATGCAAATATCGTTGAAGGAAATGCTCTTCGTATAGACTGGAACGATGTTGTGCCAAAAGAAAACCTGAATTATATTATGGGAAATCCGCCTTTTGTTGGATATTCCCTGCAAACAAAAGAACAAAAAGATGATATACTTTCTGTATATCTTGATGAAAAAGGGAAGCCATATAAAACAGCGGGAAAGATAGACTATGTTGCAGGCTGGTATTTTAAAGCTTCGCAATTTATTGAAGAAACAAAAATAAAGGTTGCATTTGTGTCTACAAATTCAATCACGCAAGGAGAGCAAACAGCTTCTGTATGGAAGCCATTGTATGACAGATTTAAAATACATATTGATTTTGCACACACTACTTTTAAGTGGAATAGTGAAGCAAGCGAGAAAGCTGCTGTTCATTGTGTTATTGTGGGTTTTAATGCTATTAGTGAGCGACACAAAAGGAAACTATACACTTCTGATAGAATGCTGTTGGTCGAGAGTATTAATCCATATTTGATTGAAGCTCCTGATGTGTTTATAGAAAGCGCAACAAAACCTATATGCGATGTTCCTAAAATGCAAAGTGGCGGTAAACCAGTCGAAGGCGGACATCTTATATTTACTGATGAGGAAAAAATAGAATTTGTAAAATCTGAGCCAGCTTCGGAAAAGTATTTTAGACCGTTTATGGGGTCTGATGATTATATAAATGGTAAAATAAGATGGTGCCTATGGTTACTTAATATTACGCCAGTAGAATTGAGAAAAATGTCTTTAGTTATGAAAAGAGTAGAAGCTGTAAAAGAGTTTAGGCTTTCGAGCACAAAGCAAGCAACGAGAGATTATGCAAATTATCCTACTCGTTTTATGGAGATAAAACAGCCTGACAGCGATTATCTAATCATACCAGCAACATCATCAGAAAACAGAAAATACATTCCATTAGGATATCTTTCAAAAGAAGTTGTTGCGAGCAACGCGGCTTCTTTTGTTCCTAATGCTTCATTGTATCATTTTGGAATATTAACATCAAATGTTCATATGGCTTGGATGCGTGCGGTATGTGGAAGATTAGAGATGCGTTATAGGTATTCGGTAAATATCGTTTATAATAACTTCCCGTGGCCGATGCCGACAGCAGAGCAACAGGTAAAGATTGAAAAGACAGCGCAGGCTATACTTGATGCAAGAGCGTTATATCCCGATTGCTCGCTTGCTGATTTATACGATGAGCTTACTATGCCCCCTGAGCTTAGAAAAGCACATCAGGAAAACGACAAGGCAGTTATGCAGGCGTATGGCTTTGATATAAAAACTACAACGGAAAGCGCTTGCGTTGCCGAGCTTATGAAAATGTATCAGGAATTGACGAAATGAACAGAAATGAGGAATAATAAATGGGGAAAATATTAAGAGCAATAACAGATGACGGCTTTGTGAAAGCCTTTGTATTTGATTCAACGGATGTTGTTATGAAGGCACAGAAAATTCACAAGCTTACAAATGTTGCAACGGCAGCATTGGGCAGAACATTAACTGCGGCAGTTCTGATGTCGGGAGATTTGAAAAACGATAAGGACAGAGTAAGTATACAAATCCGTTCAGACGGTGAAATCGGTAATATTGTTTCGGAGTGCTACAAAACAGGTGAGGTTAAAGGCTTTGTTTCAAATGGTAATGTAAATTTGCCGTTGAGAGCGGACGGAAAGCTTGATGTAGCAGGTGCGTTGGGGCATAGCGGTAGCCTGAGTGTAGTTAAGGATTTGGGAATGAGTGAGCCGCAGACGGGAACAGTTGAGCTGATATCGGGCGAGATTGCGCAGGATATATCCTATTATTATATGCAGTCGGAGCAGGTGCCCACAGTTGTCGGACTTGGTGTTCTTGTTTCAAAGGACGGCGTGCTTTTAGGCTCGGGCGGTTATATGGTGCAGCTTTTGCCTGACCATACGGAAGAAATAATCGAAAAAATCGAAAAAAATGTTGCTTCGCTTCCGAAATCGGTTTCGCTTTTCTTTGCAGAGGATAAAGACCCTGAGATTCTTTTAGATACGGTTTTACACGATATGCCTTATAAAATTCTTGAGGAAACTGAAGGAAAATACAAATGCGACTGTTCGCGTTACCGCGTCGAAAAAGCTGTTATCAGCTTAGGCAAGAAGGAAATTGAGAAGATGATTGCAGATAAGGAAAGTGTTGAAATTGCTTGTCATTATTGCAAAAAAAATTATGTTCTTAATGATGATGATTTGAAAATACTTTTAAATATTGCAAAATGATGGGGCTGTGACAACCCGATTTTTTAAATCGGGTTGTCTGCAGCCCTATTTGCTTGCTTAAATTTACACAT